>PDZU01000028.1 GCA_002753095.1 Magnetococcales bacterium
GGGGGGGGGGCGGGGGGGGGGGGGGGGGGGGGGGGGGGGGGGGGGGGGGGGGGGGGGGGGGGGGCTGGCCAGGGCAGCATTGGTTTGCGCAAAGGCTTGGGCGATCTCTGCTGCGCTGACTTGCAATATCTGCTCTCGATTGGGCAGTTGCAACGAAATTCCGACAGGCAGAGCATGGATGTTGTCGAAAGTATGACGCCCCTGGTTGCTCTTCAGGATGGCCACCATGCGTTGTCGCAAAGAGAGGTCGGCTGGCAGATGTTGACGGGCGATGCTGGCCAAAGTCTCCCCTTTTTTGATCGGGCCATAGTGTGTGGATGTGTGCTGTGGTGCGCCCTGGTTGGGGGAGATGGGCAGGGCAATGGGATAGTGACGAAAATGGCTGCCCACACCGCTGTTGGTCTGCAACAGCAGGTTGAAAAAGGGTTGCCGAATGGGCTGTTCGCTGCTGATCAGGAGGGTGCGTTGGCTGCCACGACCACTGCTCTGCAACCTCAACTGGGTGACAATGGGATCCCATGGCAGGTGCAGAGTTTGGTAGCGACTCTGGTTGGCCAGAAGCGTTTCCACCCCTTTCGCCTCCTCTTCCGGTTCCAGGCGCAGGGGAATGACCGCCTGTAACGGTTCGCCAAAGGTGCTTTTGATCTGCATCTCACCCAGAGAGAAGGAGGCGGCCCTGCCGGGCAGAAGCACCAGGAAAACAAGGGTGGCAAGCGCCACAAATGGTCGTTGCAGGGGGTGGGGAAGTCCGGCCATGGCAGTTCCTGTCATTCGTTAAAGAGGTAGTGCCGGGGGGTATGCAAAATTAATGCACAAAGTAACTGCGGCGGGCAGGGATCGGGCAGGTGGGGCTTAATCGTTCAGGGTAAAACGCTGCAGGGATTGGTCGAGTTCCATGGCGATGCGGCGCATGTCGTTGGCTTGTTGCATGACCTGTTGGCTGACCTGCTTGATTCCATCGGCGGTATGGGTGACACCACGGGCATGTTCCACCATCTCTTTGGCTGCCTGATCGGCCTGTTGCACATCCGCGTTAACCTGCATGGCCCCGTGCGCGACGCCTTGGATGCTCTCTTGCGAGGCGTGCATGTTGACGCTGGCGCCGTGTACGCTGCGTGTGACATCGGCCACTCCCAGAGTGATTTCGTTGACGCTGCGGCTCAACTCTTTGATGCCTTCGCCAGCCACTTGAACCTCTTGTGTCACCTCTCCTGTCTCACGGGCTACATCGCTCATGGAGTGGGAAATTTCATCCAGTGCCTGGGTTTGATCATCAACGGCTTGTAAAATACCCACATTACTGCCGCGCAGGCGTTCGATCAACGTGGAGGTTTGCTGGGTGGCGCCGCTGGCCTCGCGGGTATTGCTTTGGATGGTTTGCACCTGACTGACGACCAGTTGCAGTGCTTCGCTGGTCTGTTTGGCCAAGTTTTTTACCTCGCTGGCCACCACAGAGAAGCCCCTGCCTGCCTCCCCGGCTCCGGCGGCCTCGATGGCAGCGTTCAAGGCCAACATGTTGGTTTGATTGGCGATGTTATTGATGATGCCGACAACACGTCCAATTTCACGCGCTGCCGTGCCAAGTCGCTCCATGACTTGCAAGGTGGCGTTGGCGCCCCCTTGCGCCTGTTCTGCCTCCTGGTTGGCCTGCTGGCAGCGGGAGCGCACCTCGCCCAAAGATGCGGTCATCTCTTCCACAGCAGCAGCAATGGTGTTGACGTTGGCGCTGGAGCGTTGTGCCGAAAGCATGACCCGGTCCATGCTCTTGTTGATCAGGGTGGAGGTGCGGGCAATCTCCTGCAGGTTGACACTGACCTGTTCGGCTGCCGAGGAGATGGTGTGCATGTCACTGGTCATCACTTCGGCGTTTGCCGAAACCTGCTGCATGTTGCCACTCATTTGCTGGGTGGTGCTGGCAATGGAGCCCAGATTGGCTTTCATTTGCTCTGCTGCAATGTCAATCTGGCAGGATTGTTGATTGAGGCCGTTGGCATCCTGATTCATTTTCCCGGCCACATGGGAGAGATCCTGGGAAGAACTGCCCAGGAGGTCGGCCTTGTGGGCAATCTCCTGCACCATACTTTTGAGGGCCACGACCATCTCCTTGAGGGAGTTGACCATGCCGGTAATTTCGTTGCCGGAGCTGTCTGTTGGCGACTCGTTCTCTTCGTAATGGGCGTCCAGGTTGCCATCGGCCACTTGTGCGAACATCTGTTTGCAGCCATTCAGGGGGCGGGTGACACTGCGGGCAACGAGGCGGGAAATGCCCATCAGAAGGAGAAGGGCAATGGTCATGAAAATGAGCAGAGAACGGACTTCCTGCCAGAAAATGCGGTCGATATCATCCAGATAGATGCCTGAGCCTACGATCCATCCCCAGGAGGAGAAGGGCTTCACATAGGAGATTTTGCGTACCGGTTCGGCAAAGCCTGGCTTGGGCCAGCGGTACTCCACGAACCCCTCACCGTGTTTGATGACCAGTTCCACGAAGGCGATAAAGAGTTTTTTGCCGGTGGGATCAGCGCTTTGCGAGAGATCTTTGCCGTCCAACTCCGGTTTGATGGGATGCATGATCATGACCGGTTGCAGGTCATTGATCCAGAAATAGTTATCCCCATCATAACGCAGGGTTTTCATGACTGAGAGCGCCAGAGTCTGGGCCTGTTCACGGCTCATGGCGCCGCTTTGTTCCAACTGCTCGAAATGAACCAGTACGCCAAAGACGGATTCCACCAGATTTTTTGTTTTGGCTTGGCGGTCCTCGTACAGGGTGTCGCGCATGCTGAAACTGGCAAAGAGACCGAGCAGGCAAAGGGCCGTCATGGCCAGCAGGGTGATCAGGCGCAATTTGGCGCGCACGGAAAAATTGGCAAACAGGGCAGGGGGCATCATGGCACTCACGGTCAAAAACGACAGCGGCCTGTTGACAGGCGGTTGCACACAAAAAAGAGCCCCCCGCCTCTCTTCTGCGGTGTACTGCGTGGCGTTAGCAAAGCCAATGCCAACAACAAAGTTGCGGAGTGTTTAGGGCAATCGCGCCACCTTGTCAAGGAGGTTTGAGCGTTTTATGGCGTGATAAAATCATGTTTTGGCTGCTCTGGTGTGCTGCGCATGGGATAGAGGTTCCAGCCGGACTGTCTGGCCCAAAGATCGAGCTCTTCCAGACATTTCTCGTAGTTATAGCTTTCCAGGTGTTGTTTAAGTGCGTGAAATTTTTGACGGGTGTCACGATCCAGGATGAGGGGGTCCATGCGGGTAAAGATGGTATCGACGGCAGAGTTATACTCCTGCAGGTAGAGGGCGGCCTGTTGCAATAGGGGTAGCAGCGCCTGAAAATCTGTGCTTCCCTGTTCCGGTTGCGGGGTGGAGTCCGGGATGAGCAGACCCGATTGCGCGATGCCGTGGAGCAGTGTGCTGAGGGTAAGGTCGATTTGCTGCAGCAGGGGGAGCATGTGTTGGGCGGGGCGTTGTTGTCGTGCGGCCTGTTCGACGGCGAGCGCCTGTTGGCTCAGTTCTTCGGCGCCGATGGTGGCAGCCAATCCTTTCAACGTATGCGCCTGTCGTTCCAGGTGAGGCCAGTCGGCCTGCTCGAACAGAGCGTGCAGTTGTGTGGCTGTTTGTTGCTGATGCCGATGGAATTTATTAATAATTTGCTGGAATAGCATTGTGTTGCCGCCAACATGGTGCAGGGCGGCTTGCTGGTTGATGCCGTGCAGGGGTGGCAGAAGTGGACAAGTTTGCGCGCTGGGCGGAGAAAATACCGGGCTGGTTGAGGAGCCGGACAGCCATTTGTTCAGTAGATGATGGAGAATTTTCGGGTCGATGGGTTTGGCCATATAGTCATTCATGCCGGCCCGCAGACACTGTTCCCGATCCCCGGTCATGGCGTTGGCGGTCATGGCAATGATCGGGAGGGTGTGCCATTTTTCCATTGTGCGGATGCGTCGGGTGGCTTCGTAGCCATCCATGACCGGCATCTGCACATCCATCAGGATCAGATCCACTGTGTGCTCAGCCAATGTTTGCAACGCTTCTGCTCCGGTGGTGGCGATCACCACCTGCAGACCGGTCTGCCTGAGAAGACCTTGGGCAACCTCTTGATTGATTTCATTATCTTCCACGAGCAATACCGTGCCTTGCAACGGGTATCTGGGTGGAGAGGTCGGATATTGGACCACCTGGGTCTCCCCCAATGCTTTGGCGATGCTTGCCAGCAGAGCGGACGGGGTGACCGGTTTCATCAAGAAAAGGGGCGGCTGGGGCAGGGTATGTGGCTGCAAAATTTCATCGCGCTCGTAGGCGGAAATGAGGATGGCGGGGGGGGCTTGGTCGGCCAACTCTTGGCGTATCTGGCGGATCGTTTCCAGGCCGTTCATGCCGGGCATGCGCCAGTCGATCAGGAGAAGGTCAAAAGGATCCTGCTGCTGCACAGCGAGAAGAACCGTGCGCAGGGCCTGTTCTCCGCTGCTGACTTCCTCCAGACGGCACTGGTATGGCAGCAACATTGCGCTGCAGACACGCCGGGCAACGGGGTGGTCATCGGCAATCAGGATATGCAAGCCGGCCAGTTGCGTTGAGAGGGGATGGTTGTCAGATGGGGCGGTCAGATCGCGCGGCAGTGTCAATTGAAACTGGAACAGGCTACCTTGACCAAGTTGACTGGAGAGGTGCAGGACAGCGCCCATACGCTCTACCAGATGGCGGCTGATGGCCAGCCCCAAACCGGTGCCGCCATAGCGCCGCGTGGTAGAGGGATCGGCTTGGCTGAAGGCGTTGAAAAGGCGTGCAATCTCCTCTTCGCTCATGCCGATACCGGTATCTTGGACCTTAAAGAGCAGGGTAGCACTTCTGGCGGTGCTTTCCAGGAGTTGGATGGAAAAGAGGATCTCCCCTTTTTCCGTAAATTTGACCGCGTTGCTGACCAGATTGAGCAGGATTTGTCCCAACCGGAATGGATCACCGATGAGGCGGCATGGAATGTGGGGATCCAGGGAGAGCAGCAGTTCGAGGTTTTTTTGTTCCAATTTTGGTGCGACCATGGCGGCCACTTCGTCGGCTACCTTGTCGAGGGCGAAGGGGATGGACTCCATGACGAGCCTTCCGGCCTCGATTTTGGAGAAGTCCAGAATATCGTTGATGATATGCAGCAAGGAGCGTCCCGCTTGTTCCACACGGGTGAGATAGTGGCGCTGGGCGGGGGTCAACGGTGTTTGCAGTGCCAGGTAGACCATGCCCAGGATGGCATTCATGGGGGTGCGGATTTCATGGCTCATGTTGGCCAGGAAGGTGGATTTGGTCTGGTTGGCGCTTTCGGCGATCTGCCTGGCGGTGATGAGGGCGGTGGTTTCTCGATGCAGAACCAGGTAGTAGGTGAGCATCAACAGGCTGACCAGCAGGGAGATGGCGATGCCGAGCATACGGCTGAGCTGGCTGTTTTGTTCCTGTTTGAGCATCAGAATGGACCAGCCATCGTCATCGATGTTGGCTCTGCCGACCAGTAGGGGCTGGTGGCCGCGAAACAGTCGGTCCAAATGCTGTAATGCATTGGTGAATCGTACCGGAGAGGGGAGAAGTGGGCCAAATTGTTTGGATTGGTTCAAACGTTCCAATTGATCCTGGGTGATGGGCCAAAGAGGTTGGGGAAAAAATTCGGCTTGGTTGGAAAGCAGGGCGATGCCGTTGGGGTTGATCAAAAATACTTCTGCCCGTTGCGGGAGGCCCAACTCTTCTGGAATGAGCAACTTTTTAATGACCGCTACCCCAAGAAGGCGCTGTTCCCCTTTGGCGTAGATGGGAGCACTGGCATAATATCCCGGTTTGTTGGTGGTAATTCCAAAGGCGAAATAATGGCCTTTATTGCCGTGCATGGCCTGTTGAAAATAGGGCCGAAAACGGTAATTGATGCCCAAAAAGCTGGAGGGGCTGGTCCGATTGGAGGCAGCGATGGTTGTGCCCTCTTCGTTGAGAATGTAGGCGACAGCGCCGACGCTTGCTGCCAATTGATCGACCGCCAAGTGGATGGCATCGAGTTTGGTGTTGTTGTGCAGATGCTCTTCGAGAAGACTTTGGGTGATACCGGCCAGGGCGATGACGCCGCCATCGGCGGCATAAATTTCCCGGTGCAGGCGATTGACGACGGCGTCCAGATGCACCTGCAGTTCGCTGGTTTGATCGGATTGGTAGAGTTTTCCCAGTTGATCGGTCAAGAACCAGCCGCAGGCAAGGAGGATGGCAAAGCCGGTCAGAAAAAAGGAGAAATAGCGGTCCTGAAGTTGCAAGGAACATTTACCGGGTGTGTGGTAGGCGGTGCCCCAGATGGCGACCGTCAGCAGGATGGCCAAGAGAGAGCGGATCAACTGGATGGGGATACCGGTCCACTGCAGGAAAAGCTTGCTGTTGAGGTGTGTCGCTGGGAAAATGTCCACGGCAGGAACGAGGATACCGCTGGCAAAGCCGTAGCCAAGCAGGGCCATAGCGCCCAATTGCAACCAGGATTTGGCTGTGCAATCGTCACGCCTGCTCTCCTGCCAGAGCAGCAGGGCGCTGAGGGTGCAGGTTGGCAGGGTCAGCAGATAGCGCACCATGGCAGGCAGGGTGGATAGGCCAAAAAGATCGGTGGCGATGATGATGGAGACCAGCCAGAGAATCGACAGGCCGGGAAAGAGTGTTTGTGTCTTGCGGCGCCGGGACCACCCTTGCAGGGCAAACTCGGCCAGCAGCAAAAAGGCCAGAATGTGGATGATGAGGCGGGTGGCGTGGAAAAGCGGAGAGTCTCCGGTCACCATTTCGGCCAATTCGAGCCATTCGCTGACGCCATGCAGCAGGGCAAAGCCGCCAAGCCACTGCCAACGCAAGGGGGAACGTTGGTCAACCGGCATGAGCAGGCAGACCGAGCCAAGTACCAGAAAGCTCAAGCCGTAAACAAAATAGATATAATCAATTTGACCGGCCAAAACGCCATCCAGAGGCAGAGCAACGGTGGCAGGAGCGGTTGGATGGAGCATGCAGGGACTCTGTCAGCACAAAGGAGTGTGGATAGATACATTTCCGGGGTGGAATTGTTTTATATCCCGTCTACTGTTGCAAGAAAAATTATCCCACGACGCAGATTTTATCACGGATGGATCTGGCGGAAAAATTCGGATAAATTAATATTCTGGTCTAATGGTATGGGCTCATGTACACTCATGGGGCGAGAATGGGAACTGGCATTCACAGCTATACAAGGTGGAAGAGTTAAAATGCGTATTGTAATGATTGGTATCCGCACAAAAATGATCCTGGCCATGTTATTGCCTGGTATCCTGTTGTTGTGCATGGCGATTTTAGCGATGACCGTGCAGAATCGCACCATGGAAATGATTTTTCTATGGATGCAGGCTGGTCTTGGTCTTTGGTTGCTGGCGATGGCGGTATTGTTCATCCGTTTTGCGCTGGGCTCTTTGCATCAGATCCAAACGGTGGTGCAGCGCATGGCTGGGGGTGATTTTACGGGTCGGTTTGCGGTGCCTGTTGGTCACGATGAGGAGTCCAGTGATGAAATTGTCCAATTGGGCGTGCAGTTGAATGTCATGGCGGGCAAGATCGCTGGGGTGATGAACGTGGTGTCGCTGCATTCTGGCGGTGTTGTAGCCTGTGCTGGGGAGATCATGAAGATTCGTGATCTGGTTGGCAGTGACGCCAAGAATTCGTTGCATGTGGTGGACGAGGTGACCGCTCAGAACCGAGTGTTGGCCCAGGAGATTGAGGGGGTCAAGGGTGCGATTGCCATGGCCGGTCACAGCATTGAGAGTATTTCCAAGGCTTCCGTGGAGGTGGCGGATAATATTTCCCAGATTGCTTCTGGCACGGAGGAGGCGAGTATCAATATTGGCTCGATGGCGGCTGCAGCGGAGCAAATTAACAGCAACATTACGAGTGTAAACCGCAATCTGGGCAGTGTGGACAGTGCGGTCAGGCAGGTGGCGGTATCGGTTCGGGATATGACCTCGGCGTTGGGGGAGGTGCGGGAGCGTTGCCAGTCGGCCAGTGATGCGTCGATGCAGACGGACAAGCGGGTTCGGGACACGCAGGCGATCATGGAGAAGCTTTCCACGGCGGCCAACGAGATTGGTAAATTTGTCAAGATTATCAAAAACATTGCTGACCAAACCAGTTTGCTGGCGCTCAATGCGTCCATCGAGGCGGCGGGAGCGGGTGAGGCGGGCAAGAGTTTTGCGGTGGTGGCCAACGAGGTCAAGGAGTTATCGCGGCAGACGGAAAAAGCGACCTGGATGATTCGGGAGAAGACGGAGGACATCACTGCGATTGCGGCTTCTGTTGCGACGGCCAACCGGGAGATTATTGAGGGGGTCAACAGCATCAAGCAGGCCAATCAGGTGATTGCCTATGCGGTCGACGAGCAGACGTCGGCGATACATGGCATTGCCGACTCCATGGGCAAGGTATCGGAGGGGGCGGAGGAGGTAACGCGCAACGCGCACGAGTTGGGAGAGGCAGCGCAGAATGTTTCTCGTGCGGCGGCGGAGGCGGCGATTGGTACGGCGGAGGTGGCGCGTGCGGCCTCCTCAGTGGCGATTGCGGCTTCATCGGTTGCGGATGACAGTCGGCGGGCGTTGACCCAGGCACATGCGGTTGGGCATTCGGCAGACAAGACCTTTGAGATCTCCCGTGCGGTAGAGGGGCAGATGCAGGAGGCCGGTCGCACGGCCCGGGCGATGCGGGCCTCGGCGCGGCAATTTGACCGCATGGGGATGGTGCTGCAGGGGATGAGTGGGGCCTTGTATGCCACGCAGATGGAGGTTGAGATTGGTGCGCCGATGTTCAACATTCGGGCTGCCAAGGGGTTGTATTTGGAGTGGCAGAGCAAACTGGAGCAGGCGATTGCTGGGCGTTTGCTTTTGGGGCAGGAGGATGTGGAGCAGATTGCGCGTTCCGAATTCAGTCAGTGGTTGCAGAGTAGCGGCAAGAGGGCCTGCAAGTCTGCGGCCCCGATCTGTCAGGCTTTGTTGAAGGAGCGGGATGCGGTTCATCAAATCATTCGGGAGATGGTGGCCTCTTTGCAGGAAAAGGGGGTCAAACCGGAGCAGTTGGAGGGGCAGTTGTTGGCGTTTATTGAGGCTCGGCAGCGGTTGTTTGTGTTGATTGAGCAGGCGTATGAGGGGGTGACGGATCTGAATGCCAAGCAGAAGCCGTTCATGGTGTGGACTGACAGTTTGAATACTGGCCTGCGGGATGTTGACAGCGACCATCGCAAATTGATGGATATGATCAATCAGCTGCATCAGGCGATGAAGCGGGGGGCGAGCAAAGAGAGTGTATTGGAGATTCTGAAGCGTTTGGCGGACTATACGGTTTTTCATTTCAAGCGGGAGGAGGAGTATTTTGACCGCACCTCTTATGCCGAGCGCACGCCGCACAAGGCGGAACATAAAAAGTTGGTTGATTTGGCCGTGGAGTTTATCAAGCGGTATGATGAGGGAGATTTTGCCATTGTGATTGACTTGATGGCGGCCTTGAAGTCGTGGTTGGTGAGTCACATCATGCATTCGGATATGGCTTATGTGCCCCATTTGAAGGAGAAGGGGATACGTTAGGCGCGGGTGCAGGGCGGAGCCCTGCTAAAATGTTTAAAGTTCCAAGGGGTCCAGGGGAGATTATCTCCCCTGGCGGGTGCAGGGCGGAGCCCTGCTGAAATGGCGCGCTTTTACGTGAGCAGATTTGCGTAGCAAATCTGCGCAGCGCGCCAAATCTGTGCCCCGCAGGGGCACTCTTTGGGAGGGCGGACGCCCGACTTTAACCGCGTTGTATTGAGTTGCCTGCGGGAAAAATCCATAGGGGGTGTTGGTGCAGAAGAAGGGTGCGCCAGCACGCACATCAGCAGGGCGCAGCCCCGCGCGCCCATACGCGTTAACCGAACGACGAACACCCATTCGACAGAAAAAAACTCTTTATGGTTCGCGATGTTAAAAGTCGGGCGTCCGCCCTCCAGGAGCGTGCCCCTGCGGGGCACAAATCTGTGCGGCGTGCGCAAATGCTGCGCATTTGCTTCTTGAAAACGCCGCACATTACAAGCAGGGCTCCGCCCTGCACCCGCCAGGGGCGATGATCGCCCCTGGACCCCGCAGAAGTTTTCAGTTGATCGGGATTGAATCAATTTGGACTTATGCCGCTACCTTGAAAAAGGAAATGGCCTCCTGCAGACGCTCAGCCTGCTGGCTGAGATCATCAGCCGAAGCAGACATCTCCTCGGCCATCCCTGCGTTTTTCTGAATCACTTGGTCCAGTTGCTGAATGGCTTGGTTGACTTGGGCCGAACCTTCGGCTTGCTCTTGTGAGCCGGACGCAATCTCCTGAACCAATTGAGCGGTCTGCATGATATTAGGCACCAGCGTCGTCAGCAGTTGCCCGGCCTTCTCCGAGATGTGCAGCGTGGTGCTGGAGAGTTGGCCAATCTCACCCGCCGCAATCTGACTCCGTTCGGCCAATTTACGGACCTCAGCGGCTACCACCGCAAACCCCTTGCCATGCTCGCCCGCACGAGCCGCCTCAATGGCGGCGTTCAGAGCCAGAAGATTGGTTTGACGGGCGATTTCATCAATGATGGAAATTTTGGCCGCAATCTCCCGCATGGCCCCGACAGCTTGTTGTACGGCTGATCCGCTTTCACCGGCATCCTGAGCCGCCTTGCGGGCCATCTGCTCGGTTGCCTGAGCGTTTTCAGTGTTTTGCTGAATATTGGCAGTCATCTGTTCCATGGCCGACGAGGTCTCCTCTACCGCAGCAGCCTGCTCGGTTGCCCCCTGCGAGACGGTTTGTGCCCCATCATTGACCGCATTGCTCTCATGGATGACCCGTCCACCCACGTCGATGATGACCTTTACCGTATTGTTCAAGTTTTCGACCATATGGCGCACAGCCCCATAAATGCCGACAGCCGGTTGATCAGGATCAAATGCGATGGCCAGATCACCTTCAGCCAAACGATTGGCAATGGCCATTACCGCCTGCGGTTCACCGCCCACCTGCTGCAGCATGATGCGCGCCAGCCAGATGCTCAGGACGAGACTGGCCAGGGTGACCAGCGTCGTGAAGATCAGATAGGCGCTAAAGGCTTGTTGGGCCTCTGATGCCAGTTGGGCGGTGCGGGACGCCAAATCGTGTGAGAGACGATCTTCTACCTCCTTGAGCAGATTGATCTTGCTGCTGATCGTGTTGAACCAGTGTGTTGGGTCAACACCAAACTGGCCAACGGCAGCGCTTTTGGCCAGTCGCTGCATGGCTTGCAGGGCTGGCCCATCATCGATTTGCACCCCTGCTTTACTGTCGTTGTCAATCTCCTGGAGTAGCTTGCCTTGACTTTGCAGGGTGATGATGGCCTCCACACTGCGCTGATACGCCTCAATGTTCTCCCCGATGCTTTCCACGTCTTTCCGTTGTTCATCGGTCAAGGCTTCCGGGGGCAGAGCACGTATCTTGTTGATGATGCCCAAGACCGTCTGGTAGCTGGCAGCAAACTGCCTCTTGTACTTTTCCTGGATTTCTGTTTGCGGGATGCTGCCGCCGGTTCCATAGATTGCACCGCGACTCAAAAGATCCTTGGCCGCATGATGCACCCCACGCAAGGCCAGACTTTGGTATAGTTCACCAAGATAAACGTACAGAGGAGAGGCCGCACCATTCTTGAAGGCGATCTCGCGCATTTTTTCTACCTCGGCAACCTCCTGAGCACGCATTTTCTGCGCGTAAAATTCAATCTGCTCTGGTAGTCCCTGTGTCTGAAAGCGATGGAAATAGCTGTTCTGTTCCGCCACCAACTTGGCAAAATCCACGTAGCTGCCAGGGGCAAAACGATTTTGCGAAAAAGTGTTGGTCAGAATCGCGCGCTCGATGCCAACTTTCTCTTTGCCCAGCAGAAAATTGGCATAGGCATTACTCAGAGAAGCCATCTCCACCGTCGCAGAAAGCTTTGCCAGCGTGCCCACCGCTTCCAGAAGGAGACTGTTGAGGTTGGTATAGTGTCCGATGGCCTCCTTGGCGACGATGGACTGACCATCCACCCGACCGCGTATGCCCTCAAGTCCGTCCATTAACCGGGTCGCCTGTTCCATCTGTGCGGCAAGACCATGCCCCAAAGCAGTCAAATTTAAATTTTTCAGCGTCTGACGGAGTACCTGCAGGCGTTGGTTGGTTTCACCACGCTGCTTTGGCAGTTCATCACGGAACTTTTGCCCTTTGCTGCCCAGAAAACCGGCTGTCATGCCGCGCTCCTTTTGGGTTTCATGGACCAGGGCGCTACTCACCACAGCCAAATTGGAAACCGTGTTCATCGAGGCCATTTGCTGCATGAGAGCCCGTTTACCCAACACGCCCTGCACGCCAAACAACAACAGTCCGCAGATCGGCAACAGTAACATCACAATAAATTTAGCCCGCAAAGGCAACGACTCCAGCCATTTTACCATCGACTATTCTTCCCCCTTGTTTTTCAATCCACAAATCGGCAGGTGTTTGCTCCGTAACTGACAGGCCATCACTCTCCTTTTTTCCCTTTCTTGGTTTTTTCCGGTTTTTGCTTGTCCACGCTCTTGTTATCCCCCCAGGAGCTGCTTTCCCGGTTCAAGGTGGTCAAGGGCAAAAGATCGCGGAAGATGGACTGAAAATCCGTGACGACATTACGGGGAGTCGGATGAATCGCCGCCATCTCAGCCAGGAATGCCGCCGCTTCCTCTACCTCTACCTCCGTGCCATCCACCTCATTCTTGTCATGCCTGTCCGTGCGTTCCTCCCCAGGCGAAGGCGCATCAGACGGAGATGTCGTGCCCTGGTCATCCCCGTTGATGACCGATTCAACCTTTTCAGGTTTGTCTTTACGCTTTTTTACCTTTTTGGTGATGGCAGGCTCTTCGACGCTGGCTTCGGGCGTTTCTGGAATGATTTCTGGCGCTTCGACGATGGTTTCTGGCTCTTCGGGAATGATTTCGGGCGCTTCGGCGCTGGCTTCAGTCTCTTCGGGCATGATTTCAGGCGCTTCGACGATGGTTTCTGGCTCTTCGGGAATGATTTTTGGTTCTTCTGGAATGATTTCAGGCACTTCGTCGCTGGCTTCAGTCTCTTCGGGCATGATTTCAGGCGCTTCGGCGCTGGCTTCAGTCCCTTCGGGCATGATTTCAGGCGCTTCGACGCTGGCTTCAGTCTCTTCGGGCATGATTTCAGGCGCTTCGACGCTGGCTTCAGTCTCTTCGGGCATGATTTCAGGCGCTTCGACGATTGTTTCAGGCGCTTCGATAATGGGTGTCACTTCCTCAGTAGCCTCTTCCGGCTCTGCATCTGCGGGTGCTTCGTCGTCAGACACAGCGGACGCAACGGCCAATTCTTCTACGACCGATGCGGTTTCGACAAGCGCTGTTGCAGAAAAATCATTCTCGGCATGCTCTGGCGTGCTCTTATCTTCCGCAACCGTTTCATCCAGGACGATGACGATGCCGTGTACGTCAGGTGCCGCTGGGCAATGGTCATCACAGGTTGCAGGATTATCCTCCACACATAAATCGACCATCTCGCCTTGCGCTTGCAGCATCTCTGGTTCGGAGATGGCGGCCAGCAGTGGCAGAGCAGAGACGACGGACTCCTCCGCATCTGTGCTGTCTGGAGTCTCTTCGCGCACAGTTGCCTGGACTTCCGCAACAGCCATGGGAAGCACCTCTTCCATGTGGCAGTCTGGATCATGGGGTGGGCAATCCACCTCTGGAAGGGGAGGGTCGGCACGCTCTGTTTCCGGTACAGCGTTGCTGGACTCAACCGCAACAGCAGGCGTTTCGGAACTGAGAGGTGGCTCCTGCTCTGCATCCTCATCGCTCGGAGGCGGGGGGACGGGCTCAGAGACGGGTGGTTCGCTTGCTGCCAAAGTAACGGGCGTTGGCGGTTGAGTGACGGGAGCAGCCGTTGGTGGCGACAGTACCGGTGCGCTGCCGGACGGTTTTAACGCCGGGGGGGATGGTCTGGCGGAGGGCGCGTTGTTGGCAAGCGGCGCAATGCGTCTTCCCTCAACCCTCTTGTTTTCCGCTGCTTCTGTCTGGAAAAGAGCAGACACTTCCAGTATCTGCACCGTCGTACCTTGATGGTGACTGATACCGTGCAGGCGGTTGTTTTTCATGCCAGAGCGGGGTGGGGGATTGATCTCCTCTTCATCAAGATCAACCACCTCATGCACAGAGTCAACCACAACCCCCATCCAACTGGCGACATCATCACGCTCCTTGTCGCTGCGGTAAGAGCCGTCCAGTATCACAATACGAGACTGCACGGTAGGGGCCACACGCTGCATGCCCAGTTTCTGCCGCAAATCACTTACCGGTATGACATAGCCACGCAGGTTGATCACGCCCCAGACATCTTTGCTGGACAAAGGAACCTGGGTGATGTGCGTCGTGCGCGACGATGAACCGCTATCCAGCAGTAACTCAATGACCTCCCGGACGTACAAAAGATCAACCGCGTACAGATCATCAGCCAATTGCAGCGTTAAAACTTTCATGCTATCCCCTCGTGCGGGACTGCACCCCGCCGGTTAACCCTGTGAAGATTATCAAGCGCATCCAAACGTGGAAGGCACAGCGACTCTTGTCGCTTGGCAAGCAGAAATCCTGCCCTGCGAAACTTCTCCATTCTAGCGGGGTAATCATGAAAAAGCATGGCAAAAAAATGCACTCTGTGGCATAATGCGACGAAATGACAGGTTGGTTGTGTGCGACTCTTGTGGAAAGGGGAATGTGGAATGGCAAAAGATTCAGTGCTGGATGAGGCGTATCAACGAGCCAACCTTGCTTTTAGCAACGAAATGGAGATGTTGACCTTTTACCTGACCGATGAACAACTCTATGGCATCAATGTCTTTAAAATCATCGAGATCATGGAGTGCCCGAAGGTTGTGACCAAAACCCCATATTCCCACCCCGTGGTGAAAGGCAGTATTGACTTTCGGGGCCATCCCATCTCGCTCTTCGATTTGGCGGAAGGTTTGGGGCTCCCCACGATCGACTACCGCAATACGCTCAGTTATATCCTGGTGTGTGAATACAGCGGGACCATTCAGGGATTTCTGGTCTCCCGTCCGAACATGTTGATCAATAAAAGCTGGAGCGACATCGTCAAGCCAGAAGGGTCTCTCTATGATCAAAGCTATTTGACAGCCATCACCTATCACAATAATGTGCCAATCCAGATCCTGGATGTGGAAAAACTGTTGGTGGATATTTTGGGGATCGACACCTCGGTCTCCGAAGATCTGCTGCAACAGGGGCGCCTCATGTCGGTAGAACAGCACAAGGTTCTGGTGGTGGATGATTCCAAGGCGGCCTGCAATATGTTGTCGGCAGCATTGGATCAGTTGGGGGTGTCGCACGTGGTCATGAACAGTGCCCAGGATGCCTTAGACCATCTGCATCAGGAATTGAAGAACAATGACGGTCAATGTCCCTTTACGTTGATCTTTACCGACCTGGAAATGCCGGGCATGGATGGTTTTTCCTTTACCCGCAAAGTGCGCGAAATGCCCGCCCTGGATAATGTACGCTTGGCGGTGCATAGCTCCTTGAGTAACAAATCCAACTGGGAAAAAGCGCAACAGATGGGCGCCGATGAATTTGTACCCAAATTTTCTCCAGATCGCTTCGCCGAGGTGCTCCTCAAGCAGATTGCCAATGCCGGAAAACCCCGCGTCAAAGTGGCGGCCAACGCCTGAGGTTGTTGATTGGCACACAAAAAAACCTTGGAAAAATCTCCCAAGGTTTTTTTGTGTCCAGCCCTCAAGACAGATGCCTCAGAACAGTTCAATATCCCCTTCATCCATATTGGCTTGCTGCACCGGACGGTGACTGGTGGATTGCATGAACTGCTTTTGCTCCTGCACCCGTTGCTGGGTATGCAAAACCCGCTCGCGGCGCGGAATGGACTCGTTGAACTGAAACTCCATATCGAAGACACTGTCCCACTTTTCCATGGCGGCAATTTTCTTTTCCATGCCCTGGGTCAATTGGGTGACCATATCCTCAAATTGCAGGGAGAGGACAGCCATACCGATGCTGTTGTGAATCTCGCCCGTAATCTGAACAACCTGTTGCAACATTTTGGCTGTCAGGCGATCATTTTCACTGATCTGGGCCATCATCGCATCCACCTTGTTTTTCGACTCCATGGAGAAGCTCATATCCTTGGAGGCCATCTCCTTGACCACCTCTTTGGCGGTATCCACATGGTTGCTGGTCTCTACCACCACATCGCTGATCAGGCCACTCACCTCGCGCGAGGCAATCGCCAACCGACGCACTTCGGCAGCCACAACCGAGAATGCCCCACTGGCTTGACCCTCGCGGGCTGCCACGATACGGGCATTCAACCCCAAAACCTTGGTCAAATCGGCAATGGCGTTGATTTTGCCGAGCGACTCTTCAACCTGCAGCATCTCCGCCGAAACATCATCGATCCGATACATCATGGCCATGCTCTGTTGGCTGACCGCCACGATATGTTCGACAAAGGCTTGCAAGATTGCATCGGTCGCCGTCACAAACTCCCCGATGGTGATGTTGCCTCTTTTTTCCTTGCTGCTCTGCTTGCCCAAACTGGAAACAAGTCCAGAGACCAATTCATTCTGCGCAGCAGTCAGATCGCGTAGCGTGCCGAAGCTTTCGCTCAGTTTGCTGACCGCATCTTGCACCATGGAGCGGATCTGCATTCCATCTGCACGAATGCTGGCAAGTTCCCGACGCAACTCTGCGCGTATCTCTTGGGACAGTTTTACAGGGTCCAATTTTTCCATCGTCGATTACCTGGCGCCAAACGACATACGATTAAACCGAAGCCGAATCAAAGGACTGTTGCTGCTGCAACAGGGCATTTTGTAACTTAAGCAGACGTTCACGACGCGGTTGCGCCTCATTCAGAACCAGTTCCATGTCAATCATCCGCGCGAAACGCTCCGTGGCAGAAATTTTTCGCTCAATCCGTTTAAGAATCGGTACCACAGCCTCTTCAAAACGCAGCAGGCTGACAGCCATATCCACTTTGTCGTCAATATCTTCGGTGATACCGGAGACCTGACGCAAGGTTTTGGCGCGATACTGATTGATGGCGCTGATGTCGGCCATCATGGTATCCACCTGTCCCTTGGCGTTCATGGCAAAGCCCATATCCTTGGAGGCCATCTCCTTGACGATGTCGCGCACGGAATGGATGTTGGCATTGGTCTCTTCCACGGCTGTACTGATCTGATCGCTGACCTGCCGGGAGGAGGAGGCCAGTTGATGGATCTCGGTGGCCACAAAGGTGAAGGCTTCACCGGAACGCCCTGCACGGGCAGCCACAATGCGGGCGTTGAGCGCCAACCCCTTGGTCAATTCCACCACCGTATTGATTTTGCTCAGATGCTCCTGCACGCGCAACATGTAGGCCGCCACGTCATCCATGCGATACACCATCCGCATACTTTCCTGACTGATCTGGGCAATACGGTCCACAAAAGTGCGCAGGATAGCGTCCGTGGCCTTGACAAACTCTTGGATATTGGCGGAGTTGCTGTGTTCCTGATTTTTGCTTTCCTTGTCGGCAGCAGGTACCTCATCCAGATCAGAGGCGAGGCCAATCACCAACTCCTGCTGCTGCTCCGATTGCCGCCGCAAACTATTGAAGCTGTTATCCAGCTTAACGACGGTATCACGGACCAATGAGCGTATCTGACTGCTGGCTGCACGAATATCCTCCAGCCCTTTGCCAAACTCGCTTTGAATTTCCCGGTTGAGCACGGTCGCGTCGTTCACAGCTTATCCTATTTGACAGAAATTGTTTGATCATCAACCGATTGACGGTCCCCAGTGACATCAAGCGGCAGCTTCGGGAATCGCACCACTGCGCAGGTCCATGGCCTGTTCCAACTCTTCGGCGGAGAAGACCTTATCCGTATCCAGGATAATGATGAAGTGATCCCCCTGCTTGCCCATGCCACGAATGAAATCGGTACGCAACTTGGCACCAATTTTCGGTGGCGGATCAATCTGATCGGGATCCAGACTCATCACCTCTTTCACCGAATCCGCCATGGCACCCAGAACCGTCTTGTTCTCTCCCACGGTTACCTCGATGATAATAATGCAGGTGTTCACGGTCCGGTCCAACTGGGACATGTTAAACTTCAAGCGCATGTCCATCACTGGGACCACGCTGCCGCGCAGGTTGATAACACCACACATAAATTTAGGGGTTCTCGGCACTTTGGTCAACTGTGTATATTCAAGAACCTCTTTAACCCGACCGATATCCACGGCAAAAACCTCGTCGGCCAGTACGAAGGTCAGGAACTGCGTCGTTTCGGTGATACTGCTGATGGCCATGGCTGGACTTCCTCCTGTTTCAGGTCAAGATCGACGAGACGCCCAATCTAAAACTCTTTCACACCTATGGGTGGCTAAAATTTTTCAAACTCACTGTCGTCCGCAACCCCCGTATTCAACACTGCGCCACCCTTTTTGCGGTGTGGTGCAGGCAGTGCGGCTTTTGCAGGAACAATGGCCTTTTTCTGTTTGGCAGGCAAGGAGTTTTCTGAGTTATGCCGGGATTGTGTTGCTTCCTTGGTCCTCTGACAAACCCACTAGCGAAGCGAGTCTACACAAAGAAAATCATCACGTCTACCGAATCTGTGCCTTTGTGCGTATCGAGAAGGTTGATTTTTCTTCTCAGTTACTGTAGAGAGTTCTTGTTAAGCTGAGATTGTGAGATTAAGTAGGGGTAGCAGCTTTCCTGTGGCGATGCGTCGGCCTGCTTGGCAGCACCTGGAGGTGGAGATGATTGATTTTTCAGTGGACGATACCGGTGCAACCGGTGCATTGATCTTGTCCGGGCCGTTGACGATTCAGCACGCGCTGCCTCTAAAGGAGGCGTTACTGCGAATTGGTGCGGAAATTAAGCATGTTTCGGTCAATCTGGAACAGGTCAGTTCCCTGGATTTGACTGCGTTGCAGTTGCTCTGTTCCGCGCACCGGGATTGGGTGAAAAAGGGAAAAAAAATAACACGTGAAGGCACTGTTCCAGACATCGTCAACCGGGTAGTCAGAGAGGCGGGATTTGCTGGCTGCGTAGGGGGTGAGGATGCCATCGGACTTTGGACGGGAGCGAGCAATTAATGGCAAAAACAATCATGACCGTGGATGATTCTTCCAGCGTGCGGCAGATGGTCGGTCTGACCCTGAAGGGCGAGGGCTACCAAGTGGTGGAAGCGGTGGATGGCAAGGATGCGTTGGGGAAGGTCTCCGGGGCAACGATCGATATGGTTATCACCGATTTGAATATGCCGAATATGGATGGCATTACGCTGATTCGGGAGTTGCGTAAACTGCCGGCTTTCAAGTTTACCCCTATCGTCATGCTGACGACCGAATCGCAAGCGGAGCGCAAGCAAGAGGGTAAGGATGCGGGGGCGACCGGTTGGATCGTGAAACCATTCAAGCCGGAGCAGTTGATTGGCGTGATCAAAAAGGTGCTTGGTTAGGTGTAGGGAAGCTCAGAACAATCCTTGGAGGAGGATCCTATGGCGGTAGAGATTGATACCAGTGCCTTTACGGAAGAGGCTTACGAGTTGCTCTCCGAGTTGGAGGATTCACTCCTGGAGTTGGAGGAGCGGCCGACCGATGTTGAACTCATCAGTCGCGTGTTCCGGGCCATGCATACCATCAAGGGTTCCGGGGCCATGTTTGGTTTTGACGAGGTGGCCAAGTTCACCCATGAGGTCGAGACCGTTTTTGACATGGCCCGTTCTGGTTCTTTGCCGGTGACCAAGGCGTTGATTGATTTAACCTTGGCGGCGCGAGATCAGATTCGCAGCATTTTGGATGCTTCGCGTGGTGGTCCACCGGCCAATCAGGACAATGCCAATCGGATCATTGCGGGATTGCGTGCTTTGGCGCCACAAAAAGGTGGTGGGGCTGCTGTTGCCGCTGAAAGCAAAGCCTCTGCGCCCAAAGCCGATGTGGAGGGGCCGCACGTGTACCGGGTTCGTTTTGAGCCCAGGCCGGAGATTTTTTCGTCTGGCACCAATCCTTTGTTGTTGCTCAACGAGTTGCGCGACATGGGGCAGTGTCGGGTGGTTGCTTTGACCAACGCCTTGCCCTCGCTGGAGGATTTGGATCCAGAGCGTTGTTATACCCAGTGGGAAATTTTCCTGACCACCAGTCAGGGCGAGAATGCCATTCGGGATGTTTTTATTTTTGTTGAGGATGATTGCACGCTGAATGTGCGTCTGCTGGATCGGGATGAGATCCAGGAGGAGGCGGAACCGAAAAAGCTGGGTGAGATCCTCTTGGAGCGTGGCGACATCACCGAGGATGCGCTTGGCAAGGCTTTGACGCCGTTGGGGGACCGGTTGGTCAGTTCCGGGGTGGTTCCAGCCGATAAGGTACGGGCTGCGCTGACCGAGCAGCGGGTGGTGCAGGAGCAGAAGCAGCAGCAGAGCAAGGCGGCGGAGGTGGATGCGGTTGTTCGTGTACCCTCCACCAAGTTGGACAAGTTGGTCAATCTGGTGGGTGAGTTGGTGACGGTTCAGGCCCGTTTGAACCAGATTTCTGGACGTCTCAACAATCAGAATTTGCAGTTGGTTGCCGAAGAGATCGAGCGGTTGACGGCTGAGTTGCGGGACAACACCATGAGTATCCGCATGTTGGCCATCGGTTCTACCTTTAATAAATTCAAGCGTTTGGTGCGTGATCTTTCCACGGAGTTGGGCAAGCAGATTGAGTTGACCACGGCCGGTGCGGATACGGAGTTGGACAAGACGGTCATCGATCAATTGAATGATCCTTTGGTGCATATCATTCGCAACAGTATTGACCATGGTATTGAAAAGCCTGATGTGCGTGCGTTGACTGGCAAACCGTTGGTTGGGCAGATTCATTTGTCGGCGGTGCATTCGGGCACGAGCGTATTGATTCAGGTCAAGGATGACGGCAAGGGTCTGGATCCGCAGTTGTTGCGTCGCAAGGCGGTGGAGAAGGGGTTGTTATCGCCGGATGCTGTGTTGTCGGATTCGGAAGCGTTCATGTTGATCTTTGGGGCTGGCTTTTCCACGGCAGAGAAAATTACCAATGTTTCCGGGCGTGGTGTGGGCATGGATGTGGTGCGCAAATCGATTGAGAGTTTGCGTGGCACCATTGACGTGCAGAGTGCGTTGGGTTTGGGCACGACCATTACGTTGAAGTTGCCGTTGACTTTGGCCATCATCGAGGGGTTGTTGGTTGGGGTGAATCACGACTTTTTTGTCTTGCCTTTGGCGGCGGTGGAGGAGTGTGTGGAGTTGTCTCCCAAGGATATTGCCAATTCGCATGGTCGGCGTATTGTCAATGTGCGTGGTGAGATTGTCCCATTCATCCGCATTCGCGAGCGTTTTGCCATGGAGGGTGAGCGTCCGGTCATCGAGCAGATTGTCATTGCCAATGTGGATGGTCGGCGGGTTGGTTTTGGGGTGGATACGGTCATTGGTCAACATCAGACGGTGATCAAAAATTTAGGTGACAGTTTTCAGTATTCGGATGAATTTTCCGGTGCCACGATTTTGGGTGATGGTACGGTTGCTTTGTTGTTGGATTTGGCCCGCATGGTGCGTTATGTGGAGATGCAGGAGACCAAGGAGACGGGGGGAGCATAACCTGTCATGGCCAAAGTTCGGGTATTGGTGATTGACGATTCTGCGGTGGTGCGGCAGACGTTGACGCAGCTTTTGGAGTCGGATGAAGAGATTGAGGTGATTGGTGCGGCCCAGGATCCTTTTGTGGCGGCGGAGAAGTTGCGGACGACGGTGCCGGACGTGATTACGTTGGATGTAGAGATGCCGCGCATGGATGGTTTGACTTTTCTTAAAAAGATCATGATGCAGCATCCCATTCCGGTGGTCATGTGTTCTTCCCTGACGGTAGAGGGGTCCGACACGGCCATGCGGGCTTTGGAGTATGGTGCGGTGGACATTATCACCAAGCCGAAGATGGGGACCAAGGCTTTTTTGGAGGAGTCGCGGATTCATATTTGCGACGTGGTCAAGGCGGCGGCGATGGCCCGTTTATCCCGTTACGTGCCGCGTCATGCCGAGGCGGCGCGTATTGCTGAGGGGGCGCGTGCGACGGTGGTGCAGCCGGCTGTGGTGCCGTCGGCGGGCGGTACTGCGACGGGTCATGATCGGTTTGTGGCGGCAGCGCAGGCGGGTTTCAAGGTACCGCCCAAGTTGACGGCTGATGCTGTTTTGCCGCCTCCAGATTCCAAGGCCATGATTCAGACCACGGAAAAGGTAGTGGTTGTCGGGGCCTCCACCGGGGGGACTGAGGCGTTACGGATTTTCCTGGAGGCGTTGCCGGCCAATGCGCCGGGCATGGTGATTGTACAGCACATGCCGGAAAATTTCACCTCGGCTTTTGCCAACCGTTTGAACTCCTTGTGTCAGGTAACGGTCAAGGAGGCGGCCAATGAGGATTCCGTGGTGCGGGGGCGGGTTTTGATTGCGCCGGGCAATAAGCACACTCTGCTCAAGCGCAGTGGGGCGCGCTATCTGGTGGAGGTCAAAGATGGTCCTTTGGTGAGTCGGCATCGTCCTTCTGTGGATGTATTGTTTCGTTCGGCGGCCCGTTATGCGGGCAAAAATGCTGTGGGTGTGATCATGACCGGCATGGGTGATGATGGGGCGCGTGGCATGTTGGAGATGAAGCAGGCTGGGGCGACCAATATTGCGCAAGATGAGCAGAGTTGCGTTGTTTTTGGTATGCCGAAGGAGGCGATCAAGCATGGTGGGGTGGATATTGTCAAGCCGTTGGACAAGATTGCGGCGGAAGTGATTCGGTTGTGTGGTTGATCCTGTCGATCCTATCTCCCTTATAATCTTTTAAATTTTTGCGGGGTGCAGGGCTTAAGCCCTGCTTGTAATGTGCGGCGTTTTACGTGAGCAAATGCGTAGCATTTGCGCACGCCGCACAGATTTGTGCCCCGCAGGGGCACTCCTTGGGAGGGCGAACGCCCGACATGCACCGTGTTGCCAGAGCAAAGATTGGAGAAATACTGGAATACTGCGGTGGCGCTCAAACAATTTATTCAATCCGCATGCGTCAAAGCTGCGGCGTTCTCTTATCGGACATTAAAAGATAAATCATTGTCCTCGCGGTTAATAGTCGGGCATCCGCCCTCCCAGAGCGTGCCCCTGCGGGGCACAGATTCAGGCGCGCGGTACAGATTTACTGCGTAAATCTGCTTCGGTAAAAGCGCGCCATTACAAGCAGGGCTCTGCCCTGCACCCGCCAGGGGCGATGATCGCCCCTGGACCCCGCAGAAATTGATGGGATCTACAGCGCCGATTCCTGTTTAGCCACTCTGCCCGGCTTGGGATCTCTTCAGGAGAATCGCCCCATCCTGGGTGTTAAAGATGATCTTTCGACTTACCTCCCCACCCATATCCGAAGCAATAATCGGGATGTTGGCCTGTCCCAAAAACTCCTGTGCCACCTCGATATTGCGTTGCCCCACATTCAGAAAACCCGAAGAACTTTGCAGAACCGCTCCGCCACCAAAGACCTTGGCTTTCAACTCCCTTTGGTTACAGCCCATTTCAAGCATATGCTCAATCAGCTTGACAATGGCAATGTTGCCAAATTTGGGCGAAGGCAGGCCGTCACCGTTCCAAAGGGGAAGCTTGTAATGGTTCATGCCACCCCGGTGCAAGCGCGGATCCCACAGACAAACCGCGATACAAGAGCCCAAAACAGTGGTGATGATATAATCACCATCCTTGGCAAAGAGGGCGCCAGGGAGTAAAAAGGGTTTGTTATCTTCCGCCATGGTCAGAACAACTCAGTTTGATCATCACTAAAGAAAAACTCATTACCATCCACAGAGAAGGTGTCTGCCTCTGCATCTGTCTCAATGAAGGGAATGGAGAGGGTGACAGTACACCCCTCGCCGGGTTGAGCGCTGACATGTACACTGCCATCCATCATGTCAATCACCGCTTTCGTAATGCTCAAACCCAACCCATGACCCTTGTGAGACTTGCGTACACCGGTCTCCAGTTGGGTGAAACGGTCAAAGATACGCTCAATCTGTTCGGGGTTGAGACCAACCCCGGTATCCGTAACCGAGAGGATCAAACGGTCATCCACAACACCAATATCCAGATCAATGCGGCCACCGGGATTGTTGAACTCAATGGCGTTAGAGAGCAGATTTTGCACCACCAATTCCAATTTTTCGGAATCCGATTTAAAGTAGAGCTTCTCTTCTTCGTTATTCAGGGGTTGACCGCCAACATTCAACCGTTTACCCAGGAAATAGACATTGAGTTCTTTGGCCAGGATCAGGTGCGAGAAATCATTGACGGCATGGATGATCAGGGAGTGGCCATCCACAGTGCCAGACTGCAGCATGGTGGCACCATCCTCCAATTCAGCCGCCGCAAAGATATTGCGCAATTGGAAGTCCAAGCCGAAGGCTTCCGAGAAAATGGATTGGGCAATATCCACGACCGTGGCCCGGTCCACCTCGTGCGAGCGCAACTGCTGGGCAAGGCCAAGGATGCAGGAGAGCGGATTGTTGATCTCGTTTTTCATGTGCGAGACAAAATTACTCTTCACCTGCTCAGAGATCTGTAATTTGCGGTTGACCTCTTCCAGACGGCGACTGACGATTTTCAAATCATACAAGGTCTGCTTGGTATGATTGAAACGCGATTTTAATTCGTTGAGCAGATCATCATCACTCAATTCGGCCACTGGACTTGTCTCCCTGGTCATGTATCGATAGTGATACTACAAATGCCCGATAGTATACCCTGATTTGGTTGATTTTGACCAGTATAGTTGATAGAGCCGCGTGTTTTTTGTCAGGAATCGTCATGTGGCGGTGGTGATGCGGGTGCTGTGACCGATTTTCTGTTCAGGGCAATCGTATTTTTATTTTTTTCTCATTGTTGCTCAGACATCACAGTGCATGTCGGGCTGCCGCCATCCAGGAGCGTGCCCCTGCGGGGCACAAATTTGGGCGCGCTGCGCCAATTTGCTGCGCAAATTGGCTTATGAAAAGCGCGCCATACACGCAAAGGCTCCGCCCTTGCAACCCGCAAGGGGAGATAATCTCCCCTTGACCCCATGCCACTTTCAAATGCGATTGCCTTGGATTTTCTGTTTGACATTTGCGGAAAATAAAGGCATCTTGCCAAGTTGGTCACGGCTACGAATGGACGGTACAGTGAGCCGATGGTTTTCGCTTGATTGAGAATAGCATGGCGGATATGGAAAACTCATTTGCCCTTCAAGGTGATCGCATTTCTTTATCCGATAAGGATTTTCAAAGACTGAGCACTTTTATCGAATCGACCAGCGGTATTCAAATGCCCATGTCGAAAAAATCGATGCTGACCGCTCGGATCCAGAAACGATTGCGCCTGTTGGGCATGGCCTCCTTTACCGACTATGTGGACCTGGTCCTGGATCCGCACGATCCCAGCCAGGAACTGATCCACTTCCTTGACATTGTGACCACCAACAAGACCGATTTTTTCCGCGAACCAAACCATTTTTCGTTCATGACCGAAACGGCCTTGCCAAACCTGATGCAGGAGTCTGGCGCGGGAACCAGTCGCCCCTTGCGGATCTGGAGCGCCCCCTGTTCGACCGGCGAAGAACCCTATACCATGGCCATCGTGATTAAAGAGTTCGCAACCCGTGTGCCGGGCTACAAGGCCGCCATCTTGGGGACCGATCTCTCTACCCGTGCCCTGCACCATGCCGAAAATGCCATCTACGAGATGGAAAAGGCCGATCCCGTACCTCTTCCCCTCAAGCAAAAGTATATGCTGCGCAGCAAGGACCGTAGCCGCGTGCGCATGGCCCCGGAAATTCGCGAAATGGTGCGCTTTCAGCATCTGAACTTCATGGATGGCGAATACCGGATCAGCCAGCAACCCATGGATATTATTTTTTGTCGTAACTGCTTGATCTATTTTGATCGTCCGACGGCGGAAAAAATCGTCAACAAACTATGCCGCCATCTGCTGCCCGGCGGCTATTTCTTCATTGGCCATTCGGAGACGTTGAATAAACTGAACGTGCCAGTCATGCCCGTTGCCCCAACCATCTACCAACTGCAAAAATAACCACCCCGGCACGGCAACTCCTCCCAGAGCAAACGCCCACAACGTGGCTTCAGGCAATCATCAACCGGCTTTTTTGCGATAATATTCCAGCAGAGAATAGGCGGGCACAAAACCGCGTAACACACCAGCGTCGGTGATGACGGGTAAAGCGAACAGATTGTGCTGCTTGAGCAGGTCAGCAGCCTCATCAATGGTGCCACGGGCAGGAACAGTGACCATGCGCTGCCGCTCATTGAGCTTGCCAATCGCCTGACTCAGCAAAGCCTTCTCCTGCGGCGTGGCCGCCTTGGAACCATGGAAAGCACCCATCATTTTGCGCACGTCTCCCTGACTGATCACCCGGACCAGAATGCCCTGGCTCTCAACCCCCAGAATGCGCTGACCATCGGGAAACATGGCACCAACCGCATCACTGATGGGCGCCGATTCATTCAGCAGAAAGGGTGGCAAAGTCATCACCACCCGCAGCCCACCCGGTTCATTGGGGGCAGGCAAAGAGTCCGCCGTGCTGCGTGCCAACAAACCGGCAGCGCTGATGTCAAATTCATAGTCATCGGCAGCGCGGCTAGGCGCAGGCGGGGGGGCAGCGGGGGCAGGGGTCTCTTTGGGGGCATCGGCAGCCAACTCCTCCGCCGTGCCCGGCATATCCACCTTCAAAAGCGTGTTGGCCGTCCCCCTGGAGAGCAGCCAGTGTACCGGAGCAGCACGAAACTCGGAGACCTTGATCTCCATGCCAATGTCCAGATAGGTGGTGTTGACATTGAGCGTGGCCGGTAATGAGCCACCACTCAGATGCTCAACCCCATCCAGAAAAAGATGTCCACCCGATAATTTCTCTTCAATGCGGGTGTTGAGACTGCCCATGATCTGGTTGGCAATCTCATGAAAACCTTCCTGGATCTCTTCCGTGTACTCTCTGGACTTGACATTCTTTTGTACCACCGCCTTGGGCAGCATCATCATCAGGCCAGACAAGGCAATGGCAGCCGGAGCGTCCATCAAGAGATGGATGTTGCCCGAATTGAGCCCATCCTCAACAGCATGCGAAGAGCTGTACTCAGCCCCAAACAGGAAACCCAGATCATCCTCACCCCGGATAATATTGACCTCTGTGAGGGTGCATTCCACGGGCGCATCAACGAGCGTATTCAAATCGTCGGACAGCTTCTGAAAGAAGCTCAGGAAAAACTGTCTGGCCTTTTTGGCGATCTGATCAGGAATTTCCATGTTCTATCTGCCTGTTCGAACGGTCGATCTGTGCCTTGACGGATTCGGCTGCCAAAAGCGGGTACGGGTAACGACCCTATTTCATAAACTTGGTCAAAACTTCCTGCAACATTTCGGAAGTGAATGGCTTTTTGATATGGCCGTTGGCACCGGCAGAATCGGCAGCTTCCACCTTGCTCTCACCACCCTCGGTGGTGACCATGACAATCGGGATGGACTGCGTGGCGTGCGGACCGCTGCGCACACTTTTCACGAAGGTCAAGCCGTCCATGATCGGCATGTTCCAGTCGGAAAGAATCAAATCCACGGCAACACCACTGTTGAGGACATCCAATCCCTCCTGACCGTTACCCGCCTCGACAATGTCATCAATCTCAAACCCTGCCTGACGCAAACCCCGAGCAACGATTTTACGCATCACACTGGAATCATCAACAATCAGCACACGCATTACTTTCTCCTTGGTAACATGTTTGACGCCCATGCGGGACGGATTATATACTCGTCAGGCATCCGAGGCTCGCATGCCCTCTCAAAACCGGATCAGAGTAACCTTTTTACTCGCCAAGTCAAGAGAAAATCCACAATAACACCCAGCAATCACAGCATGGGTTGGTACAACACGGCCCGTCCGACGGTGATCTGTTTGAAACCGGCCTCCAGCCCCATCAAAGATTCGGAGGCACCAATGGCAAAATAACCGTCTGGTCGATTGAGTGCCGAACGCATGCGCACACAAATTTGCCGCTTCAGATCATCGGCAAAATAGATTAACACATTGCGACACAGAATCAGGTCAAACTTGCCCAATGGCGCATAATCATCCTTGAGGTTGAACTGCTCAAACTTGACCGCTCTGCGGATGTTGGCAACCACCTCATAGATGTCCCCTTCCCGTTTGAAATAGGTCTCCAGGAAGCCAGGACGCATGCCCCGCGAGATGGCCAAGTGGTTGTACCGGCCTTGACGGGCCGTGACCAGGGAAGAGGCCGAAATATCCGTGCCAAGGATCTGAATTTTGCTGATGTCAAAATTGGGATCCAGTTTGCGCCCGGCAGCATCCAGCAGCATGGCCACCGAATAGGCTTCCTGACCGGTCGCCGCTGCCGCAGACCAGATGCGGATCTTTTGCTGTCGCGACTTGTTAACCATGCGCGGCAAAACATCATCGGCCAGAGCCGAGAAAAATGAATCATCCCGAAACCAAAGCGTCTCATGCGTCGTCAACGCATCAACCACCTTCGTTCGTAATATGCCAGTATCACGGGACAATTTCTGGAAGAACTCGCCGAAATTTTGGCAGCCATGCGGGGCCAATAGCGGGGCCAGACGGTTTTCAACAAAATACTCTTTGCCCGCCTGAAGATCCACGCCACTATGCTCACGCATGAACTGCCTGATCCATTGAAACTCTTCTGGAGAAACGGCTGTCAAAACGCCCAATGACAGATCCTCCTCTATCGACACAATTCTGAAATTTTTGGACCCAACTCTTCCAGAGAGATGGATTCATCCGATAACCCCATCTCTTCCACCACCCGAGGCATGCCGTATACCACACAACTCTCCCGCGATTGGGTCAGGCAATAGGTCTTGCCCGACCGCTTTAAACCCTTGACCCCATTGGCACCATCGTTACCCATTCCGGTCAAGATGACCGCCAGAATGGGATCGGCATACGAGGCCATGACCGACATGAATAAAACATCAACCGCTGGACGGCAACCGTTTACTTTTGGACCATCATTCAAAACTGTTTTAAGCATGGTTCCATGCCGTTTCACCGAAAGATGACGTCCACCCGGTGCCAGCAAAATCTTGCCTGCCTCCACTTCCTGATCGTGCGCTGCCTCCATGACCGTATGCCCAGTGGAACGAGAGAGCTGGGCCGCCAGGGAGACGGTAAACATGGGCGGCATGTGCTGCACAATCAGAGCCGGAATCGGCAACTTGGGTGGAATGCCACTCAGAACACGCGTCAGCGCCGCCGGTCCCCCCGTTGATGAACCAATCAACAACAGTGCAGGCTTCTTGTCCCAGCCTGCAGCAGAACCGGAGGCAGAAGTGCCAACACTGGTGACAGGACGGCTCTCCCTTTCCATCTCCGTTCTGGCCGCCGTCACCCGTGTGCTGCGCAACGGCGGCGCAATGCGCGGTGGCTCCGTAAACGACGGCAACGGCGCACGACCAACCGTCGGCACCGGGGCACGGACGCGCTCACGCGGCTCCAGTGCTGCCGGAGAATGCGCCTCATTGGGAGGAGGGGTAAAAGCGCTGCGTGTCGGCAAGGGGGGCGGTGCAACCCGCATGCCCGCGACAGAGGATGCCCCCGCCTGCGTGGAGGTTCCGCCAGGAACGCCCTGACCCGGTGCCCGCCGACCGCGACGCGACAACAGGGACAATATGGGCCGTAAACTGGCCAGCAACGCCCCCTTCGAGCGATCCATGTCGCTCTCCAACGGCTTGGTGACAAAATCAAAGGCCCCGGAGTTCAAACACTCCACCACAATGTCCGCATTGGTGTGCGAAGCACCACTGACCATCACCACGGTCACCTGCGGATAGTGAGCTGTGATGTGGTGCAGTGTATCCAGACCGTTCATCTCTGGCATCTCCACATCCAATAATACCACATCAATCGGTATTCTGCTCAATTTATCCAGAGCAATACGTCCGTTCGCAGCGAAATCGACCACCTCCACCCCAGGCACAGCCTCGGCAGATTGGCGAACGATCATGCGGTAGGTGGTCGTATCATCAACCACCATAACCCGGAGGGGAGCTGTTGTCATATCCTGTTCCGTGGAGATGCGATCAAACGGCTGGTCAGTAAAATGGTCATCGGGACCAACTGACTCTTATCCATCAACGGCAGAGGGGCTGGGATGATCATCTGTACCAAATATTTTGGCAACATTCAGAATGACCAGCAACTCTTTTTCGATGCGGACCACACCGCGAATAAAGGGAGCCGAAATTCCCTTCAGGTTGGCAGGCGGGGGCAAAATATGATCATCCGGTACATTGCGCACATCCCCCAGACGGTCCACCACCAAGCCAACCGGATCCTCCCAGGTGCATTGCGTATCGGCCAATCGCCGACTGATACGCATCACCTCGTGATGGGTCTTCATGATGACATTGTACTGTTTTAACGGATCTTTGCCCTCTTGCCGCGCCACCTCCTCGCGGGTCCAGGAAAAACGCCGTTTCAGGTCGAAGAGCGTAATAATGCGACCCCGTATGTTCAACATTCCTCGAATATAATTCGGTGAACCTGGGATCGGGGTATATTCCATGGAACGGTTGATCTCACGCACCAACAGAATATCGACTCCGATATAGATGTTGCCCAAGTGAAAGGTACTAACCAGCATGGGTGATTACTCCGCAAAGTATGCCAAAAACCAAGTCTGTTACACCCGCTTCAAGGTTGCCAACATGTTCAACAGTCGGAACTTGTCTGTCGACGGCACACAGCCTACCATACCGGACCGCACACAACGGGTGACCAGATCGGATGAAATGAACGATGTGGTTGCAATAATCGGCGTATCGGCATTGAGTGTGCTGGGAATCTCTTTTGCCAACTCCAAGCCATCCATGACCGGCATATTGATGTCGGTCACCACCAGATCGTAGGGGGTGTTCTTCAGGCGTTGCGAGGCGATCATGCCATCTTCTGCCTGTTCCACCATGAAACCGGCCTGGGTCAGGTAGGTTGTGGTGACGATACGCAGGAAAGGTGTATCATCCACTACCAGGGCTTTCAGGCCGTCATAGTCCACCGGCGTCTCCACCGAATGCGGCATAATATCGGCCAGTTGGAAGAGACGGTTCAAATCCGGGAAGAGCACCAAACGGCCATCGATACGCGCTGTGCCAAACAGACCATCGGCTTGAATGACGTGGGTGTCCAGATCGATGTAGGCTTCCATGGTATCCACAATACGGGAAAACATCAGCCCAACCTGCAGACCAGAGATGGCGGGAACCACCATGCAGAAAGTATCCTCGTCGCTGTTGGACTCACCCGAATAACCATTGCCCTCCAGGCCCAGAATATGGTCCGGGTAGAGAATGTGGAAGCTGACCCCATTATAGTGCATGTAGGACTGATGGTTGATATTTTCCATCCGGCAATTGCCCCGTTGGATAACCTCCACCCGACTGACCATGTTGTTGACAATACCCATGACCAGACCGCTGGGGGTTTCCAGCAGGATAATATTCTGTTTTTCGCGCAGGGCAGCCCGTGTGACCTCTTCCATATCGGCGCTGGCGGCCTCCAGGCTGCTGAAGTTGATCTTGGCCTTCTCGACAATACCGGCATAGTCGATGATGGAGGCCACACTACCGTCACCCAGAATGGTGACCGCCGAAAAACAGGTGGTGTCCTTGGCGTAAGAGGGTAGGGGTTTCACCACGATCTCTTCGCTATCCAGCACATCGTCCACCACCAGACCGAAGGTGTTGCCGCTGACATTGATGACCATCACATAGATGGCCTGACTGTAATGGCTGATGGAGTGCCCAGGCGGTCGTGAAGTCCGCTTGGGTGCTGGCTGGTTGCCATTGTTGGCGCTGTTGTTTTTTTGCTCCTGTGAATGCTGGCGCGACCAGACATCCATCCAGCGAATGCCACCATCACCATCCGGGGTTTCTATGCCCAGAGTACTGGCCAGATCCACCAGAGGCAACAAAGTGTGCCGCAAGGAGAGCACCGGTGCATCGCAGACCATTTGAATCTGCTTGGCCAGATCGGTCTCTGCCACACGCACGATCTCAATCAAGCCGATCTCCGGGATGGCAAAACGCAGCTTGCCTGCCGACACAATCATGGCCGGAATAATGGCCAGGGTCAGGGGCAGCTTCAGGATGATGCGGGTGCCCTTGCCCACCTTGGAGGCAATATGCACCGTCCCGCGCAACTTTTCGATGTTGGTCCGTACCACATCCATGCCCACACCACGCCCTGAGACGTCGGAAACCTTTTTGGCCATGGAAAAGCCGGGGGCAAAGATCAGATCCAGCAACTCCTCTTCGCTCATCTCTGCGGCGCGTGACTCGGTGATCAACCCTTTCTCGATGGCCTTGGTCTTGATCCTTTCCGAATCGATACCGGCGCCATCGTCGATCAGAGCGATGTTGACCATGCCGTTTTCATGATAGGCCGCCAGCTCCACCTTGCCCGCTTCCGGCTTGCCGATGCCTACACGATCCTTGGGCAATTCGATGGCATGGTCGGCCACGTTGCGGATCATGTGGGTCAAGGGGTCGGAGAGATGCTCGATCACCGACTTGTCCAACTCCACGTCGCCGCCGCGCACCTCCAGATCGATCTTTTTCCCCAGCTTGAGAGCCAAGTCGCGCACAATACGGGGAAACTTGTTGAACACCACATTGACCGGCTGCATGCGCGCCTGCATCACCTTGCCGTGAATGCGGCTGGTCACCGAGTCAATGCTCTGCACCAATGAGGCCAAGTGGGGGGATTGCGCCACAAAACTGGAGGTGGCCCGAATCAACTGATTGCGGGTGAGCACCAATTCACCGGCCATGTTGATCAATTCATCCAGCAGAGCCACACTGACACGCAGCGTCTCTTCCACGGTGGGCTGTCCGGCTTTGGCCTTCTCCTCGGTCCGTCCCGCCGTGCCCGCACCACCCGCATCGGCACGGGGTTTGAGCAAGCGGGCCGAGTAGGAGGAAGATTTGGGCTTGGCGACTGCCCTGACCGGCTCTGCTTCCACCACCTCTGGTACAGCCGCCTTGCTGACCGGAACCGGTGGTGCCAATTTGTTGACCAAGGCCGTGGGTATGGCAAGCAACTGAATGGCTTGCGGTTTGAGCTGCACAATGTCCTGCAACAGATCGGCGGTCAACACCGAAGAGACCAGCAGGCGCAAGGTCTTGTCCGGCAGCGTGGGCACACTTCCCCCGGATCCTAACGCCGGCTTGAAATCCACCACCGTGCCAACAGATTCTACCAACTGGCTGAATTGATTGACAAAATCCTTACGTTCTTTTTCGTCATCCAGGGCGACTTCCAGGCGCACATCGTAAAACTTGCGATTCTCCTTTAGGGCATCAGAGACGGCACTGGTATAGTTATCCAGGACAAACGGATCGTTATTGGTGGTCGCAACCGCCGTGCTGGAGGCCGCTTCAGCAGGTGCTGCCTCAGGTGTCGCTTCGGCTGCAGGGGCGACAGGCGCTGGGGCTGCTTCTACTGCTGGCGCGGCGGCCTTGGGTGCAGGCGAACTGGGCACAGCATGACCCGAACGCTCCAAAATAGCCAAAATGGCAGCCACCTCGGCTGAGGCGTCCACCGCCTCGCTGTTGATGACATCGTGCACCATGGTTTTTAACTTGTCCAAGGCGGACAGCAGGCTGTCGGAGACCTCTGAGGTGGGTTCGATGCTCTTGTCGCGCACCTTACCCAACAGGTTTTCCATGGTATGGCTCAGCTTGGAAATCGCTGTCAGGCCAAAGAAGCCCGCAGATCCCTTGATCGAGTGGACGCCTCGGAACAGACTGTTGATGATTTCCGGGTCGGTGGCGGCTCCACGCTCTTCCAGGATCAGCAGATTGGGCTCGATGTTCTCCAGGTGCTCCGTAGACTCCTGGACAAACATCGCTAATAGTTCTTCATCTTCTTCCGCCATTCTCTTTCTCCATCCGCAGAAACTTAAGAGATCCAGGGTGCAGTTGCCTGGATTCTACTCCTGGATTCGCAATCGGCTCAACGTCTTGTCCAAGTCTGCCGTTATGGCCGTGATGGTTTCGACTTGTTTGCCTACGGTTTTGCTTTTTTTGTCCATGACATCCACGGTCCGTTTGACCTCCATGATGCCCTTTTCCATTGAGCCGGCCACCTTGGAGGTCTCCGCGATATGGCGGGAAATTTCCGCGCTGACAGAGGAGACTTCCATGAGTGACTGGGTCATGCCATCCACCCCCGCCGAGGCTTCCACCACATTGCGGGTGACTTCATCAATGCCGGAGGAGATTTCCTGAACATTGCGCGACACTTCACCAATGCCCGACGAGGCATCCACGACCCGCTTGGTGACGGCGGCGGTCTCTGCGGAAACCTCTACCATGGAATGGGAAATTTCCGACACCGTCCGACTCTGTTCATCAACGGCCTGCAGAATTTCACCATTGGCCCCGCTCAACCGTTTGATAATCTCCCCGACCTGCTGTGTGGCGATACCGGCTGCATTGGTGGTATCCTGGATCTGGGCAATCTTTTCCGAAATCATCCGCGTGGCTTCACTGGTCTGTCTGGCCAACTCTTTGACCTCGTTGGCCACCACGGCAAACCCTTTGCCCGCTTCGCCAGCGCCCGCCGCCTCGATGGAGGCGTTCAAGGCCAGGATATTGGTCTGTTCGGCAATGTTGCTGATGACCGCCACCACCTTGCCGATCTCCTGGGCCGAGACCCCCAATCTTTGCATGACCCCAAAGGTATCCTGGGCGTTGCGTTTGGCCTCTTCCGCCTCTTTGGATGCCGATTCGCAGCGCAAACGCACCTCGCCGATGGATGCAGTCAGCTCTCCTACCGAACTGGCCACACCGCTGACCGATTGACCGGTCCGCTGCGAGGTGTCACGCACCTGTTCCATATTGCGACTGGCCCGTTCGCTGGACTGGGCAACCGAACTCAAATTGATATTGGCCTCCTCGGCTGCCGAAGAGATGGTGTTCATGTTGGCGCTGATCTGTTCGGCAGAGGCCGACACCGTTTTCATGTTGCTCGTCATCCGCTCCGTGGTTGCCAAAATGGTTTGGATGCTGCTGTTCATTTCGGTCACCACCCCGGTGGAGGAGGTGGACTGGTTGTTGAGTTGGTCGGCGCCATGGGTCAACTCCCGTGCCGCTGCGGCCAACTCTGCCGAAGCTTGTCGTAACTTTCTGGCATCCTGGGCCACATCGCGAAACATTTCGTTCAAGCTCTCCACCATCCGATGCATGGCGCGTTGCGTGCCATTGTTGGCGTGGCCACTGCTGTGGACCTCCACCATCAGATTGCCATCGGCAATCGCTTCGGCAATGTGCAGCACGTCGCCCGGATCACAGCCCACATTGGAGGAGATGTTGCGAATAAAAACAATCGCAATCGCCAAGCCTATCAACAGGCCGATACCCGGAACCAGCATAGCGCCCAAAAGCGAAGGTGCGTTCTGTTGCGCGGCAAGCGCCAGATGTTGCACGATCTTGCGCGCCTCACCGATGGCCTGCTCCTGCAGACGCTCCAGATCACGGCGTTTCCCGGTCAGCTTTTCTGCCAGATCATGCGCTTCTCCGGCACGATTGCTGCGCAG
>PDZU01000112.1 GCA_002753095.1 Magnetococcales bacterium
CGAATGCGTAGCATTCGCGCACGCCGCACCAATCTGTGCTCCGCAGGGGCACGCTCTGGGAGGGCGGACGCCCGACTTTTAGCCTTGCGGGCTATAATGTGTTTTTTGCATTCGGTGGACATGGGGGGGCATGCGGGGACATATTGATCCCCCCACGGGTAAAACCCATTGGGAGGCTGTCCAGCTTGGCGCAGAAAGGCGCGCCAATCCGCACAGCTTGCGTCAATTAGGCGCGCTGCGCCGACGCAAAAGGCGCGTCGGCTTACTGTGAAAAGCGCGCCAAAAGCAACAGATAAAAGCAACAGATAAAGGCAACAGATAAAGGCAACAGATAAGTTCCCAGGACTCTGTCCTGGACCTGCCAGGGGGCTCGGCCCCCTGGACCCACAATTGTTTAGACGGAACTACCAACAGGCGCTACCATTACTTCCTTTGGCACTCTTCGCCCGGCCTTTGCTGGCATAGGTCAGGGGAGCGCATTTGCTGTCACCTGTTTGATCACCCTGCGGTTCCGCCGATAACGCGTAAAACGTGCCGTCTCCTTCATTGATCCAGATACGGTACATACCCTTGGGTGATTCGATGGAATAGTCCTTGACCTCGCTGTAGCCCAACTCCTCCAACGTGGTGGCATATTTGTTGTTCTTGGCAAAATAGTCATCCTGCTTGGCTACCACCTCTAACACAGTGGCCCGACCATCTTCCCGGTTGAGAACCAGCATTACGTCGGGAAATTCATAGTAAAAATTGCCCCCAATCACCAACAGGGCAATGACAACACTCCAGAACATCCCACTACCAAGCCAGCTTTCTCTGTCGGCAGAGGAAACAGTCGTAACCATCATAGTGGCCCCCTGAATACATGCGGTCGATACAATCATCCCAGAATCAAACAGTATTTTACTCAAACCATTTCTTTTTCTTGAAAAGAAAATAGCTTATACCCATCACCAACAGCAACATCAGTAGCTCAAGCGTAAAGCCGTAAGCATGATCACTGCCCGCCTGGAACGGGATGCCTTCGATATTGGTACCCAACAGGCTGGTAATGGTGTTCAACGGCATCAGATAGGCCGTAAAAACGGCGACAATCTTCATGGTTTCGTTGAGCTTGGTGTTTTGCGTACTGTTGATCTCATCCTGCATCAAAACCGCCCGCTCACGGGTGGCGTCCAGATCGCTGACTTGATGCTGCAGACGACCTTGTGTCTCCTGCAGCACCTGCCGGTTGGTTTCGTTGATCCAGGAACGGCGTTGCTGCAACATGGAAAGCGCCTCATGCTGCGGTACCAATTGGCGACGGAAAATGATCAGACGATGGCGCAAAGCCACCAACTCCTGCTGCACCTGCGCCTTGGGATCCAGCAGAATGGCATCCTCCAGATCGTCTACATCACGCCCCAATTTCAACACCAACGGCTCCAAACGGGCGATGATCCGTTGCACAGCATGGGAAAGAATGTCATCCGGTCGCGTCGGTCCCTCTCCGGGCAGCAGGTTGCTGCGAATGTCCTCAAAACTGTGCGTTGGCGCCGAACGCATGGCAATCAGACGGTGCGCGTCAATCCAAATGCTGATGGTGGTCAATTCATCATCCGCCGATTGCCGAGACTGGTTCATGCCCAACAGAGTCAACAAGGTTCCCTGCCGAAAAGTCATGCAACGGGGTCGGTTGGTGGTGGTGGAGAGCATGGTCTCCAAAACCTCCTGCGGTAAGCCACTGGCCCGACGCAACCAACGCTGCGTCTCCCCACCACTGGGACGGCCCACCAACCAGAGAATGCCCGCGCTGGGTTGCCACTCGTTAACCTCTTTCCAACCAATTTCACGACCTCCCCCCAGGCCGTCCAGCAAATAGGCATAGACAGAACATTGGCTGATGCTCATGGCGCTAACCTCCAAACATCACTTTAGCGAGGGAAAAATAGATGGCTACACCAATTAAATCCAACAAGGGGCGGGAGATGCGACCAGAGAAAAATTCGGGTCGGGTGCGCAAGCGCTCCGAAGTCTTGGCAAAAAAGAGCGTCAACAAAATACCCAACAGAGAGTTGATCAGGATGGTAATGCCCACCACCTGCGCCAGCACCCCATCTTTCAACAACTGCCAAGTGGCTACACCACCTATCAAGGCACTCAGACTGCCCAGAATCAAACCAATACCCGTTTCCATGAAAAAAAGGCGCGCAAAAGAGCTGACTTGCCCACCACGGTTGCCCAACGCCTTGGCCGAAGCAGCCGCCGTCGAGGTGGCCATGTTGCCCGTCATGTTCATGACCAGGGGCATGAAGGCTGCCAGCACCAACGTGTTCCCCAGCAACGGTGAGAAAAAGTGAATGACCTCGCCAGTGAGCAACGCACCCGCCAACGCCAACAACAGCCACGGCAACCGCATGGTAATATTCTTGCTAAAAGAGTGATGCACCACCTCCGTTTGCGGAGAAACGGCACTCTTCATCAAATCTTCGGTAATCTCCTGCTCCATGGTGCTGATCACGTCGTCCACCGTGACCACCCCTACCAATACCTCCATGTCATCCACCACCGGTACACCCAACAGCCGATAACGGCGCACAATTTCTGCTACTTCAGCACTGGGCGTGTTGGTCAAAACCTTGATGGTGCGCGGGTTCATGATCTCCGCCAAGGTCTTGCTGGGATCGTTGAGAATCAACTGCCGCAACGAACTGACCCCAACCAAACGGCGCCTGTCGTCCAAAATATAGAGATAAAATACCATCTCAAAGTAGGGCAGCGAACGGACCGCATCAATGGCAGCGCCAACCGTGGTATCCACCGACAAGGCAAAAAATTCTGGGGTCATCAAACCACCCGCCGTGTCAGCATCATACTGCAGCAGATCGGCAACCTCACGCATGCTCTCCTCATCCAAACCGCCCATGAAGCGCTTGGCCAAACTGCTGTCCAGGCGACCAATGATGTCGGCCCGATCATCCGGCGGCAACTCCTCCAGAATGGGCAACAACTTTTCCGGCGCAAACTCCTGCATCAAATGGTTACGCAACTCTTCGCCCATGTATTTTAACGTGCTGGCCGCCTGACGGTGTGAGGGAATCAGAAAAAATATCTTCGCGGCCTCGTCAATCGTGTAACCATCCAGAATCCGGGCCAGATCCGAAGAGAAAAGACGGGATAAAACCTTTTGCAAGGCAGTAAAGGAGTGCTTGCGAAATAATCGACTGATCGTTTCCGCATAGTCATGGGAGTTGGTTTCGCGGTTTCCAAGGGGGTCCAACTGTGGAGTAGCCATCGCGGTCTCCTTCTGCTGTCAGTAGTTTCCATGATAATGTCCCAACCCAGGTGTGCACGAGCGCACCATCCGACAGTACACTGACCAAGCTGCACGAAGAGGCTACACCGCCAAGGTGACGATTTCCGCTGGATTGAAACACATCCGAGGTGGCAGAATCTTTCAGGCTCAGCCGTTGGTCTGGAGCGTGCTGCGCGCAGCACACACCCTGCTTGGACCGGTGGTTGGGTATGGAAAAAACTGTCAGAGAATAGGCGCTTCGCTCCTTGCGATTACAACCGGGTGTCGGGTTGAACGGGGTAACTCTTCTGCATGAAACGGCTATGCTGCACTGCGGATGCCCAAAGGCGAGGTACTTCTACTCCACTTCCCCCATTCTGTCCAAGGGAATTTTTATTCACTTCATTTTTTTTTATCCATCCAAGCTGGGCAGAGAAAATTGCGCTGTTCCTGGATGGGGGAGCTTGTGGTTAATATACTGGATAAAGATGATTTTTTCACTAAAATTACCCGGATTGGCGCCGGGCGGCAACCATCCTGCGTTGGTTATAAACGGCTCGGTGTGTGCGGGAGTGGCAGAACATGAAGTTGGAACGCTTGCGGGTCCAGGATTTTCGCAACATGGTGCAGGCAGATTTGGCGTGCTCTCCCGGCATCAACCTGCTGTTGGGCGATAACGGTCACGGCAAGACCAATGTCCTGGAAGCCATCGGTTTGCTGGCCCTGGGGCGCTCCTTCCGACGGGCACCGGCCCTGGTCATGCGCCGTCACGGTCAGGGCGGCTTTTCTTTGTCGGCAGAGGTGGAAAAAGGCGGCCTGCACCATCAACTGACCTTTACCTCCCAGGGGGCACAGCAACAGGTACGCCTGAACGGCAAAGGGGTGGCCTCCCTCTCCGGGCTTGCCCAGGTGCTGTCTGCCGTGGTGTTGACCCCGGATGCCCCTGCCCTGATTCGGGGCGCGCCAGAGGAGCGCCGCAACTATCTGGACTGGATTCTTTTCAGCCATCAACGCACCTATGCCTCCGTTGTGCGCGATTACCAGACAGCGCTGCGGGCCCGCAACCAACTGCTGCGCAACCAGTGCCAGGATGGTCGGCAATATGAGGCGTGGGAAGAGTCGCTGGCACAGTTGGGCGCGCGCATTTATCGGGAACGACAACACATGATGCAGCGCATGGCCCAGTGCATGGCAGACTATCTGCACGCTTTGGCCCTGGACCCGCACGGTTATGGCTGGCAATTGGCGGGTGAAAAAGGGGAGGGGCAGATGGAGGATGGAACAGGCCAACGGGAAACAGCCTATCGGCAAGGGTTGCGACAAAGCCGGATGGCCGATCAACGCAGCGGCAGTACCAGCGTCGGTCCCCATCGCGATGATCCGCACTTCGTGCAGGGCAAGCGCCTGTTGGCCCGTTTTGCCTCCCGTGGGCAGCAAAAACGCTTTTTGCTGGCGCTCAAGTTGGCCGAGGCAGCCCTGTTGCGCGCACGCTTTGGCGAGGCCCCCCTGTTGCTGTTGGATGATCCGTTGACCGAACTGGACCGGGATGGTATGCAACGCCTGCTGCGCCTGTTGGCTGCGGGCGAACAACAACTCTTTATCGCCCTGTGCAGCGAAGAAGAGATGACTTGGCCCGATCCGTTGGTACTGCGGCGCTTCCGGGTGCAAGAAGGGGATGTGCAGAGGGTGGATGGATAAATGATCGCAGCAAGGAGACTCAAATCATGGCGCCAGACCTGTTGTGTCAAAAGATTGGGCAATGGTTCCAAAAACATCGTAACGAACAACCGTTCGCTTTTGGCGAAATCCATCTGCTGACCGATGAACCAGGGGCAGAAATCTGGTTGATCATCGGCAAGATTGCCAAAGAGACGGCAGATAAACGGTCGCTGGCACGACAATGGGAAAACACTCTGTACGACCACCCCGTCACCTGGATCTGGCAAAAACTGGCCGATGAAGAGGCCGATGGCTGGTTGCGTCACATCTACGAACAAGCGTTTCGCACCAAAAAACGGGCCATGCTGGCAGCCCTGCTGGAACTGGCGCAACTGATCGAATCAAACGGCTACGCAATGGACTGGGAGGCGGAAGAAGAAGAGAGCTGGTTGACCGAAATTCCCATCCGACGCGTGATGGAAGAAGACCATTACGAAACACAGCGCTGGCAGGCGTTGTTGGATCAGGAGGGGTAAGGGGGGAATGGGTGTCTGCGTTTGTTTGGCGACGTGATCCAAGATCGTTGCCTTGCAAAATGTCATACGCTAGGTGTAAACTGGGCTGTGGTGGACCGTTTTCGAGGATGGGAGTGGGGATCAAGCATGACGAAACGCGATCCGGCTCAGTCAGGAGCCGCATGGGTGCTTGGCAGTGGCCAGTCGGGGGACAGGGCAGCTTCTACCCGTTTTACCCCAGCGCAGTTGGAGCACGCCATCGCGCTGGCACCCCATATCTGGTGGGTCGGCCACCGCCTGCCGGGCGATCCTTTTCAATGCCATGCCTACCTGATTGAATGGGGCGATCAATCGGTTCTCCTGGATCCCGGCTCGCCGCTTACCTTTCAGCACACCCTGCGCAAGGTGCAGGAGGTGATCCCCCTTGCGCACGTGCGCACCGTGATCTGTCACCACCAGGATCCAGATATTACCGCCATCCTGCCCCATCTTGATGGTCTGATTACCCGTCCGGACGCGCAAATCCTTAGCCACTGGCGGGCCATCACCCTGCTGAAGCATCTGGGCCTGAAACGGTTGCCCATGCGTTGCGTGGAGCAGATCGGCTGGCAGTTGGATCTGGGTGGACGCCTGCTGCAGTTTATCTTTACCCCTTATCTGCATTTTCCTGGTGCTTTTTGTACCTTCGATGTCAGCAGCGGTATTCTTTTCTCCAGCGATCTTTTCGGCGGTCTGTCGGCGGAAGCCAGTCTGGTCGCCGAGGATGAAAGCTGCTTCGAGTCCATTCGGACCTTTCATGAGCATTACATGCCCAGCCGGGATATTCTGGCGCACGGCATGCGCAACCTGGAACAGTTGCCAACCCGTCTGCTCGCTCCGCAACATGGATCTCTGATCCCAGAACCCTTGATCCCTTTTGTGATCAATCAGCTCAAGAGTCTGGATTGCGGCCTGTTCCTGATGACCCATACCAACTCGGACTATCGGCGGTTGTCGCAGTTGAACCGCATGCTGCGCGAGATGATGCAGACCATCATGGTCTATCGGGATTTTGGCGAGGTTGTGGAGCGCATCCAGGAGTTGGCGACACCTCTGTTGCCCGTGGTGGGGGTGGCGTTTTATACCCAGATGGAGGTGGGTGAACCCATGCATATGGCCCCGGAAAGCCGCTTTCACGGTGTGCGGGCCAACCCACCAGAAGCCTGCCGGGGGTTGTTGGGTCTGTCGCGGCAGCAGTGGTGGTATCGTTGCGGGGGGTTGGCCTATGCGCTGGCACCACAGGCCCTGGCGGTGCCAGGCGAAAATGAACCTCTCTACGGCTTGGTCCTGCCTTTGTTCTCTACCCAGACCGATATGGTGCGCTCTCTGGCCATCCTGCGCCTGACTGAACCGGTGCAATTGGGTGAAGAGTTACTGCGCATTCTCGATCAGTTGAGCCTGCCGCTGGGCGTGGCGGTGGAAAGAGAGTCCTTGCTGCGGGTGATGGATGCCGAGCGGCAACAAGCCTATGAACGTTCCATCCGTGATGCCCTGACCGGACTCTATACCCGACACTACATGCAGGAGGCGTTGGTGCGCCTGTGCCAGATTCACAACCGGGATCCAGAGGCGACCATCGCTGTGGCTGCCTTCGATGTGGACCATTTCAAGTCGGTCAACGACCAGTTTGGGCACGGCATGGGCGATCAGGTCTTGCGCCGAGTGGCCCGCGTATTGGTTGACAACAGCCGCAGCGTGGATCTGCCCGTGCGCCTGGGGGGAGAGGAGCTGGTATTATTCATCATCGGGGCCACGCGGGAGGTGGCGGTCGCCATCTCCGAACGTATCCGTCTGCGGGTGGCGCAACTGCAGTTCGACGGCATGCCAGGGCGGCAGGTGACCATCAGTGGTGGTGTCTCCTTCCGCGCCGAGCAGGATCCCATCGAACGGGTGATGGAACGGGCCGATATGGCGCTCTATCAGGCCAAAAAAGGGGGACGAAACCGGGTGGTGATCGGTAACTGAAAATGATGTGCCACCGTGCTCGCCTTAAGGGCGCTTTTCAAACACCCACCAAGTCAGATTATCAAGCTGAGTGAAGCGCTTCCAGGCAAAGCCATAGTCGAGCAGGCGTAAATCGGGATAAAGATCGAGCCAATAGCCTCCAAAGTCGCGTTTGAAAAGCATGTTCTCATGGCCGCGATAGGGGATAGTCTCTGGTTTGTCGGCAAAATATTCGATGGTGACAATGTAACGGTTCGAGACCCGATACAGCTCCCGATAGGCTTGTTCCAATTGATCTGGGTGAACATGGATCAGGACGGTGCAGGTAAAGACCATGTCGCACTGACCATCGGCCAGAGGGAGTGCCCCCAGGTTGGCATCCCAAAGATTCTCCGGTTCAACTACCTGATCCTGTAGCAGTATGGACCGTGCTTCCGCAATGGGCTCCACAGCCAGCAACCGTGCCGCTGACTGGGTGCGTAGGACGCGCAGATGGCGGCCAATGTTGGCGCCAACCTCTAAAATCGATTGCGGCGGAGCGCCTTCCATGCAGCGCATAATGCGCGCCCACAGACCAATCAGAGAACGCATAATCACCGGATTGGTGTCATTGCGGATAATGTAATGCTGACCAAATTCGCCACGCCAGAAATCAAGTTGCGGTGTGGAAGGGTGTTGCGCCATAAAGGAGCGCCTTTCTTAATGGGCTGGAGGTTATTCTGCACGCAAGATCTGTTCAAGGGGACCGCGACGGCACCTGCCAGAGTGGGTGCAGCCCAGAAGTTATCCGACTAAAAATCAGGGGGAAAAAGAGAGATCAGGCGATCCAGCCATTGTGTTGCAACACCTGCAGCGCCTGCTCATTGACCGGTTTTTCCAGTACGGCAGAGGTGATCTCCTCTTCCGTGCTGCTATCCTCTTCCTGACGGCCAAACAAAATATCCATAAAGTCGCGCATCAAGCTCATCTTGACCTGGACCTGTTCGTTGCTGAGCATGGCCGCCG
>PDZU01000113.1 GCA_002753095.1 Magnetococcales bacterium
TAGTGATGCTTCTGGCGACAAAACAGCCGCCCGCCCGGAAGCGGAAGGCGCTGACAAAAATCGGCGGCGGCGGCGCAAGCGGAAAAGACCGGGTACGACGGTCTCCGCTGCCATGGGTGAACCGTTGGATCTGTTAGGAACACTGGATGTTGAGCAGTTGCCCGCCGATCCGGTGCAACCGCCACGTTCCCAGCCCCCCCAGCGCCGCAACAATCCGCCGCGTGCGCCGCAACGGACAGTGGATGGCACCGCCAATGGCTTGGAAAGTGGACAAAGCCTTGATCCATCCCTCAAAAATGGCCCGGAAGAGGCCGTGCGGGTGACCCAGGTACCGGGCTTGTACGTGCTGGGCGGCAGTACCAGCGGTACGGAAACAGTGGAACAGGCGGAGGTTGGTGCCGACGAGACAGACGGGGTTGCTGCACGCACCGAGGTGGAAGGTGCCCCATCGACTGCCCGCCGCCGCCGTCGCAGAAGGCGTCGCCCCAGTCAATCCCGTACCCAGGCCATGACGGCGCAAACGCAGGCTCTGGAGGAGAGCGAGAACAACGCAGACGAAGGGAGTGATGAAGAAGATGTCTCGCCCTCTGAGCCGGAGTTGGTTCTCAACGCGACCCTGCCTGATTCCGCGCCCCCTGTTCTCGACGATCTCTCCGCGCATGAACCGGATGTTGTCATACCCGCTGCGACGCTCCTGGCAGAGGCGCAGGATGCTGCAAGTGCTGTGACGGTGGTAGAGGCTGAGACGCCGGCAGCGGCAGGTACAGTGGCGATTGACGAGCCGTTTGCGCTGCCCCCGATGGTCGCTCTGGCAGAGTGTTCCCTCCCGTTCGAAGAGACAAACCACGCGGTGGGTGTCGTTTCCGTGGAGGCGGATGGGCAAGATGCACTGCCGGAGGAGCATGCTATCCAGGTGGCAGCACCGCTGCAGGAAGAGAGCCTCGCTGTGCCAGAGCAGACTCTCCCGACAGAGGCGGTCGATGCTGCCGTTGGGACGGAGGTGCCCGACTCGGCGATTTCCTCCGCCGAGACGGTGACCGAATTGCCCAAACCGGAGGAGTCTCTGGCGGTGGTACAGCCAGAGCAGCTGGAACCGGGTACAGCAGAGCCTGAGGCCCCCAAGGGTCGTGTACGCAGCAGTCGCCCCCGCACAACACGCAGTCGCAAGGTTGCAGAGAGCGAGGTAACGCCAGCGGCCACAACAGAAAAAAAACCGCGTGCGCCCCGTCGACGCAGTAGCAAGACCAGCACGGAAGCCACAGAAACAGCCACGCCGACAGAAATCGCGGCACCGACGACACAGGAGAGCTAGCGCATGGAAACCCCTCTGATTCTTGATCTCCCCGCCGGGGAACATCATATCTGCCTTTGTGGACGCAGCAAGAATGCGCCCCACTGCGATGGCTCCCACAAGGGAGGCCGCACGGGGCCGCGCCGGGTCATGATGGACCATCCTGGACGGGTTGCCGTGTGCAGTTGCGGCAAAACCTCTGCCCCCCCGTTCTGTGACGGATCGCACGAATAGGTCAGGTGGCGCTGTGATGTCGTCTTTGACGGGCAGGCAAGGGGTCGGAACGCCGCATGCCTGGTCTGCCCGTCACCCCTTTCAGGCAGTCTGGTGGATCGTGCAGGGTGCTGTGTTGAAAATCCACGATTAAGGCCGTCTGTACCCTCTCGGCATCCCAACCCAACCCTTCGGTCAAGCCGCGCTGCAGGTAGCTGAACTGATCACGCAAGGAGATGGCGTGGGTGCGTCCGATGGTGGCATACAACCAGTCGCTCAACTGCAAAAATTGGCCAAATGCGCTGCCTTGCTGTCCAAAAAGGGTGCGTACCTGCTGAAAACGTCCTGAATTGCCAAACAGATCCCAATAGCGGGCAAACCGTTTCAGGCGACGCAGCAGCAAAAAATCCAGTTGATCGTTGGCCAACAGGTCATAAGGGGGATCGGGGTTATACACCATGGCAAATTCTGCGCTGTAACGGGCAATGGGGGCGCCACGCAGGCGTTTGAGAATGCCTACCTGAATCTCCTGGGGATTGATGGCCAGCAGTTGGTCAAATCCGTCGGCAAAGCTGGCCAGACTCTCCCCCGGCAAGCCGATGATCAAATCGGTATGTAGATGCACACCGCTCTCTTCCACCAGCCAGCGCAGATTGGCCAAACTTTCTGCGCGCTGCCAGCGTCGGTCGATGCGGGCCTGCACCTCTGGATTGAAAGATTGAATCCCCACCTCAAACTGCAAGGTTCCCGGTGGAAACTGCACGATCAACGCGCGCAACGGCAACGGCAGACGGTCCGGTACCATCTCCAGATGGATAAACAGCCCCAAGTCGAGATGCGCCCGAAAAAAGTCCAGGATGGCCACACTCTCTTCCAGAGCAAGGTTGAAAGTGCGATCGACAAATTTAAACTGGCGCACCCCTCTGGCCAGCAGATCGGCCATGGCCTGCAAAAATTTTTGTCGTGGCAAAAGGCGTACCCGTTCATCCAGGGCCGAAAGACAGAAGGCGCACCGGTACGGGCAACCCCGTGCGCGCTCCACATAGATCACCCGTTGGGCAATATCCTGGGTACTGTACTCGGCATAGGGCAAAACCAACCGTTCCAGATCCGGTAAGGGGGGATGGAGGATCTTTTCCGGCGGAGGCGTACCGGCCAAGATGGACCGACACAGCGCAACAAAAGCCTCCTCGCCTTCACCGCAAATCACATAATCGGCAAGGGCAAGCCAGGACTGCTCTGCCGTCTCATGCGACACCTCCGGCCCCCCCAACACCACCGGCCAGTGCGGTGCAATGCATTTGAGCAACCGCAACAGGCGCCGTACTGCCTCCACATTCCAGATATAGACGGAAAGTCCGATGATACGCGGTTGTTGTTGGGCAATGGCCTCGGCCACCTCCTCCATCAGATCACTCTGTTCAAACTCCAACAAAGTGGCCTGTGGACGCAATTCTGCCAGATTGGCCAACAGGTAGCGCAGACCAAACGCACTGTGTTGATAGCGGGCATTCAATGCAACCAATACGATATTTGCCACAAAATTGACCTGACTGATAAAAGGAAACGGAAACAATACTGGACCGATCCAACCGATCCGTAGTACATTGTGAACAGAAGTATGAATTCCAACAAGGCATGGTGACTCTGCAGCAATGAGCGATCTTCCGTCCGCACTGGCAGTGATGGAAGCGGCGGCCCGTCAGGCCGGTACCGCGATCATGGCCTATTTTCAACCGGGCAGTCGTGTCGCCAGCCATGTGCGCCTGCAAGACAAGGGGCGCAACAATCCGGTCACCAAGGCCGACATGGAGGCCAATCGCCTGCTGCATGACACTTTGCTGGCCGCCTTCCCTGACCATGGTTGGCTCTCTGAGGAGAGTGCCGATAGTCCAGATCGCCTGTGCTGCCAACGGGTGTGGATCGTGGACCCTATGGACGGTACCAAAGAGTTTGTCAAGGGGCTGCCCCAATTTGCCATCTCCATCGCCCTGGTCGATGCGGGTCAACCCATTGCGGCCTGTATCTACAATCCGGCCACCGCCGAACTTTTCACAGCAACCTGTTACGGTGGCGCCCATTTGAACGGCCAACGTATCTCCACTTCGTCACGCCAGCAGTTGCCGGGTGCTTCCTGCCTGGCCAGCCATTCCGAAAGCCAACGGGGTGAGTGGATCCCGTTCAATCAGGATCTGATGATTACCCAAATGGGCTCCATCGCCTATAAGCTGGCGCTGGTGGCCGCTGGCCGGTTTGATCTATCCTTCACCCTCACGCCAAAAAATGAATGGGATTTTTGCGCTGGAGCCCTGTTGTTGCAAGAGGCTGGCGGTCGCATCAGCCACAAGGATGGTCGCGCGTTCTGCTTCAACCAACACAACCCGCAAGTACGTTCCGTACTGGCCAGCAACGGTCATCTGCATGACCTCCTGTTGCGCTATCTGGAATCCACCCCGCTCTCCCCGGACCGACAGTCTGTGCCATGAAACGGCGACAGAGCACGGCAATGAGGCAACCACTTTTTTCCATAAAGCAGGAAACAACGCATGAAACGCTTTAATGTCTACGGTATTGGCCACGCCTTGGTGGATATGGAGTTCCAGGTTGAGGATGCATTCCTCATGCAGGCGGGTTTGCAGAAAGGGAGCATGACGCTGGTGGATGAGGCGCAGCAACAGCAATTGCTGCTGCAACTGGCTGGCAAAAAGTGTCACCGCGCCTGTGGTGGTTCTGCCGCCAACACCCTGATTGGACTGGCGCAATTTGGTGGGCGTGGCTTTTACTCCTGCCAGGTGGCCCAGGATGAGTCCGGTGATTTTTTTGCCCAGGCCCTGCGTGCGGATGGGGTGGAAAATCAGTTGGATTTGCCCCGTCCCGCCGGCACCACCGGGCGTTGTCTGGTCTTTATCACCCCGGATGCCGAGCGCACCATGTGTACCCATCTGGGGATTTCCGAGCAGTTTTCGACCAGCCAACTCTCCGCTCCGGTACTGGCGCAAGCGGAATATCTCTATATCGAGGGCTATCTGGTCTCTTCGCCCAGTGGTCGGGAGGCCACGGTTGCGGCAGCGCGCATGGCCCGGCAGCAGGGCGTCAAGATTGCCTTGACCTTTTCCGACACCAGCATGATCACCTATTTTCGCCCAGGATTGGAGGCCATCACGGCCCAGGGGGTGGACCTGCTCTTCTGTAACGAAAGTGAAGCGATGGCCTTTACCGGTTGCCAAACCCTGGTTCAGGCACAAAAAGTGTTGGCAGAACAGGCCGAATTGGTTGGCTTGACCTTGGGCGCACAGGGGGCAGCCATCGCCTATCGGGGGGAGTGGCTGCACATCCCTGGTATCGCGGTCCAGGCCATTGACAGCAATGGTGCTGGCGATTTATTTGCTGGAGCCTTGCTATATGGGCTCACAAACGGTATGACTCTCCCACAGGCTGGGCAATTGGCTTGTCGCGCTTCTGCGCTTTTGGTTACCCAGGCCGGGGCCCGTCTGAAAGCCGACCAGGCCCGCACCATTCTGCACCAACAGGAGCAATCTTCATGAGCACAGACTCCGAAACATCCAGCAATCCCAAGGATCGTCGCCATTTTTCGCGGGTTGAGTTCCGCCATCAACTGACGCTCGCCAGCAGTGAGGGGGAGTATCACGGGGCCTTCGATGACATCAGCCTGCGCGGTATGCTCTTTTGGAGTGACCCCCTGCCGGAAAAAGGCGAGGAGATCAGCGGCATCCTGACCCTGGGTGATATTGAAATTCGCCTGACCGGCGTGGTGGTGCAATCCAGCCTGAAACGGGGTGCTGCCGTTCTTTTTCAAGGCTTGGATGTGGACAGCTTCAGCCATCTGCGGCGCTTGGTCTCCCTGAACATGGGTGACTCCGAAACCATTGATAAAGAGTTTTTTGCCTCTTTGTGAGCCGGCGGTTTTTTAGCCATGACCACCGGAGTCGGCGTTGCCTGTCTGTCCGACTCCGGTTTTCTGCCCCATTATTCCATGCCCATGCATCCCTTTTCAGCAAAACCTTCCCCTTTGCACAGCCTGTTACCGATTCTGGATGCCGATTGGTTGGCCAAAGTGGCCTTGGTCGGTTTGGCAGATCTACAGAGCTATTCTGAGCAGGCCGTCAACCCCATCAACCGCATGGCCCGCGCTCTGGCAGACAACGCTTTTGCCTGGACCCAACTGCGCTGCAAACAGTCGCCAGCGTTATGCGAGCTGTATTGTTCGGTGTGGATGCGCGCCCTGCGTTGGCATGCCCCCACGGTGCAGGTGATCCTCAACGATCATCTGGCCCTGGCCCTGCAACTGCAAGCCGATGGCCTGCATGTGGGGCAGGAAGATATGGCAGTGGCCGAGTGCCGCCAGCAATTGGGCAAAGGCAAGTGGCTGGGCCTTTCCACCCACTCTTTGTCGGAGGTGTTGGCTGCCAACGAACAGGCGGTGGATTATATCGGTTTTGGGCCTGTTTTTCCCACCCAGAGCAAAGCGGATGCCCAGGCGGTGCAGGGTTTGGCACGCTTGCGGCAGATGTGTCAGGCAGCAGAACGGCCATTGGTGGCCATTGGTGGGATACAGGGAGAGCATTTGCCAGCCATCGCTGCCTGTGGGGCCAGTTCTGCGGCCATGATCAGCGCACTGTGGGACAAGGAGCATTGGCCGCAACGGCTTCAACAGGCCAGCCAACGCTGGTCGCAGGCGGTTTTGCCATGAAGCAGAAACAGCAAAGCCCGGCAGAGTTTCTTGGCCGGGCTTTGCGAAACAACGGAACAGAGGGAGAGTCATCAGGCTCAGGACTCCTCCATCATCTCCTCTTCTTCCGAGATATTGACCTTCTCGCGCCGTTCTGCACGGGTTTTGCAGGAGATGCACAGGTCGGTCACAGGCCGGGCTTCCAGCCGTTTTAGACCGATCTCCACGCCACACTCTTCGCAAAAACCGTATTCGTTGGCCTCGATGATGGCCATGGTGCGATCAATTTTGCCAATCAGCTTTCTTTCCCGGTCACGGGTGCGCAACTCAAAGTTACGATCAGTCTCCAGAGCGGCCCGATCGGTCGGATCCGCAAAAATCGCTTTTTCTTCGGTCATTGCTGCCAAAGTTTTATCTGCATCCTCCATCAGCTGATGCCGCCACTCCAGCAACAGGCGATAGAAAAAGGCGCGTTGTTTGGGCGACATGTACTCTTCACCCTCAGAGGGTACATACCCCTCAGGCAACACGATGTCGGCAATTTTCTCCATCTTCCACCCCTTTCATGCTCACCGATGCAGCCCTTCGCTGCATAAGTATAAACAATTTATTGTACAAAAACGGTGGCAAGTTGTCAACACACTAATGCGCACGACTGGCAGCAAATGGTGTATCCAATCTTGGCAGTGCTCTTAATGGGCGAAGAGGTCGTCCACTGTTTTGGCATCCAGGATGCGGTCGGTCCACAGGTCGAGCAGGGCCAAGTCTGCCTGGGTCACGCGCTCAGTGACCGGGACAGAAACAACGCCAAAGCGTTGCGCCAAGAGGCGCAGCAAAGTGTCGATCTTGCCACTCCGCTCGCCCTCCCGTTTTCCCTCTTTGCGTCCCTCTTTGCGTCCCTCTTTGCGTCCCTCTTTGCGTCCCTCTTTGCGCCCCTCTTTGCGCCCCTCTTTGCGCCCTTCCAATTTGCCAACGCCATAGGTGGATTCCACCATGCTCGCCTGGAAGTGCAAATCCTCCTTGTACCGTTCATACGCCTGTCGTTCGTCCTCCGACAATTTCAGGATATCGAGTTGCTCTCTGGCCTGGTGTAAGCCGCGCGCTGTGAATTCGGCACGAATCTCCTCATTTTTGAGAAAATAGATCCACTCATCCAGGGTATCTCTGGCAATATCATCAAACCGATTCACCCGGATCAGATAAAATTCTGGGAACAAATCGGGGATCGAATGACGTTGAAACAGCGACTTTTGCCCTTCGCTCAGGTTCAACTCATCGTTGGTATGCAAGCCTTTGAAGTGTGTATTGCCGCGATAGACATAGTCTGTCCCTTGGCCAAGATCAAAATACAGGATGCTCACCGAGATCAATTTGACCACCTGGGAATAGGGTTCTCCTTCGCGGATATGTTCGGTAATCGTTTTGGCCATCGCATACAGCAGGCGCTGCAGGTAATCCAGTTCCCGTTCGTATTGAACCTCAATCAGGACAAGTTCACCACGGGCATTTTTTACCTTCATGTCCACTTTGTTGTATTTGTCATCCCGATGCTCTTGATTGCTCTCGCTTTCCAGAATCTCCACGATCTGAATATCTTCCATGAGCAATTCGCTCAGGAAACCTTCCAGAATCGCAAAATTGGCCTTGCTGCGCAGGAGGCGTTTCAGTGCCCAGTCAAAACTGATGAATGATCGACGTTTGGCCATGTCTGCTCCTCGCCAAGCTCAACAAAAAAATGTTGCCTCATGGTGTTACTGAACAATCCAGAACATGATGCCCGCTGCAGGGGCAGAAAATCAACAGCAAAACCTGCAGAGACTCAGAGAGTGTGCTGATCTGGAAAAATCTTGCCGGGATTCAACAACCCCTGTGGATCGAAGACTCTTTTGAGCTCTGTTTGCAGGCGCAGCGACAGGGGATCCACCTCCCAGGCGATATAGGGTTTTTTTTGGATTCCTACGCCATGTTCACCGGAGAGCGTGCCTTGCAGATCCAGAACCAGGCGAAAGAGACGGGCCAGTATGGGTTCCACCAGCGCCATTTGTTCCGCCTGGGCTGGATCCACCAATAGGT
>PDZU01000114.1 GCA_002753095.1 Magnetococcales bacterium
TATCGCAAGCCATAACGGTTGTCGTCTCTATCGGCTCATCTCAGCAAACTGCCGACGATGGACAGATTCACATGGCCCACCGCTCCGCTTGGTTTGCAGAGATGTGGGCAACGATGTGGTTAAAAGTCGGGCGTCCGCCCTCCCAGAGCGTGCCCCTGCGGGGCACAGATTGTGGCGCGCTACGCAGATTTACTGCGTAAATCTGCTCCGGTGAAAGCGCGCCATTACATGCATGGGCTCCGCCCCTGCACCCCGCCAGGGGCGATGATCGCCCCTGGACCCCGCAGAAATTTTATAGGAATTTCAATGTAATGGCTATCAGTACTTGCGCGGCAAAATCAACGACTCGCCAGTCGCCAGATGACAGGCGTTCCGCCCAGCCCGCTTGGAACAATACATGGCCTCATCCGCACTCTTAAGCAGCGCATCCAACTCCTTGGCATCATCGGGATAAAAGGACACCCCCAACGAACCAGAGATAAAGGCTCCCCGCCCAGTCAGTTGAAACTCCTCGTTCAAACTGTGCAATATACGGTGCGCAATCCCTATCGCCTCCTGGCGCTCCACATTGGGCAAAATCACGGTAAACTCATCCCCACCCAAACGGGCCGCCAAATCCCCCTCCCGCAAACAGGACTGAATCCGTTCACTGGAAGCCTTCAACAATTCATCCCCGGCAGCATGGCCCAAATTATCGTTGATCCATTTAAAACGATCCAGATCGACAAAAACCAGCGCCACTTTCCCCCCCTTGCTCGCCGCCGCACTCAACTGGTGGGTTAAATTTTTCATGAACAACGAACGGTTGGCAATCCCGGTCAAGGCATCATAGTTGGCTTGATAGAAAATCTTTTGCTCGGCCTCCTTGCGCTCGGTAATATCACGCAAAATACCCGTAAACAACACCCGATCCGTCAGCTTGACCTCGCTGATGGTCAACTCAATGGGAAAGGTCTTGCCATTCTTGCGCACCGCCACCAACTCCTGCGGCACCCCCAACACCTTGGCCTTGCCGGTATTGATATAAGCGGCAATAAAACCATCATGCCGCTCCCGATACGGCGATGGCATCAACATCGCCACATTCTGCCCCACCATCTCCCGCTCCAGATAGCCAAACATCTTCTCTACCGAACGGTTGACCGACTCCATAATCCCCGCCGCATTGATGACAATGATACTGTCGGCAGCGGTATTGAAAACCGCCTCCATCCGTGCCCGCCCCTCCAAAACCTCCTCCTGGGCAAAACGACTGTTCAGAGAAAGTCGAATCCGCTTCTGCAACACACTCCAATGGATGGGCTTGGTAACAAACTCTTCCGCCCCCGCCGCAAAAGCCTGCTCCACCGACTCGTCGTCGTTCTGGCCGGTGATCATGATAATACTCACATCCTTGCCGTGCGGACCACGCCGAATCTCGGCACACGCCCGGTAGCCATCCACCACCGGCATGTTGGCATCCATCAACACTAGGTCATGGTGCCGTTCGCGAAATTTTTTGACCGCCTCCTTGCCGTCAGCAGCCAAAGTGACCGCATAACCATCATTTTCCAAAAAATTTTTGATCAACTCCCGCGCCGAACGCGAATCATCCACCACCAAAATGACAGGCTGCCGTTTCAACCCAACCGATTCCATGCTGACCTCCTGAAGTACCTGGACTATCCGTCCACCTGCACCAACCCACTCATCGCTGATAGGCCAAATGCTGACGGCGTTTCTCGCTGGTAAAAGTTTCGGCCGTTCCCTCCGAAACCAATTCGTACAATACAGCCTGCTTGCCTTCCCGTGGTCGCAAAATACGCCCCAAACGCTGCACATGCGCCCGCACCGAACCGCTGCCAGAGACAATAATCCCCACTGCTACCTCCGGCACATCTACCCCCTCGTTCAATACGTGCGAATTAACCAGAAAAGGCAAATCACCCGACCGAAACTGATCCAAAATACGCTTGCGCTCAGAAACACGGGTATGATGGGTGATCACCGGTAAAAAAAAGGTCTCACCAATGGCATAAGCAGTGGCGTTGTCATCGGTAAAAAGCAACACCTGCTCGCCCTTGTGCTGCCGCAACAACATCCAAACCGTGCGCAATTTGGCCCGCGACGCCCGCGCCAAGCGCTTCTGCAGCAAATAAGCCCGATAAGCCGCCCGCCCCTCCTGAGATCGGTGGCAAATCTGCACAAATTGACTCCAACCGTTCGGTTTGCTCAATTGTACGCCGCAACTGCGTACAAAATCACGATATTGTGCATACGCATTATCATACGCAATTCGTTCATCCGGGTCCAGGAGCACCGCAATCTGTTCCAAACGATAGGGGGCCAGATACTCCCCCTCCAGATCGGTGATTTCGCTGCGGTAGCAGATGGGGCCAAGCAGATCATAGAGATCCTCCTCCTGGCCATCGGTTCGTTCCGGGGTAGCCGTCAAGCCTAAGCGAAAAGGGGCAATCGAACAGATGGCCGCCAGACGGGTGGTGGTGGCAGGCAGATGGTGGCATTCGTCACAGATCAGCAGACCAAAACGGTCACCAATCTGCTCCATGCGCAGATAGGCGGAGTCATAAGTGGCGACAGTAATCCGCTCCAGAAGATTGTCACCGCCCCCCAACAGACCAATGGGTATGGAAAAACTCTGCGCCAACTGCGCATGCCACTGCTGCATCAGATCCAGAGTCGGCACCAAAATCAGGGTGTCCCGCTGAGTCCTGGCGATGGCCAAACGGGCCACCAGCGTTTTGCCCGAACCGGTGGGCAATACCACCACCCCCTGCCGCTTGGCAGCCAACCAGCCACTCAACGCCTCACGCTGGTGCGGGCGGGGCTCAAACTGGTGTTGCAACTGAAAAGATTGGACAGAAAAACGGCGGGCATCATCCCGAAACGGGATCTTTTGCTGGTGCAAAGTCAACAGTATCGGGCCGTAACGACGCGCTTCGGCCCGATAACAGTCAGTACGATCATCCCAACGCAAATAACCAGCAACCGTTGCCAGTTGCTGGCTGGATCCGGTAATGCGCAAGGAACCTTGCTCAAACCGGATCCAGATCTCAGAAGAGTCAGAAGAGGTCGAATCAGCCATGCACCCGTTCAAATTCGGCCATGAATTGCACCAGGGCATCCACCCCCTCTTCCGGCATGGCGTTGTAGATGGAGGCCCGCATGCCCCCCACCGAACGATGTCCAGCCAACGTCACCAAACCGGCATCCTTGGCCTTGGCCAAAAAGGTGGCATCCAACGCCGCATCCGCCAACGTAAACGGCACATTCATGCGCGAACGGCTGGCCGGTTCGGTGGGACACTGGTAAAAGGAGGAGTTGTCAATGGCCGCATACAACTTGCCCGCCTTGCGGATGTTACGCTGCTCCATGGCCGCTACACCACCCTGCTCCTTGGTCCACTGCAACACCAGGCCCAGAATGTAAATAGCATAGGTCGGTGGCGTGTTGTACATGGAGTCATTCTCGGCATGCACCTTGTAATCCAACATCTGTGGCAAACCGCTGCGCCGACCCAGCAGATCCTTGCGCACAATCACCACCGTAACCCCACTCGGCCCCAGATTTTTCTGCGCCCCCGCATACAGCAAACCATATTTGGCGATATTCATGGGCCGCGACAACACATTCGAGGAGATGTCCGACACCAACGGCACCTCCCCGGTCTCCGGCGTATAATAATATTCTGTCCCGAAAATGGTATTGTTGCCAGTCATATGTACATAGGCCGCCTGCGGGTTGAGAACCAACTCAGCCTGGGTCGGAATGCGCGCATAATTGACCGACTTGGTGGTGGCCGCCACCCGCACCTCAACCCCCTGCTTCTTGGCCTCACCGTAAGCCTTTTCCGCCCAACTGCCAGTCAAGATATAATCCACACTCTGCCGGGCCGGATCACTCAACAGGTTCATCGGAATCATGGAAAACTGCAGCGAAGCCCCGCCCTGCAACAACAATACCTCATAATCATCCGGCACTTCCATCAACTCACGCAGCAAAGCCATCGCATTGGCGATAATCGCCATGTACGCCTTGGAACGGTGGCTCATCTCCATGACCGACATGCCGCTGCTGCCATGCTCCACCATCTCCTCACGGGCCCGCTCCAATACCGGCACAGGCAATACCGCCGGACCGGCACTAAAATTATACACTCTTGCCATGTTGCCACTCTCCTCTCAGTCGATCCGCTGCTGGCCGGATCAGGATATTCAAAAAAAATCCCCGCCGAAGCGGGGCATCACAAAACCTGTTTGCTTGTTGGGGCATCTGTTACGGTTTTTTTCTCCAGAAAAAAATCTTTCCACACGATTCACACTTGCGCACATTGGCAAAAAAATAAAGCAATCCCACCAAAACAGCCAGCGGAACGACAATTCGCCCAGCGGCGATGATCGGTCCCATCACAACATCCTGCCGAATCAACTCGCCCGGATTGTTTAACACGCCGAACAGCGTAATGACAGACACAAAAAATGCACCGATGACAACCAACACATGGTTGCGTATCAAAGGCTTGGCATGATGATCCATTTCGGCCTCCTTTTTATCAGGTTTGGCCCCTTCAAGCGGATTCATATTATCGAGCCCCCTTTCGTGCTGGCAAGGAAAAAAGGTTTACTTGGTCCAGAAAAAGCAATTTTTGCATTGCAGCATAACAGGTTATCGCCGCAGGATCCTGCCTCTTACGGCGGATTCGCCAGCACGCTCTCTAACGTTGGCGCCTCCAGGAGGTGGAGAGTCCATTTTTCCAGGGTAGCCAGATCCGCATCGGCGATTTTCTGACTGGCCCATGGAGGCAACGCACCGAAACGCTGCTGGAGAAGGCGGGTCAACATGGCAGCCCCCTCCTCCTGACGGCCTTTCTGCTCACCCTCCTTCCGTCCCGCCTTCCGCCCCTCCTTCCGCCCCTCCTTCCGCCCCGCCTTCCGTCCCTCCTTCCGTCCCTCCTTCTGCCCTTCCTTCCGCCCTTCCAACTTGCCAATGCCATACGTGGACTCCACCATGCTGGCCTGAAAGTGCAAATCCTCTTGGTAGCACTCGTAGGCCTGTCGTTCCACCTCTGACAATTTCAGAATATCCAGTTGCTCTTTGGCCTTGGCCAGACCACGTGCCGTGAAGTCCGCAGGAATCTCCTCGTTCTTGAGAAAATAGATCCACTGGTCCAAAGTATCCCTGGCAATATCATCAAAGCGGTTTACCCGAATCAAGTAAAATTCCGGGAACAAGTCCGGGATGGAGTTGCGTTGGAATAACGCTTTCTGGCCTTCACTGAGGTTAAGCTCATCATGGGTGTGCAGCCCTCTGAAGTGCGTACTGCCGCGATAGACATAATCCGCACCCTGGCCAAGATCAAAGTAGAGGATACTCACAGAGATCAATTTGATCACCTGGGAGTATGACTCTCCACGATCCAGATGTTCGCTGACCGTCTTGGCCATGCCATAGAGCAGACGGTGCAAATAATCCAATTCTCGTTCGTATTGGACCTCAATTTGAATAAACTCCCCCCGCGCGTTCTTTACCTTCAGATCAACCTTATTATATTTATCATCCCGACTCTCTTGATTGCCCTCGCCCTCCAGGATCTCGACGATCTGAATGTTTTCCATCAGCAACTCGCTCAGAAACCCTTCCAGAATTTCGAAGTTGGCCTTGCTGCGCAGGAGACGTTTCAGTGCCCAGTCGAAACTGATGAGCGAGCGACGTTTTTTCATGGTACTGGTTCACCGTGCATGGGATGAATCCGGTTTGCTGATCGATACCTTTGCTGCCCAACCATTGTCGGTGGCTTACCCACAAAGTCAATGCGATTCCTGTTGCCGCAGACCGCTGATGATCTCTTCGATAATATCATGAATGGAGAGGGTCAGGCGCCATTTTGGGTAGTGGGTAGCAAATTTTTGCACATCGCTGATCCACCATTGGTGGTCTCCGATGCGATTGCCGGGTACGACGGTATAGTCCAGACGGCGGCCACTGATCTCTTCGCAGAGGGCGATGGCCTCCAGCACCGAGCAGTTGGAGACGCGGGCGCCTCCCATGTTATAGACCTCCCCAGAGCGCGGCGCCTGGAAAAAGTGCCAGAAAGCCTGCACCAGATCGCGCACATGGATATTATCGCGCACCTGTTTGCCCAGGTAACCAAAAACCGTATAGGGGCGCCCGGTCAGGACGCATTTGCTCAACCAGGCCAGAAAACCGTGCAACTCTGCCCCGGCGTGACCGGAACCGGTCAGGCAACCACCACGAAAAACAGCCGTCTTGAGACCAAAATAGCGGCCATATTCCTGGGTCAGCACATCTGCCGCCACTTTGGAGGCACCAAACAGGCTGTGCAAGCAGTTGTCGATGGACATGCTCTCATCGACCCCCCGCAGGGCGTAGGGATGGGCAGGATCCAGTTCCCAGCGACTTTCCAGTTCGATCAAGGGCAAGAAGTTGGGCTGATCCCCATAGACCTTGTTGGTGCTGGTGAAGATAAACGGCACCTCCGGCGTGTGGCGCCGGGTCGCCTCCAGCAGATTGAGGGTACCGTTGGCGTTGATGGTGAAATCGGTATGGGGTTCACGGGCGGCCCAATCGTGAGAAGGTTGGGCCGCCGCATGGACCACTCCGACGATCTCCTTGGCATGCTCCGCAAACAGTTTATCGATGGCCTCCTGGTGACGAATATCCAGGTTCTCGTGGCGATAGCGCTGCGGGAAAGCCTGTTGCAGGCGCGCACCGGCGGCCTGTGTCGAACCATCGTCGCCAAAAAAATAGGCGCGCATATTGTTGTCGATACCAATGACCTCATAGCCCTGCTCGGCAAACAGACCCACCGTTGCGCTGCCCACCAGACCATGCGAACCGGTTACCACGACGATACCCATTTTTTCCTCCTGTCAAGCGCGCAACAAGGGCTCCAGTTGCGCCCGATAATCCACGAGCCAGCGTACCACATCTTCTGCCAACGTGGCTACACTGCGTTGCGGTCGCCAGCCACAGCGCGATGTCAAACGGGCATGGTCGGTCACGTAGTAGGGAATATCTGCCGCACGGGTTTCTGGTTGGCTGCCCAGCGGCAAGGGACAACCGGTTACCTGAGTGGCCAAAGCGCTCAGTTCGCACAGGGACAGAGTATTTTGCACCCCACCACCGGCGTTCAGCGGGGTGCTGTCCCATTTTTCTGTTGCCGCGAGTTGCAACTGTATCAGGTCGGAAAGGTCATCGATATGCAGAAAATCGCGCACCTGTTTGCCTTGGCCGCCGAACCCGGAATAGGAGAGTTTCCCCTGATAGAGGTGACGGGCCATCCACAGCACGAAGACCCCTTGATCCACTTTGCCCATCTGCCAGGGGCCGGCGATGACGCCGCAGCGCAGAACGGTGGCTGGCAGTTGGTAGAGTTCGGCGTATTCCGCAATCAACAGTTCGGCGCTTAATTTGGTCGCCCCGTAGAGGGAACGGCTACCTTGCAGGGGGAAGGTTTCGGCGATGCCTGTTGCTGACCATCCTTCCCCGCTGGCCTGGGGTGGAAGAAACAGACGGCTTGCGTCCTCCTGCAGTGGGAGCGCGCGTAGTGGTGCAATGGGGTAGACCCGCGAGGTGGAGAGAAACAGCAACTTGCCGCCATTTTGGCGCAGGTACTCCAGACAGTGGATCAAGCCCAACAGATTGGACTCCAACACATACGCCGGAGAACCGCCATAGCCGGTATGCACGCTGGGTTCGGCGGCGCACTCCAGCAGGAGGTCTACCGGTCCCACCTCAGCCAAGTCGGAGGCGTTACGAATATCGCCATGCATGAATTCCACGCCGTGTGCGGCCAAGCGGGGCAGGATCCATTCGCTGCCACGGCGGCGCAGATTGTCCAAGGCCAGCACCTGACAGTTTTCGTTGTGTTGCTTCAGGGCGATTGCCAGATGGGATCCGACGAAACCGCCCCCTCCCGTGACCAATATTCGTTTCATGCGCCTCAGAGTATCCTGGTCTGTATACAATTGCGGGTCCAGGGAGCTGGCTCCCTGGCGGGTCCAGGGCGGAGCCCTGGGGTTTTATCTTTTGATTTTAGTCTTTTTATCTTAATCTTTTGCCTTTAATCTTTTGCCTTTGGCGCGCTTTTCACAGTAAGCCGATGCGCCTTTTGCGTCGGCTTAAGCGCCTAATTGACGCAAGGTATGTTGGTTGGCGCGGTTTTCTGCGCCAACCAACATACCCTCCCAATGGGTTTTCCCCGTAGGTAACTCACGACCTCACCG
>PDZU01000115.1 GCA_002753095.1 Magnetococcales bacterium
AAAGGAGATGGCTTTCCAGGACCGAAGACGCTTTGGATAGGGCTACAGAGGGTCCATGACTTTGCTTTGGCCATACAGTGCCAGAAAGAGATGGATGTTTGAGATGTGGGTAACGATGTGGGTATTGTCTTGGCATAGTAAACCGCCCCACACCCCACTCCCGAAACAGTTTGATGCGGGCATATTCTTCACCCAGGCGTGTTACTTCAGGAAAACTATCAATATCTTTTCTTTGCGCCAGTATGGATTTCTCAGGATGCAAATCTTCTCTTCTTAATTCCCGTTTTTTCGCCCTGTCTTTACTCTGATAATTCAAATAGGCACGACCGTCTTTAAATTTATAGTAAAAAAATGGCTCTTTCTGCTCCCCATATGGCTGTTCGTTTTCAATACGTTCCTCCACGATTTCCAAGCGGTATGCCGATTCCTGGATAGACAGAACATGTCGAAGAGGATGCATATTCTGAATCGTGCGAACAACAGCCTCAATGGAAGCAACCGGTTTATCATTGTCTCCTTTCCACAACCACTCCCTGATTCCACCAGCATCACGGATCGGTTTGTTTAGCTCTCCTGGCGCGGCCTGCAGCAAGCTGATCGCTTCCAAAAAATTGGACTTTCCTGAACCATTGGCGCCAATCAGAATATTCAGAGGGGCAAGAGGGAGAGTTTCTGTATCTGGCCCAAAAGAGAGCAGATTTGTTACTTTAAGGCTTTCGATGTATGGCATACAGATCCCCATAGGCTACATCTCATCAACAATCTAAAAACGAGGGTCACTATACTTGGCTTGCTAGGCTTGTCAAGAAGGTTTGACAGCAAGTTCACCCGAAAACGGTTGTGCCTGACACACGACTGCAGGGGCACGAGGCCCCTGCAGGTGTGAACAGCACAAGCAGCTATTTCATTTCCGGCAACGATTGCAACTCGGCGATCCGCTCGGCGGGATAGCCCAGGGCCTCAAAATCGATGATGCCTTTGCTCGAGTGACACTCTTTGCATTTGCGGCCCTCTTTGCGAATGCCATGGTTGACCATCAACGAACCCATCTGCCGCATCCAGTGTGCCTCGACATTTTTCAACGAACCGTCGCTGTTGACCGGATATTCGCCAGACCAGCGGCCTACCCCAAAGTAGCGCATGAACTCATCCATCATGTAGGCCTTGAAGGGGGCCTCATACATCCGTTTGACAATCGGATGCTCCAGGGCCTTCTTGACCGACTGCAGCGGTTTGCCGGTTTCATAGTAGACCGGATAGTCGAAGGGCAGAATCATCGCCCCGAAGGGGCCCTGGTTGCCCATCTCCTCATACATGATGGCGTTGAAAACCTTGAAAGGATACAGGCGACTCTTGCCCTTCTCCATCACCGGGCGGATGTTCTCCTCGATCATCTTTTGGCGCTTGGCCAACATGTCGGGCGTAAGTGCCGTCAGGGGATCACTGGCCTCCTTGACGTAACGCTCCACATCCAGATCGGGATAGCTCTTCTGCAACTCCAGGGCCGCCTGCCGAATCTGTGCCAACGCTTCAGGATCGTCAATCTTGACCAGTTGGTTCATGAGCGGATTGTAGCGGTTCTTGGCCACCGGATTGTCACCCAACGCATTGGCCAGGAAGGTGCCGTTGCCGTTGAACCAGAGAAACTTGAACCCCTTGCCCGGTTTGCCGGATTGATAGACATCCTTGAAAACATAGACACCCTCTTCCGCATCCCAGACCGGATGGACCCAGTCGCGCAGGACCACGTTGTCGGCACGCAACTCTTTGATGTGGCACGCTTCACAAGAGAGGCGATCCACATGACCGTTCAACAAGGCCCGATCCTGGGTATCCTTGACGTGGGGAGCGGCAGTATGACACCCCTCGCACTCCACCTTTTTGTGCGGCAGATCGTTGGCGACCAGATCGACCCCCTTGTCACCACGGGGAATTTTGTGACCCTCCGGTTGATGACAGTCGGTGCAGACCATGCCCGCTGCCGCATGCACATCAAACTCTTTTTGGAAGGAGTTGCCGCGCTTGGCGCCCGGATGGAGCAGACGGCGCTTGCTGTAGCCCAGATTGTCCGGGGCTGAACCGGCAGGCAGATTCTCTTCCCGGTCGCCGCCCATGTTGTGCTGGTGACAGAAAAGACAAGTTTGTGCCGTGGGTTGTCCCACCGTCAAGGCCGTCTTGAGCGAACGGTCCTGATTCCAACGCCGTCCATGTTTGTCCTCGATGACCGTGCGTTGGTTCATGTCGTAGCCGGTGGCATGGCAAATCAGACAGTCGATGCCCGCTTTGGCCTCTGCCGGTGCATCATGACCAGGGAGCATCTGCTCGGTGGAGGGGTGATAGCCACCGCCAATATGGCACTGCCCACACCCTTCGCTGCGTATCTCGACCTCTCCATTGCCATGGGCCGGTTTGCTCTTGACCAACTCCGCCCAACCGGTCCAGGTAAAAGAGCCGGGGACACCACAGGCCCGGTCGATCTTGCCCACCGGAATGGGTTGTGTTCCCTTGCCATTGACCTCACGGCCATCAAAGCCAAAGGTGGAAAAGCCCGAAGCTGTGCTCTGAAATTTAAAATGGACCGAATGCACCACATCTTCCAGCGTATTGACCTGACGCACCTTGCCGTCGCTGTCGGTTACCTTGATCGTGCTGTGGCAGGTTAGGCAGGTTTTTGGTCCCTCGTAGCGGCGAATGCCCGCCTTGTAAAAATATTCGATGTGTGGATAGGGGGCCTCCTTCTGGAAGGAGCGGGTACGCATCAGAATATCCACCTTCAAACGGCGCGCGAAAGGGTTTTCTTCGCTGGCTGTTTGCGCCAGGGCCCGTTCCTGGCGATAGTTTTGCGTCAACTCGGCCCCCAGGCGGGCAAACTCCCGCTCGCTGAGAGGTTCGCCGATGTCATAGGTGAGTGGGGCGTTGACCACGCCGATGTAGGCGGTCAACAGCTCTGGATAGATCCAGCGTACCGTGGCCCCGCCCGCCACCAGGATCAACAACAGCCAGATGGTTCGCCTGCCCCAACGGTGGTTCCACAAGCGGGTGATAATGGGACTGTTCATGGGTTACTCCTCTCCTACCTTTGCACCGAAGATCATTTTGCCAAACTCCCCGGTCAACGTTTCTCCGGCGGTCGCCAGATAGATGTGGCCCAACATGAAGGCGGTCAAAAACAGGCCCAGCACATAGTGTGTGATGCCCACCGCCCAGAGGCCATCCATCCCCAGCAACCGCTCCGGGGCCAACTCCGGGAAGAAAAACAGCAATCCAGAGACGATCAACATCGGCATTCCCCCAAACATGACACTCAGATAGGTCACCTGCTGCAAGGGATTAAACTTGCAGCGGGCCGTGGCCGGGAACGGATGGGGCGCACCGCGAAAGATACCAACACCATAAAAGTGTGCCTGTTGCCACAACCGCCCCAACAGACCCTGCCATTGCGGGCGATAGTGGATGCCGTTCTGACCCAACAGATTGGCCAGCAGATAGCCAGAGTAGGCCACGGTCAACAGGATGCCAAACAGATTATGCAGAATGCGCGCCGTATCGAAGGGCAGCAACGGCCAAGCCGATCCGGCAAAATGGAGGCTGGCACCGCTGACAATCAGCATGAGAAACGACAAGGCGTTGCTCCAGTGCCAGATCCGCAGCCATAGTGGATAGAGTTGCACCGTCCGACCTGTGGCTGTCACAGAATGTGAATGGGTGTTCATGCGTCACCTTCCTTGTTGCTGGCCGCTCTCTTGCGGTTGACCAGCCAACGGGCAAAACCGTGCCCCAACAGGACCAGAAGAGTCAGCGCAAGCAGCGCCAGACTGGCCCAATCCAGCCATAAATTGCGGGTCATGCCGATCACATAGGCGTTGTTCAACACCAGGGCGTTGACAAAGCCCGCCTTTTGCCGCTCTTCCTCCGCCCGATACAGATAGAGCTTGCTCGTCAACAGCGAATCGCGGGCATGACAGGCCACGCAGTCGCGCAGGGCCAGGGATTTGTCCAAAATAAAATGGTCCTGGGGGCGACTGGAGCCGGTGTGACACTCCACACAACGCACCGCCTGCCAATGGCGCTCCAGATTTGGTAGCCAGGCATGGCTGCGTTGCAGGGTGGGCAACAGCCGGCCTGTCATGTCCTTGATCCGTTCGTTGTTGTGGTGGCAATTCAGGCAGATGTGATTATCCTGCCGTACCTGTTTTGGCACATCCTCGACACGGGTTTGAAACAGACCGTGGAAGGCGTGCGGATCGTGGCACGAAGAGCAGAAAAATCGGTCCGGCAGGGCACGGGCATGATGGCTGCGTGTAAAGCCCTTCTCGATGGACTCGAAAAGGGCATACGGAAAACGGTCATTGCCCTTGTGGCACTCCAGGCAGTGCAGGGCTTCCCGTTTGGCCTCCTCAAAATGGGGATAGGCTTCAAAGCCTGGGCCATGACAACTGCGGCAGCGCAGTTTGCCATGGCTGGAAGCTGCCATGGTTTGTGGGTCGATGGCCAGATTGCGCAAGCCGCCTGTGTGGGGATCCAGATAGGCCATGCTCTGCATACCATGACAACGCAAACAGGTTTGGTCATCAGCCGAGAGGGGGCGGAGTGGGGCAAGGAGCAAAAGAGCGCAGAACAAGAGAAGACGCATCATGGGGGTGGTCCATCATGAAGCTGAGTCCGAAAACTCAGAGGGTTGCCGTGGCCGAACAGGGATTCCAGATTAACCGGGTGGGGGAGGTGTTGCGCAGAGTTTTGCCAGAACATCCAGAGGGGAACGCCTCTGGATGGATGCCGCTATGCCGCTTTGGTTCTGAAAAGTCGGGAAGCCACTCCCCGGTCCTTTACTGGGGGAGGTCTCCTCCCCCAGTCCCCACACCCTAGCTTTTCAGGTTATCATGATTGTGCTGTTCTGCACAGCCTGTTGTTGGCAGACTGTGTGCCGATCAGGCGTGCCGGTCGTGGGTCAAAAGTTTGCCCAGGCCGTTGTCGATGGCTGTTTTGCGCAGATAATCTTGCGCGGTACGTCCTTGTTTGTCGGTCAGGTTGGTCTGGATGCCGCGTGCGATCAACACCTGGGCCGTGTCCAGATAGTTGTAGCGGGCGGCAAACATCAGGGCGGAGATGCCTTCGTTGTTGACGGCGTTGATGTCTGCCCCTTTATCCAACAGCATTTGCACGATCCGTGTGTAACCTTTCTCTGCGGCGGAGAGCAGCGCCGTGCAACCGCACTCATGACGGTACTGCTGGCTGGCGCCATGCTGCAACAGGTTGGCGACGATCTGTTCATGACCCCGTTCGGCGGCGATCATCAGCGGAGAGTAACCATGCGCATTTTGCACATCCGGGGTGATGCCGGCGTTGAGCAGGGCGGTGATGATCTCACCATAACCCCGCTTGGCGGCGATCAACAGGGCGGTATCTCCATTCCGGTCGGCGATGGTGGCATCGGCACCGTGTTGCATCAAGGTGGTAACCATGTCGTTCAAGCCATATTTGGCAGCGGTGAACAGAGCGGTTTGACCGCCTTGGCTTTGCATGTTGACATCGGCGCCCTGGGCCAGAAGCAGGTCAACGATCTCTTGATGATTCCATTGTGCGGCCAGCATCAGTGGGGTAAAACCAGACGGATCACGGGCGTTGACGTTAGCACCATGGTCCAAGAGGGCTTTAACCACTTGCAGATGGCCGTTGTCGGCCGCCCAAGCCAGCGGCGAAATGTGCATGCGGCCTTGTGCTTCCACATCCATACCACGCGCCAGCAAGGTCTGGACTGTGGTCACGTCGCCATCCATGGCAGCAATGGATAAGGCATTATTGACCGGGGCGTTCTGGCTGCCCCCCACACCCATCATGGCAACCACGGCGGCTGCTGTCATCAGGGAAACGGTAAGTCCGACTTTTTTGGCGTCCATCTTTTTTCTCCTCAGGTTCCTGCGATTCTTCTTTTGTGTCACTCTGCTGCCCACTCTCGCCATCCGGCGGATGGTTTGGTGGAGGTTGTTGCTTGCCTATCCTAGCGCATAGCGCATGCCATTTTGACAATGCCGAATAAAAAAGTTCCAGATAGTTAATAAGATGATGAATTTAAACGAATTTATAAAAAGTTAAAAAACGATTGCCTGTCCGACTCCCCCCATGGGTGCGGGCAGAGCCATTTTTTATGGGGGTGACATGAGACACTGTGTGTGTATCATCCCTGCGACACAGTGTCTCACTGAGACAGTGACACACACTGTCTGCACGAGCGGGTAAACCGTGACAAAGTTGATCCAACTTTGCATAATGCCTGAAACAGATTTGGGCGATCCCGAATGAGAGCGGAGCAAAAATGGCCGGCGAAAAAATAGAGCCCCTCCTGACACACTATACGGTGTTGTTGGCAGAGATGGATGCCACGCTGGAACAACGTATCCGGCAACAATTGGGCAATCTGGCGCCCATCAAGAGCATTACCAGCAAGGAGTCTGTGGCCACTCTCCTGAAGCAGGAGCCCATTGGTCTGCTCATGGTGGGTGTTCAGGCGATCAAGGGTTACAAGGAGGGGGGGGTTTGCTGCTATTTTGACCGTGGTCATCCGGTCTGCATGGTGGCGGTGGATGGCAAGAAGGAGCGCCTGTCCATCCTGCAACCCGGCGCTGCTCCTGGGAGTGTTTCGGATGAGACGGTCTGGTATCCATGGAATATCATGCGCGATTTTGTCATGCGCCAACTGCATATGACAGCCTTTCGCATGGATGGTTTTTTGCTGCACGAGGCTCTCAACGCCATCACCATCGGCATCCAGGAGGCGGTCATTGTCGTGGATCGACGGTTGAAGGTACGCAGTGTCAACCCGGCGGCCCGGACCCACTGCCGTTTTGTTTCGGCGGCTTCGGTCGGTTTTTCTCTGGAGAGCGAAAAAGAGGGGTGTATTCCCCAACTGGCCGCCTTGCTGCAACAGGTGATCAGCAGTCTTAAAGCCGAATTGAATGTGCCTTTGCGCTGCACGCTTAGCGAGGAGGCTGGCACCGAGATTCGTGTTTCGGCCACACCGTTGATTGATCTGTTGGGCCATTGTCATGGCGCGGTGGCGGTGGTGCTGGACCGTTCACAATTGGCTGAAACCAGCGAACCAACCGTCAAACGGCAGAATTTCTATCGGATCATTGGTGGTAGTCCGGCGATGCAGGAGGTCTATAACCTGATCGAATCACTGGCCAGCATGGATACCACCACCCTGATCACTGGCGAATCGGGTACCGGCAAGGAGATGGTGGCCGAAGCCCTGCACATGAAGGGATCGCGCAGTTATGGGCCGTTGGTTAAGGTCAACTGTTCGGCCTTGTCGGAAAGTTTGTTGGAGAGCGAGCTTTTTGGCCATGTCAAAGGGGCTTTTACCGGTGCGGTCAAGGATCGTCCGGGTCGTTTTGAGGTGGCGACTGGAGGGACCATTTTTCTGGATGAGATTGGCGATGTTTCGCTCTCCATGCAGACCCGACTGCTGCGTATTTTGCAGGAACGGGAATTGGAGAGGGTAGGTGACTCGCGCACCATCAAGGTGGATGTGCGGGTGGTGGCTGCCACCAACAAAAATCTGGCCGAACTGATTCGTCAGGGTAAGTTTCGCGAGGATCTTTATTTTCGCCTGAATGTGGTAGAGATTCGTCTGCCGCCCCTGCGCAAACGGTTGGAAGATATTCCTCTATTGATCAACCATTTCATCCAAAAATTCAACCACAAATACAGCAAATCCATCGTCGGGGTGCAGGAGGGGGCTCTGGAGTTGTTCATGCTCTATCGCTGGCCGGGCAATATTCGGGAGCTGGAAAATGCGGTCGAGCATGCGTTTGTGGTTTGCCGTCAGGGTTTGATTCGCATCAAGCATTTGCCAGCCACTCTGTTGATGGGCCGTCCCTGTGCCGACCCTGCCCAGATTGAGACGGAGGAGGAGGAAGAGGTCAGCACGCACTGCAGCACGCTGCTGTCCCAGACCGATGACAAACAGGCCATCTTGCGTGCCCTGGAAGCGGCCCATTGGAACAAGAAAAAGGCCGCTGTTCTCTCCGGCATCAGCCGCAGTACCTTTTATCGCAAGATGGAAAAGTATGGGATTCAGTGAGCTGAATCTTCCGTATCCAAAACGATTGCGGGGTCCAGGGGCGATCATCTTCAGTACCTAAAACAATTGCGGGGTCCAGGGGCGCAGGACTGCCCCCGCCCCCACTACAAAATCTTAAGACTTCAAAACCC
>PDZU01000029.1:0-5551 GCA_002753095.1 Magnetococcales bacterium
CCAGCTACTGCGACTTTATTGCTCCCGCTTGTACCCATCTCGACCTCCTGAAAAGGTTGTTTTCAGATAGAGTCTCACCTTTCAAAATCAATGGGTACCCTGGGGAGAAATGGACGCTTACGTAGGTGGAGCGGGCAAGGAGCACCAGATCGTATACCGACAGGTACGCAGCCGTCCTGCCGACGGTAATTGCCGCTTGAATCATCGCTGCCGCCAGATGGGTTTTTCCTGTTCCAGGACCACCACAAAACACTAAGGAGTGTGTTGCTTCAAATGGACATGGAGTTTTGATACACTTGCGTTGGCTCTACGACGATGACTGACAAGGAGAACGCGATGGCGATTAAAACCCGGAAGAGCTATGCAGCCGAGGACAAGGTGGCAGTCTTGAGAATGCACCTGCTGGAAAAGACACCCGTGTCAGATTTGTGTGACCAGCACTACATGCAACCGTCCATGTTTTACAGATGGCAGAAAGAGTTTTTTGAGAACGGGGCATTGGCCTTCAAAGGCACATCTGGGACAAAACGCGAGTTGGAGTCCCGTGACCGACGGATAGCTGATTTGGAACGGCAATTGACTGCCAAAAACGAGGTGATCTCAGAGTTGATGCAGGAGTACGTTGCCCTAAAAAAAGACTTGGGGATCGCTGACTGGCACGTGGGTTGCTCCTGGAATGAGAGATCAAGTTATTGATTATGTGGTTTATTGGTCCGAGAGAGCCCAGTTGCCGGCAACGGTTTTGTACAGGTGGATAGGGTTGCCAGAGAGCACCTTTTACAACTGGCGCCAACGGTATGGTCGTGCCAATGAGCACAATGGACGGGTGCCCAGAGACTTTTGGGTGAAAGAGTGGGAACGTGCTGCAATCATTGAATATTACACTCTAAACAGACTGGAAGGGTATCGGCGTGTCGCGTTCATGATGCATGGTGTTTGTTTGCAGACGGTGAGTTCGATAAATCGTGTGCTCGGTATATGGGAGTACAAACTTTTCCCTTCACCCGGCATGGTTACCAAACTCTCGGTTGGAACTGTTCATCGTTGGCCATCCGCAACGTCTCTCCTGCCTGCTCAATGACGAACAGGCCGTTGCTGATGGCAAAACGGCAGACGTTTTCCTCGATAACCATGGCGGCAACGGCCCCGATGGCTTTCTTGTGGGCGTACAACGGCAGGAACTCTTTGAACTGTGACAGTTTGGTTAGATGATCCCGCACATCATCCACGGTCAGTTTGCTTTTGACCTCCACCAGCACGACGACATTGGTATTGTCCACCAGCAGATCGATTTCCAGGTTGCGACCACCCGGGAGCTTGGCATGGACTCTGCGGCTGACCGAGTGAACCGGAATACTGCACTGCGCAAACAGTGTTTCGCAGGCCGGTGCAACCAGTCCTTCCACAAATTCACCCAGCCGTCCACCAAGACGTTCGATGTTCTTGGACATTTCCTTGATTTTGCGATCAGTGTCCTTTTGGCTTTCGGCGACTTCCCGGAAGGCGCGTTCGGTTTCAGCACGCTCTATTTGCAACACCCGTTCGGTTTCTGACCTTTCGATTGCAGCACGTTCGGCCATTTCCTTCGTGGCACGTTCGGTTTCCTGGTGCCGCTTTTCCCAACTTGCCTGCGACTCCTGGAACAACCGGCTGGTTTCCCGAAACATTTTCAAAACGTCATCGACAGTCAGTGCGTTGCTCATCGGCCATCTCCTCCATGCGTTCTCAACCTGTCATCAGCATACCAGAAAATCTTCCGCTACCAATAGTGTCATGTGAGCCAGACATGGTTTTGAACAGTCGCTGCTGCCCATTTGCCATGCGATCAGTTTGCCAGAACAGAAAATTCTCTGTCTGCTGGAATTGTGAAACAATCAATTGATTTTATTGATAAATATATACAACAAGCCCGTAAACGTGTCATGACAGAGGCTGGTATCGCGCTCTGCAGCCATTGTTGGCAGATTATCATGCTGTTACAATCACTTCGCGCTGTATGGGCAGTGTAGGCGTGTGGTTCGTTTCGCCCTTGTGGCGCGTTTGTCATGGGCTATTGATGCATTTATGGCAAATTTTGTATAAATGGCGCTCATGTGTGTGTTGCATGCGTAAGAAGAGATCTGTCTGGTTCTATTTTAAGATATTCGTTGTGGTGTTCATCGAAAATACAGTGTAACTTAAGGAAATCACATGGCAGAAAAATCGCGTTTGGCTGGGGATGTCTGGGGTGGTGCTGCTGCCATGCTGGTGGCATTGCCTTCGGCTATCGCTTATGGAGTGGTCAGTTTTACTCCACTGGGTAGCGGCTATCTGGGCGTAGGAGCCATGGCTGGGATGATCGGTACGGTCATACTGGGCATTGTGGCACCTTTGGTGGGAGGCGCACCACGCCTGATTACCGCTCCTTGTGCACCAGCTGCTGCAGTCTTGTCAGCGCTGTGTGCCGAGTTGCTGGCAGGGCGTGCCGGTCAAGGAGGGGTCAGTGCCGAGCAGGCATTGCTGCTCGTGGCGTTGGTTGGTCTTCTCGCCGGAATACTGCAAATTCTTTTCGCAATCATGGGGGGCGGAAAGATTATTAAGTATATTCCTTATCCCGTGGTATCCGGTTACCTCAGTGGGGTTGGTACATTGATCTTTCTCAGTCAGGTACCCAAGTTGCTGGGGTTGCCCAAGGCAACATCGGTGTGGATTGGCCTCTTGGAACCAAGTGTGTGGCAGTGGAATGGTATCGCGGTTGGTATCGTAACGATCGTCGGAATGAGTCAGGCTGGGCGTGTCACGAAAGCGATTCCAGCACCAATCGTTGGCCTGCTGGCCGGGATGGGTACCTATTTTTTGCTCGGTTTGTGGCAACCGGAGTTGTACCGATTGGCAGATAACACGTTGCTGATTGGGCCAATTGTGGTGGAAGGCGATGCTCTGATGCGTGGTTTGCAGGAGCGTTGGCAGGTGGTTGGCCAAATGGGGATTGGTGAACTCATGGCAATCATGGTGCCCTCATTGACTCTGGCCGTCCTGCTTTCTATCGATACCCTGAAGACCTGCGTGGTCGTCGATGCTTTGACTCGGTCCCGTCATCAGTCCAACCGGACGCTGCTGGGGCAGGGGTTGTCCAACCTTTTGAGTGCATTGTTGGGGGGAATGCCGGGAGCAGGAACCATGGGCGCCACCCTGGTCAGTCTGAACAGTGGTGGACAGACCCGGTTATCCGGGCTTCTGGAGGGACTCTTTTCGCTGTTGGTGTTGTGGTTTTTTGCCGGATTAATCGGTTGGGTGCCGATTGCCGCTCTGGCAGGCATTTTGATGGTGGTGGGATGGCGCATGTTTGACTGGCAGAGCCTGCACTTGTTGCATCATCGTTCGACTCTGCTGGATTTTGGTGTCATTGCCGCAGTGGTTGTGGTTGCTGTTTTTGGCAATCTGGTGGCGGCAGCCGGAGCTGGAATCGGTTTTGCGGTTCTGCTGTTCCTGCGTGAGCAGGTGAGAAGCTCTGTTGTACGTCGGCGGCGCCATGGAGATCAGGTGAGTTCCAAATATAACCGTCTGCGGGAGGAGAGGGATATTCTGCAAAGTCGGGGGCGGGAGAGCACGATTTGTGAATTGCAGGGTAGTCTCTTTTTTGGCACCACTGATCAGCTTTTTACCAGCCTGGAGAAGGACATTAAACAGTGTCGCTTTCTGGTATTGGATTTGCGGCATGTTCAATCCATTGATTTCACCGCTGTCCATATGCTGGAGTTGATTGCGGCGATGTTGAAGGATCGGGGTGCATGGCTGATTCTGAGTGATGTTCCCAGCCATTTGCCAACCGGTCTGGATATGACACAATATTTTGCACAGACCGGTCTGTTGCACCATGGGGAGAATATACGCATCTTCCCGTACCTGGATCTGGCCATGGAGTGGGTGGAGGAGCATCTGTTGCAGGAAGGGGGGGGAGTGCCTCCCCAGGAGGAGCCTCTGTTGCAGTTGTCGGAAATCGCCCTGCTGCGTGGTTTGTTGGACGGTGAAAGCATGGCGATACTGGAGCGCTATGTGGAGGAGCGTCATGTGAAGGCTGGAGAAAGAGTGTTCAGTCGTGGGGATGAAGGAGACGAAATCTTTTTTATTCGTCGTGGACAAATACGCATCTCTTTGCCGACTGCAAGTGACGGTACCATGTCCTTGGCCATATTTGGCCAAGGTGATTTTTTTGGTGAGATGGTGTTTTTGGAGTTGCACCACCGCATGACTGATGCCGTGACCGATGTCACCAGTTTGCACAACCGGTCAACGGATGCAGTGGCCGATGTAGCAACTGATTTGTATTTTCTTTCGAGAAGGCGGTTTGATCAGGCCGTTGCCTATCACCCTGAGTTAGGGTTTCGGATCATCTTCCGCTTGGCAAGAGCATTGTCATTTCGATTGCGTTTGACCAGTGCAGAGTTGCGCGAATTGAAAGAGTTGTGATGAAGGGGCGCTTAACTGTTCGCTGGCTGATTTGGGCAGACGGTATTGGAACTCACCTGCATGATTATGTTTCATGTTCGCGAAAGAGATTGGAGAAGAAGATGATGATGAGCCGAAGGCAGCGACAATTTTGGATGGCAGGAGTGGTTGGTTTGTTGCTGGTTGCCGGAAGGGCGCAGAGCGAGCCTCCGGCGGAGGGCAAAGAGGGAGATGCTCCCTACAAGTTGGGAAAAGAGGCGATGAAGTGGCTCAACAAGGCCTCGGATGCCGGAGTGGGACAGAAATCGGGGGACAGCGTATCCATTCCAGTGCAAAATCGCGAAATCGAGGGACAATGTATCCATTCTTCGACAGAAATCACAGTCGCCATCCAGTTTTGTTGTTAGCCAGAGATTTTGTTGTGCTAAGGCACGGCAGGCACTGGAGTGGGTAGACGCATTTCCTGGGCGGGTGGTGTTTGGATGTAGACCGGCATCGGAGGGAATATCCGATTAACAGTTGCCAGACCGCCGAGGATGACGATACCGGTTGCGACAACCCATTTGATGGTTTCGACTTTGGCTTTCTCGATCTCTTTCTCCAGACGTAGAATATCCCCTTTGGTCGCCAATTCCTGCATGCGGGACTCTTCAACCTTCTGAATGACCGCTGCCAGTGCCTTGGCTTGGGCTTCAGCATGTTCAACGGGTATTCCGGCAGATTCCAACTCCTTGGCAAAGGCCAGCGTGTCGAACGTGATGGATACTCCCATGATCTTGCCTCCTGACTGAACGATACCGCCTATCCCCGATGTTCAACGTTCCCATCGGAAAAGTCAACAGGGTTTGAAAGGGGCAGCAAAAGGGTTTGGGAAAACGAGGGACAGTGCACCCATTCCGGTAGGAAATCATGGCGTAGAGGGTTCCCCCGCGTGGTGGCATTCCCTTCCGATTGCCCCCCACAAACGCCAGCAACGCGTCTTGCCCATGTTCCCGCAATTCCGGTGGAACTCCACCAGTCAACCTGATACACTGCTCCCGGACCCCCGTTTTTCTGATCTCAATCCGACAGACAAGGCATGACTGACCACGACGGCACCCACCACGAGATTCACACCGATCCC
>PDZU01000029.1:6092-34600 GCA_002753095.1 Magnetococcales bacterium
GGGCGGATGCACTGGCAAAACTTCTCATCTTGTCCAGGCTGCGCCGCCTGGAAGTCGTCATCAAAAAGGAGGCCGAAGAGATGGCTCTTACATTCAACGTGATGGAAAATGATGTGCTGCGGCCGATGTTTTTGCAGGCACAGATGGAAAGTGAACTGAGAGGCGAGAAAAAAGGCAAGGCGGAGACTTTGACCGGCCAACTCCGACGCCGTTTTGGTGACCTGCCTGCCTGGGCAACCGACAAAATAGCCAACGCCGAATTGGTCACCTTGGAGGAGTGGAGTCTCCGCATCCTGGATGCACCGACTTTGGAAAGTGTCCTGGCGGAGCTATCGTGAAGCTGGCCAATTTGACAAGGCCAGGGCGGATGCACTGGCAAAACTTCTCATCTTGTCCAGGCTGCGCCGTCTGAAAGTTGTCGTCAAAAGGGGGGCCGCAGAGATGTCTCCTGCATGGCATCTTCGGCCATTTTGCGGCGCACATAACGGATGAGCAACCAGATTTTAACCGGAATGATCAGGGCAGAGCCCCAGGCGATCCATTGAATTGTCTCCAGATCCCAATGCACGTCATGTTCTCCCATGTTTCGGTTGTTGTCCGAAGCAGTGTCAATCCATGGCCACAGGTTTTGGAACCCGTCGGGCAAGGTTGCTGTCCGCGTGGTGCGCGTCGCCAGATCAAACGGTTGAATGCCATGGACCGTACAATGATCCATTTTGTTCCAGCAATCTTGATTTTGTATTAATCCACCAGGGTTGGGGTTCGGCATGGGGTGAGGGTATGGGGATGAGCGTTGTTCATGCAAGTGGTGCAAGGTCAGGATGAAAATCTATGTGGATGCCGACGCCTGCCCGGTAAAGGGCGAGGTGATGCGGGTTGCAGAGCGCCATGGACGCGCCGTCCACATGGTCAGCAACCAAAGAATGCGCCTGCCGACCCATCCCCTGTTGAACATTCAGGTGGTCGCGGGTGGTCTGGACAAGGCAGACGATTGGATCGTGGAACGCATTGCTGCGGGGGATATTGCCGTTACGGCGGACATTCCCCTGGCGGCCCGCTGTCTGAGCAAAGGGGCGCGTGTTCTTGGTCCCACCGGCAAACCTTTTGATGACGAGGGGATCGGTATGGCCTTGGCCATGCGGGAACTCAACGCCCATCTGCGCGATGCCGGTGAGATTCGAGGGGGTGGACCATCCTTCAGCAACAAGGACCGTTCCCGCTTCCTGCAAGCGCTGGAGGCGGCGATTCAGGCGCTGAAACGCGGGGGGTGAGTGCCTGCCCTTGCTTGAGGGGGGTGGGTTGGCTGACAGGACAAGGATCAAACCATGGGGCAACCATTCGGCAGGCACAAAAGCCTGGACAAATCAGCCAAGGCAACGACCAAAAGCCTGCTCCGGTTGCCCTTTGTCTATAAAGTGGTGTTGGGTCCATCCATTCATTGCCGGCATCACTATCCCCCTGGTGCGGTCAAATTTCAGCGTCTGGAAAATGCCGGGGTGAAAATCAACCTGTTTTCGGGGCGTGGTGTGACGATCGCCTATCTCTATTCCAAAGAACGGGACTTGCTGATTGAGCACCTGACAAAAACCTGTGGCGCTACGGAGGATGGGCAGGATGTTGCCTGACCGATTGTCGCCGGATCCAACATGGAGAATGGCATGGTGGTGGATGACCTGATGCTCCTGTTGCAGAATAGGCAAGAGATGTTGCTCGTCGATCTGGCCGTTCACTTTCTGCTGGACATGGATGAGGTGCGCGCTTTGCTGCATCCCCTGATCGCAGATGGTCGGGTGGAACTGTTTTGGCAGGCCAGGAAAACGCAGGGGCGAAAATGTTGCGGTTGTGATGCGGAGAGGCACGTGCGCTGGCTTGGCAAGCAGCAGAGCGAATAATCTCCCCCCGCATTGGCCAGCAAGCAGGTTTGTAACGGGTTCCTGGCTTGCTATGCTGCCCAAACAGCGGCCATTGTTGCCGGATGCGCATGCTGTTACAGTAGTCCTGGTGTGCTTTCTTCGTCGTGAGCATGGTCGCCAAAAATAGACAACCTGTATATTGGAAGAGCATGTCTGGTCAACAATTACCCGTTCTTGCTGTCGGCCTGCGGCACAGCGCACAATTGACGGTCGAAGCCCGTCATACAGTTCCTGAGGTGGACCAATCTTGGCCCGGTTTTCAGGACATGCCGCCCGTGTTGGCCACTGCCATGATGGTCGCCTTTATCGAACAGACCTGCATCATGGGCTTGCGCCCATTCCTGGCGCCAGAGCAGCACACGGTTGGTATCCACATCGATGTTGGTCACGTTGCGGCAACCCCGATAGGAATGACGGTGACCGCTGAGGTGGAATTGGTAGAACTGACCGGAAGAAGCTTATTGTTCAAGGTCTCCTGTCACGATGAATCCGGGTTGATTGGTGAGGGCGCACACCGCAGGGCAATCATCGATGTCGCCCGCTTTATGCAGCGACTGCAAGAGAAGTCAGCACGCCCACAATAGGCTGCAGGCCAAGTGCGGCAGAGGATCACCCTTGCAAGTGACACGATTTTGTTTTTTTTAATCTCTTTATGAACAGGGAGCAGCCAATGGGTACCCAAGAGAATTTGCAGCACGCCTTTGCTGGAGAAAGTCAGGCAAACCGGAAATACTTGGCCTTTGCAGCCAAGGCAGAAAAAGATGGTTTTCCCCAGGTTGCCAAACTGTTCCGGGCTGTTGCAGAAGCAGAGACCATCCATGCGCATGCGCACCTCAGAGTGATGAACGGGATTGGCAGCACGGTCGAAAATCTGCAGGCCTCAATAGCCGGTGAAGCGCATGAGTTTACCCATATGTACCCCGGATTTGTCGCCGAAGCGCAACAAGAGGGTAACAAACGGGCTGTGCAATCCATGCAGGGGGCCATGGAGGTGGAGAAGATTCATCACGACCTGTTCCAGCAGGCGTTGGCTGCGGTTTCAGACGGCCAGGATCTGGCAGGCGTGGAAATCTATCTGTGTCCCGTGTGTGGACATGTGGAATTTGGGCAACCACCGGAACAATGCCCGGTATGCAACGTCAAGAAAGACAAGTATCTCAAGGTGAGTTAAATGTGTAGAAATGAGGTACAATGCGCCCGTCTCTGAAATCCTGTGCAAGTCGGATTGGATCGACTCGTTGCAGAGATCCTTTAGAAATCATGATTGAACTGGCAGCAATGGCATGATGATGCAACCAAGAGCACAAAGAATTCAATTGCATGCACGGGTTCTGCTTGAGTTGACGGGAAAAGGGGCCTTGACAGGCAATACCCTCAATGTGAGTGGGAGTGGTGTGCTTTTTACGGTTGGCTATCCTGCCAAGCAGCTTGCCGTCGGTGAGGTTGGTTTGCTGCACGTTTTACCGTTGGATGGCAACCAACCTCTGCCCTGCAAAGTCACCAGGGTTTCGGAATTTGATATCGCTGTGCAATTTCTTGAAAATTGCCCCGACGGAACTTTTTCTCGGCTTGTGCTGGTGGGCAAGCAATAGGGTTGCTTTGTCAATTGCTGCATCCTGCACACTCTATCTTGACATCCTTGACCGCTGTTGGGAAAATATCTGAGTTGCGATAACCGTGCTCTGCGGGCATGGTGCGGGGCGTGAGAATCTGGTCAAACGGGGTGGGGTCGCGCCCCGAGGCAAGGGAGAATGACACAATGCATGGCAATGTTGCGGCAAGTTGGGCAGTGCGGAACGACAGGCATCTGTATGGGGAGGATGAAACAACGGTTGCACTTCTGGGTGATGCGGTGGTCGGGCAGGAGGAGCGCTTCTCGGATTTTGTCCTGATTCCGCGTTATTGCGCCGAAGCCAGTCTGGGGACTGGTGCAGCATGCCATTCGAATGACGCGGTCATTGGCCATCTGGCTTTCAAAAATGTGTGGTTGCAAAAGAAACGTCTGAATCCCAAGTTTTTGGCGTTGATTGATGCGGTTGGCGATTCCATGGCACCAACCATCAGCGACGGCGACCTGCTGCTGGTCGATCTGCGACAGAAAGAACCGCTGGACAATCGCATTTTTGTCATCCGCATGGAGCAGAAACTCTTTGCCAAACGGTTCAAGTTTCAGGCAGACAACAGGCTGGTCATCCAGTCGGATAACCCGCACAGTCCCGCTTTCGATATGGATGCGGCAGGGGTGCAGGGCGTGGATATACTGGGTCGGGTGGTCTGGGCTGGCAAAGATCTGTAATCTTGTAGGGTGCGGCTCGGCTACTCCTGCCCAGATCCTGGCGGTGGCAGCGGGCTTTCATCGCTCTCTTTTTGACTGCCGGTAATGCGCTGCCGCAGGGAGTCGCCCGCCGGTGTGATCAGATCCGCCAACTGCCAACAGCTATGGGTGGGGTTGCGCTCCAACAGCAGGGTGCTGACCAATTTCTCTTTGTGGCTGGCGTCGATCGCCAAGGTATATTGCATGTCCACGCTGGCCGACTGCCGGTCATTACTGGTCTGGCGAAAGGTGATTGGCTTTTGGATGGTGCCATCCTGCGCACCACTCCACGGATCCACGTCAATGGCGCACAACTCGCCCCCCAGGCGGCATTGGTATTCCTGAGACAGCGCATGCATCAACCCACCGGTGACCAGACCGCGCATCTGTTTGGGATCACCAAGCAACATCTCCCGATAGCTCTTGAAGGCTTTTTCTGCAGCAGCAACAGGCGTTTTGCCCAGACAGGGCGGGGCCAGCTTGTTGCCTGCCTGGGCGGTTGAGGCAATCATCATCATGATAAACAAAAATTTTTTTAGCAATGTGTGGCTCCCAGGCCAATTGTGTTGACTGTTGTTACCCGCGCAAGAATGCCAGCTTTTTATCAAGGATGACTTCTCGTTTTTTCTCCAGGCGGGCCAGCCCAAGCAGGAAGAGTATGCCTACCAGATTGAAGGGGAGCAAGGGGATCCAGAATCCGGCCAAATGAAACAGCGCCCAGAGCAGACAGGCCGCCAAAACAGCCAGTAGCGCACCGCTCAACTTGGCAAATCCCTGCAATTGCGGTGCGCGGGCGACCAGCAGGGCGGTCATCGCCACTGTCTGCAGATGCAGATCAATCCAGAGCAACGACCCTGCTCCGGCAAGTGTCACCGTAACAGCCATGCCGAGCAGCATCAGCAGCACAGCGATTAGAGCAGCGATCGGGGTGGTCAACAACACTGCCAGCAGCAACAGAGGAATCAGCCACACTTTCCCGCCCAGATGATCCAGCACCGCCTGCCCTTCGCGTGGATCTCTCTGGATCTTCTCGCCGTGCAGAAGCATCAGGCGATGGCTGTCGGCAATACCCTGGATGGTTTTGTGTCCTTCTGTACCCCGTTCCCACACATCCCGGAACAGATCTTCACCCGCGCTGCCCCGCTGCAGGGCCACCTGGCTCCAGGCCAAGCCCTCCCTGGCGCTGCGGGTGTTTTGATCGGCGTGCAGAGCCTGGGCAAAGAGACGGCTGGCCTCTTCCCGATGCTGTGTGCGCATGGCCACCCAGCCCAGACCACTCATACTGTCGGCAGAGTGGGGATCCCGCCGCAGAGCCTGTTGAAAGCTCTGTTCTGCCTGCCGATAGGCCCCTTTCTGGTAGAGAGCCCACCCTTGCCCGGTGCAGGGTTCGGCCCAGGCGGGCTGTTGGGTACAGGCAGCCTGAAACAGCTCTGCCGCCTCTTGCCAGCGCCTTTGCTGCAGGGTAATCCAGGCCAGACCATCCAGGGCGTAAGGGTGATTGGCCTGAATCGCCAAGGCTTGCTTGAAGGCCACGGTGGCTGTTGTCTGGTTGCCCTGGCGCCATGCGGCCCACCCCAGGCCGTTCCAATGGTCAGCCTGATCGGGGAAGGTTTGGGTCAAGGCATGAAAGCCAGCCTGAGCCTGAGGATAGGCGCCCGCGTTGTACGCCTGCCATGCCTGTGTGGCCTGTTGCAACCCCTGTGGTTCTGGGGCGAGCGCTTGCCAGAGGGGGGTGGTCGGTGGCAGGGTGGCGGGGGAGAGCGGTTGCTCCAGCTGTTCAATAACCGGCAACAGTTGTGGCGACCACAGCGTCAGAGGGATGGCCAGCAGGATGAAGGGGATGGTCAGCGGTTGCAGCGTGAGGGGGGCATCGCCCAGGGGGAGGACGATCAAATCGAGCAGCATGGCCATGGCCCAGGCGCCCAGCAGGGTGACCAGAACGGCCCCCAGAGGGTTGACAAGGTGCCAATCGACCAAAAAACCCCACAGCGCTCCGTTGACACCGTACCAACCGGAGGCCAGCAGGCGCATATCCTGTTGCCGCCAAAAGGGCCAAAGTGTTGCGGTCAGTGCCCCCAGCAACACCAGACCGCAGGTGGTCAGGGAGAATGGGGCAATACAGGCGCTGATGACCACCCCCACCAGCCACTGTTTGCACAGAGCCAGTTGGGCCATTCCGGCGAGGAAGGCGGCGAGCAGTGCCCGGAGACTAGTGACGAAAGAGTTCGAGCAGCGCTTTTCCATGGTTGCCTTTGAAACGGTGGTAGCGACCGGCATCCTGCCAGATCTCATGATCAGGCGTCGCGTTGGGAAAGGCTGCCTGCCAGAGAGGGAAAAAGGCATCTGCCTCGGCATTTTCCAGCGGCCATTTGGACCGGGTTTTTCCTGGGGTGTGGCCTGTTTTGGCCAACTCCAGCTTGGCAAAGCCGCTGCCTTCGACCAAAGGCAGCTTTTGCCGCCACTGGATGCTGGGGGGCAGCAGATCGGAGACAGCTGCACGCAAGGCCCATTTGTTGACCCATTTGCCCTCCCGGAGACGTATCTTGTCGGTAATCGGTGCGTTGATGGCCCACTCGGCCACGCTTTGGTCCAGGAAGGGGACGCGCAGCTCCAGACCGTGCGCCATGGTCATGCGATCCACCCGCTGTAGTTCGGTGCGGTGCAGATTGCTGAAACCATAATCCATGGACATGGACCAGCAACGGCGCGACAAACGGGCGAGATAGTCATAGCCGGCGAACAGTTCGTCGGAACCATCCCCGCCCAGCACCACCTTGCACTCTTTGGCCGCCATCTGGGCGAGCAGATAGAGCGGGACCGCATTGCGCACCATCACCGGGTGATAACTTTCCAGGGCAGCGACCACGGCGGGCAAGGCGGCCTGAATGGTTGCCGTGTCGACCCGCAGCACCTGATGCTTGACCCCCAGGAAGGCGGCCATCTCTGCCGCCGGAGATTCATCGGGGGAACCGGGCAGCACCACGCTGTAGGCGGTGAGATCGGGTCTGTGGCGGGCGGCGATGGCGGCCACGACACTGCTGTCCACACCGCCGCTCAAAAAAACGCCACAGGGCTGGTCGGGCGGGGGCAGATGGGAGAGCACGGCCTGTTCCAACAGGGGGCGCAGGGGGGTGACTTGCGTTGACCGGGAGCGCGTGGGCCAATGGTACCAGCGCTGCACGCCATGCCGGGTGAGCAGATGGCCCGGTGGAAGAAATTGCGGTTGACAGGGCAGTTGGGCGAAGGATTTCAGCTCCGAGGCCAGGGCAAAGCCGTCCTCGATTTGGGCATAATAGAGCGGTTTGATGCCATAGGGATCCCGTGCGGCAATGAAGTCGCCGCTCTCCAGATCGGCCAGCACGAAGGCGTACATGCCGCGCAGACGGCGCAAACCCGCCCAGCCAGCGCGGGCCAGGAGGGGAAAGAGAATTTCGCTGTCGGATTGGGTCTGAAAGGGATAGTCGGACAACGCTTGGCGCAGGGCGGCATGGTTGTAAATTTCGCCATTGAAGGCCAGCACCAGACGACCACTCTGGTTGCGCAGAGGCAGGGTCATGCCGGGGGCGCCGACGATGGCAAGACGGTGCATGCCCATTTGTACCCGTTGACTCTCGACAACCCCTCTTTCATCCGGTCCGCGATGGGCCAGAGGGTCAAACAGTTTGCCGAAGAGGCGGGAATCCCGGAGGCGAATGGTGGCGGCGATTCCGCACATGGTCAGGCTCCGGGTCAGAAGGAGTGGACGACGGGTTCATCCCACTCGTCCACGCCGATGTCACTTTTAAAACCGATCTTGATCAACTTGACATCGGTCAGATGATCGCTGCCAGCCAGGGAAAAACCGATAATGCCGCCGCCTTCGGTGATGGTGGAGAGGGTTTGGCAACGCCAGAGTGGACGACCCAGCAGGTTCAGGTCGTGTGTTCCGCTTTGTCGCCACACGTGGGTTGTGCTGTCCCAGGCGCGGCGATAATGGCTGGTGGAGGAGATCATGCCGGGCAACAGCCAGCGCAACGCACGCATGGCAGGCGGCAAGGGCAACAGGCGGGTAGGCGGGGCGTCGAACCACTCTGCTTCCATGTCGATCATCGGGGTCAGACCCACCGACAAGACAAAAACATCGAACAGGGGATCGGCAGGTCCACACCGTTCGTACAGGGCAAAGAGGGTATCGGTTTCCGCCAGATAGACCTTGGCACCACTGGCCGCGACAAAGGTGAATTGATTGGTGACATCCAGTTCGATCTGCAATTGCCACTCATTCTGGCCGGCCATATAGGTGTGGCGGCGACCAATTTGTACATGCAGGCTGCGCCGCAGGGCTTCGCTGACGTTGGGGACCAAGACCTCATCCTGTTCCTTGGGCAGACAATCGAGCAGAAAACGGGTGCCGATACAGACACCGCTCAGGTGAAAGGGGCGGGTAGGGTTGCCCAGGGTGATGCCCTTTTGTACGTGCATATGGATGTGGGGCTGAGGCGAGCGACCGGAGTTGCCACACTGGCCCAAATGTTGGCCCGCCATGACCGTTTCGCCCATGGCGACGCAGACGCTGTGTTGCCGAAAATGGGCGATCAGGACAAATTCATCGTTGCCGATGGCGATCAGCACATAGTTGCCCCAGCAGTTGACGGCATCCACCTCGCCGGGGGGGTTGTCGGGTAGATCGGCGCGAAATTCGACCACCTGCCCCCAGGCGGGGGAGCGCACGGTTTGGCCGAAGCAGTAGAAATCGCTTACTTTTTCGCCATCGTCACGGAAGGCTTGGCCATCGACCAGACGATGGAAGTCGAGGGCGTGTGCCCAGGCGCCCTGGTGCGTGTAGGGTCCATCAAAGGATTGGTAGACGTGCCAGCGCCCATAGAAGGGGGCGCGCAGGGCCACGCTGTGTGGAGAGAGGCCGCGGGCTTCGGCCTGCCGTGCCCGGTCCAGGCTGATTTCCGGCAGAGAGGGGGGCAGCCAATAGCGGGCCCAGGCCATACCCCGTTCCGGGCGCAAGGTCAACATGATCAGCCAAGTCACCACCAGATAGGGCAGGGAGAGGGGGGGCAGGGCCATGAAAAAGAGGGCGTTGAAGAGGGCGAGACTGGCCACACTGGCGCAGGCGGCAGCAAAGAGGGCCACCAGCAGCGCACGACCACTGGGTGCGGTGAAGAGTCCGCCGGTCATGATGGCGGCCATGACAGCGGCGCTGAGCGCCGAACTGCCCGCCAAACCGGTGACCGGGATGGCAAAGCCGAGCAGGATCAGGTTGGCCACGCTTGCGGCCAGAATGGCCAGCATGACCAGCGTGCGCGAAGAGAGAAACAGGGCGGCCAGGACAAAGATGCCCCCTTCCGGGGTGCGGGTCAGATAGATACCGCCCAGGGCGCGCAGAAACTCATACAGGGGTGTGGGCAACCAGTCAATGGGTGTGGGTTGCAAGGGGGGGGCGAAGGAGAGCCCCATGGCACGTCCGACGGCGAGCAGGCCACCACCCACCAGGACAAAGGAGCCGGAGAGCAGGGGCAGGTTGCGGTGGCGCAGATTGTCGCCCATCCAGGCGGAGACCAATACAGCGAAGGGACCGGCACAGAGGGCCAAAGCGACGGCGCGCTCCTCTGGGGCAAAAAAATAGCCGACCAGCAGACCGGCCAGAATGCCGTTGACCACCTCCAGTCCGCCCACGGTGACCAGAGAGAGGGAGAGTGCTTGACGGGCCAGCAGGGTGGAGGCCCCCGCCAACAGTCCCAGCAGACCAACCCAAGGGCGCATCATGGTACAGGCCACCAGCAGCAGGTTGGCAGCCGGTTGGGTGAAGAAAAAGAAGGAACCATAGCCCGCGATCAGGTCATGGGCAAAACAGACCAGGGCATGATCGGTGAAGGGTTTGCGGGCTGTTTTTGGGGATGATTTTTGTTCGGTCTGCTGGCGACGCGGTACAGTCATACGCGATCCCCGTTATGCTCGGTGCGAAAGATGGCCACGTAGACCCGATCAATCCATTCCCCCCGGCGCCAACTGTCCTGCCGGGCGCACCCTTCCACCTGGAAGCCGGTCCGTTCGTGGATCCGGCGGGAACCGTGGTTGGGGGCCATGAAATCGGAGACAATCTTGCGCAGGCCCAGCTCATGGAAGGCATGGTGCAGCACGCGGCGTACCACCGCCTCCCCCAACCCCTTGCCCCACAATTGGCGCTCGCCGATCACGATGAACAGGCGCGCCGTGCCGCGCAGGGCGTCGACATCTTCCAATCCGGTCAATCCGACAAAAGCGCCCTCACAGTCGATGGCCCAACGGCACCAGGAGGGGCCCAGGATGAAAGCTTGCACCTCCGGCAGCGTCAGTGGCCGTTGGCAGCGATCCTCCAGCCAGACATGCACCTCTGGATCGGCCAAAAATCGGCCATAGGGGATGGCATCCTCAAGGCGCGGTTCGCGCAGCACAAAGGTGGGGACGGTCATGGGACATGCCCCGGCGAAGTCAAATGGGCGGGCAGGCGATCATGGCGGCACAGATCGGGCAAGGTTTCCGCCTCCCGAATGATCGAACACTCTCCGTCCAGATGGATCAGAAGAATGGGCGGGCGATATTCGATAAACTGCAACCATTGCGAGTTATTGTACGCACCCACCGGGTTGAAGACCAGTTGGTCGCCCACGGCCAGAGGGGGCAGATAGACACTGTGGCGCATGACATCGATATTCATGCACAGGGGGCCATAGAGCACCGTATCCACCGGATTGCCCGGTTTGGGTTTGGTCAGCTTGACCGGGTGGTGGTACCACAGGGCGGTGAGCATGGTATTGATGCCGGCATCGAGCACGGCAGCGGCCCGACCATCCGGCAGCTGTTTGGTGCCGACCACCGTGCTGGCCAGGGAGATGGCATCATCGACCACGGCGCGCCCGCTTTCGATGAACAGCAGTGGCGGAGGCGCCGTGCGTTGGGCGAGTCCCTTGCTCAAGGCCGTACAAACGGCTTCGCCAAAATCATCGATGGCTGGGACTGCCTGTTCCGGGGGCAGATAGATCCCCTGCAGGGCGTTGCGGGAGGGCAGGCCACCACCAATGTCCAGGGCATCGATGGTGCATTTGCCGTCGGCTTCAATCTCCTGCATGAACTGGCACATCAGGCGTACCTGTTCGGACATGGCCCGTGGTTCCAGGATAAAGGTGCCGATATGGCTGTGCAAACCGGTCAGTCGCACCTGGGTGCTGCGTTTGATGCGGGTAACCACGCTGTGCGCCTGCCCGGATTCCAGGTTGAAGCCAAAGCGGTTCCAGGGGTCGGTATAGCCGGTATTAAAATTGAGCCGCATGGTGATGGGGACGGTTTTGTTTTGTTCCTTGGCGATGGTTTCGATCAGTTCCAGTTCATCGATGTGGTCGATGTGCAGGCGGGCCCCTTCATGGATGGCCCGTTCCAGGATGGCCCGTCCCTTGTTGGGACCGTTGAAAATAATGCGGTTGCCGGGCACGCCCAGATGACGGGCTTTTTCATATTCAAAGGCGGAAACCACCTCGGCCCAGGAGCCTTCCTGATGCAAAATATTGCAGATGGCGCTGGTATAGTTGGTTTTATAGGACCAACCATGAATAACCGGCTGGTAGTGCCGCTCGAAGATGTTGCGCACCCGGCGCACATTGTCGCGCAGGCGGCGTTCCGAGGCGATAAACAGCGGCGAACCATAGCGCGACAAGAGATACTCCACATCCACGCCATCGATGTGATGACAACAATTATCGCGGGCGATCCGTCGGCCAAATTTGCTGTTGTCATAACGGTGCGGAATGATATACGGCGGTTCCCAGCCGCGCCTCGGTTCCGAGTCTTGGGACATCCTTTTCTCCTGCTTAATCTAGACGGTTCCCGCAGCCTGCGGGGTGATAAGAACACCTTTAATCATCATGCTTTCAAACTGTTCCAGCGTGGTTACCAACTCCTCCGCATAGCGGATGAAAAGGGTGCCTGGAGCGGGTTGCGGCAACACCAGGGGATGGTCTCCGGCGACCAGGCGCAACAGTAGTTGCGGCAGGTTGCAGCCCACTCCATGTGTCAGATAGACCCAGGCCGGAAAACGGGGGTTGACTTCGATCAGGTACAGGCGACCATCATTGCTGCGCAGGGCCTCCACCTCTAGTGGCCCGCGCCATTGGGTGGCGGCCAGGATGGCCCGGCCCATCTGTTCGAGTTCTGTATCCAGAATGGAGATGCCGGCCCAGGCTTTGCCTTTGTCGGTAACCGCCCGTTTGCGCATCATTACCGGCCCCAGCATGTTGCCTTGGCCGTCGCCGATGGCGGTCAGGTTGATCTCGTAGCCGCTGACCAGTTGTTGGGCCAGCACCGGATAACCCCATTGTGCGGCAATGCGATGAAAGGCACTCTTGGCCTCTTCCGGGCTGTTGACAATGGCGGCATCATAGAAAATACCCTTTACCACCAACGGATAGCTCCATCCTTCATCCCGGCAGCGTTCAAAAAAACCGGTGTCGGAAATACGCACCGTTTCCGGGGTGTCGATGCCCAATCGGCTGCACAGTTCCCCCAAATTATCCTTGGCCCGCAGGCGCAATTGTTCCAGTTGTGGCAGCAGCATGCGCATGCCCGCCGCTGCGAAACGCTCTTCGTTGTGGGCAAAGGTATTCAATTCGGCATCCAGGCAGGGGATGATCAGATCGATACCTTCTTTGGCGTGAATCTCCAGCAGGCGCTCCAGCTGACTTTCCAAGCCTTCCGAGGGGTAGGGCATCAGGTAGCTGGTATCAAAGACAGCACGATGGTACAGACCGGGGTCGAGCACCTCATAGCCCAGGCCGATCAGGCGACCGCGAAACTCTGGCGCATGGCGCAGACAGCGGGCCACGGCCAAACCAGGGCCTGGATTGTCTGGTTGCGCGTTCATGCCGGTGATGGCGACGTTCCAGGAACGCCAATCCGCTTTGTTCCTGCCGAGACTGCTCATGCCAGATACCGGGCCAGTTGGCGAATGAAAACCTCCACCGATCCCAACACCACATCGGTAGGCATCTCATACTGTTTGGCCAACACACCGACGGTGCTTTCGATACTGTGGTTGGCCAGCAGCAACTCCATGGTGGCCACACCAGTATGATTGACGGTAAAACTTTGCCCGGAGCGGGGGTCAAAGGCAAAACCATTGGCGCTAACGGCCAGGGCGGACAGTCTCTCTTTTTCAATCAATTCACGCAAAATATTCGCAAGCTCAGCCGACATTTTTTTACAAGCCTTACCAAAGATAACAAAGAGAATCCTGCTTTGCATGGGGAACGGAGTGTTCAGCAACACAAAAGCCCACGCCACCGCACGGCGCCAACGGAAATATGGCGCGTGTGCAGTGGCTTCAGCTTTTCATGTATCGATGTTACCAGTCATACAACAGTACCCAAAACCAGCAGGGTGAAACAGATCTTTAATGACGCATTGCCGGTTGCGGCGGGGGTTGCTGCGGTGGGGGCTGTTGCGGTGGGGGCTGTTGCGGTTGCATGGCGGGAATAATCTTGTTGCCCACTTGGTTTTGCATTTGGGCTGCACCGGGCATCGGGGGTGGGTTGCCGCCGATGGGACCAGTCGTGCCGCTACCGCCACCGGAGCGACCCATGGAAAAACCACCCCCCAGAGGTAACCCGGTGGGCATGCCCATGGCTGCCGGTCCGGCACCTGTCGGGCCGGCACCACCCATCTGGCCGCCGCCACCCTGGGCACCACCCGTTCCTGACATGCCACCCCCTTCACGACCACTGCCCTGCGGCGAGGCTTGGCGACCGCCTTCTCCTTCACCCCCGCCTTCCCCCTTTTTCTGACCGCCCTCACCCGACGCATTGCCTTTGTTCTGTTGACCGCCGGAACGCAAGCCTACGGTTTGACTGCTCATTTCCGGGGCACGGGAAAAGCTGGTGAAGGTGGCGGTATTGCCCTGCTTGACTTCGTGGGAACCGGCACCATTGTTCATGACCACCGCCCCTTCGTTCACGGCCACACTCATGGTGTCGGCCACTTTGACGGTAAACTCCGTGCCGCGTACAAAGAGCGTGGCAAAATCGGTCTTCATTTGGAACTGCTCCCCAGCCTGTTTACCGATTTCGCCGGTACGGGCAGCAAACGTCCCCTTGGTAAGGCTGAGCAGACATTTGCTGTGGGCGGGATCCTGGTTCAGGAAGAGATAATCGTCGATATTGGCTGCGGAGTTGGGGTAGACCGACAGCAATCCTCCATCGGAGAAACGTACCTGTGCCTGACCGTCCTGGGCCTGGATGTTGTCGCCGGAGAAGAGGTTATCGCCGTGTTGCAGGGTACGGGGCGCCTGCCCGACCCGACCAGAGACGGTGACCACCCCCTTGATGGCCAGCACAGCACCAGCTGGAGTGCTTGTTTCACCCCCAACCGAGAGGGTCGGGAGAAGGGCAAGGGAACAGGCTGTTATCAGGCAGCCACGAAGCAGAGGAGAGAGAATCATTTGAAGTCCCTTTGAAGAGCAAGAGATACGGTAGTTCTGTTGTAGTCATACATGGCCAGATTGGAGTCATAATAGACCACAGACAGCCGGGGAATGAGGTGCCAGGATGATGAAAACTGGTAATCGGCACTCAGAACACCTTGAAATTGCTGGTCTGTTCTGTAGGCGGTGTAGATCGTTTCCACGTCTCCATGGTGGCGATATTCGTATCCGAGACTGCCTGTCAAGGAGATGTCAGCGTTGATGGGGAGCTGTCCCCCCAGAGTGGCACCAATAAAGTCATAGCCAACGTAGGCGGAACTGGAATCCCTGGCCACATCTGTACCGCCGGAGAGGGTGTGATAGTGGCTGAGTCCCCCTTCCTGTGCAGCCTTGATGCTGTGTGTCAGTCCCAAGGTGTAGCGGCGATCATTGTAGCTGGAATAGTCGGGATAAGAGGTGTCGATGTATTGCACATAACCGGTCAAGGTATCCAACTCCGAGACCGGGCGCGAGACGTTGACCTGGGCACCCCAGAAGCGTTGCAACAGACTGCCGGACTGTTGATAGCCCTGCATGAATGCCGTCGGTGTAATGGTTACATCGTCGATGGCATAAGCCATGCCGCCATAGGTGCTGATATAGCCCTCCTCGCGATCTTTGCGGGCCTGATTCAGGGTTTGGGAGAAGCTGGCCCCGCCCAACAGGGTTTTGCTGGCATCCAGGGTGTGCGAGGCGGTCAGTACGCCGCTCAAGGTGCTAACCCAGTCCTTGTCCCGTTCATAGGAACCCAGCGAGACGGGCGTTGTAATGCCGGGGAAATAATACGCGCGATCACCTGGACCACCGGTAATGTTGCTGTCGTTGCCATAGGAGACTTGCAGATGGCCCTGAACAGCAGTGGCAGGGGCCTTGGCTGTTTCTGGCGTGGTGCGAGTGGCCAGCAGAGTTTGCCACTCTTGCGCCAGTTCGGGGGGAACGCGGTCCATGGCGACCTGGGCCGCCTCCGTGATGGCCCAGTCGACTGATCCCGAGCGGTAGATGTTCAAGGCCAAAGTCAGGCGGGCCGTGGCGTTGTCTGGATCGTTGATGACGGCCCTCTCCAGTGGGAACATGGCGGAAAGATACGCCTTCTGCCGATACAGCGCCGAGCCCAAAAGCAGGTCAAAGGATGGATTACCGGCGTGATTTTTCTCAATGGTGTTGAGGAAGGCAACAGCCTGATCGTATTCTCCAGCGGTGAGGTACTCTTGCGCCTTTTGCCAGGGGGGAGGGGCCGCTTCGGTGATCATGGCCTGCCACGGTGCCAGGACCAACAGCAAGGCTCCCACCCGCGCTCTTTTGTTGCTTGCATTGGACAAACACATTGGAACCTCCTCTGAGGCAGTAAATTCCACGCAAAATCCCTTTTGAATCAGCATGTTTTATCTGAATGCATAAAAAAATGTTTTTCAGAAGGGGGGCAACGAAAATGTTATTGATGCTAAGCCGTTTGGAAAAATTGACGGATGCTAACATCATTGTTTCCATATGTCAAAGATCAACATTGATTTTGCGGTATTGTTTATTCAGGGATAATTTTGGGAGACAACACGCTTTCTGTAATCATTTCTTTCTGGTTGCTGTCGTGCCTTAATGCGGTTAGGATATGCCGATCGATTGGAAATTGCCTTGTTGTTACCACTGCTTACGAGCAGGAAAACAGTGCTAAGCGCAGTTTCTGCCTTGTTTTGACTTGGTCAACAGCGTCATTTGGCCCATTGTAAACCTGGAGTGAATTCCATGCATCAACCCACAGAGCGGGCAAACAAGATCAAGGTATTGCATACCTCCGATTGGCATCTTGGCCGATCCTTGTATGGTCGGGAGCGTTACGATGCGTTTGCCGCCTTTTTGACTTGGTTGGTGGCGTTGGTCGAGGAGCAAGAGATTGCGGTGTTGTTGGTGGCTGGGGATGTTTTTGATAGCCATACGCCGAGCCATCGGGCGCAGACGTTGTATTACCATTTTTTGAGTCAGTTGTTGCGCACCTCCTGTCGGCATGTAGTGATCACGGCGGGCAACCATGACTCTCCGTCGCTGCTTGAGGCCCCGCAACAGTTGCTGCGGGCGTTGGATGTGCAGGTGATTGGTCGGGTTGCTGATTCTCTGGACGAGGAGGTGATCCTGCTCAAGGATCGGCAGGGACAGGCGGAACTCATTGTCTGTGCCGTGCCATATCTGCGTGACCGGGAGATGCGTGTGGTGGAAGCCGGCGAGAGTGTCGAGGATAAAGAGCGCAAGTTGCAGGAGGGGATTCGCCAGCATTATGCGGCGGTGGCCGCCTTGGCGGAACAAAAACGCCAGCAATGGGGCGCGCATCTTCCCATTGTGGCCATGGGGCATCTGTTTGCGGCGGGTGGTCAGGTGGTGGAAGGGGATGGGGTGCGCGATTTATATGTGGGTTCCCTGCTGCAACTGCCCGCCGGAATCTTTGCAGACTGTTTTGATTATGTGGCGCTTGGCCATCTGCATGTGGCGCAAAAGGTAAATCACTCTGAGAGGATCCAGTATAGCGGTTCCCCTCTGCCCATGGGGTTTGGCGAAGCATCGCAACAAAAGAGTGTCCAATTGCTCAGTCTCACGGGCAGATCCGTTACCGTACAACGGGTAGCCGTTCCAGTTTTTCAGCCGTTGCAGCGCCTTAAGGGGGATTGGGCCGCACTGCTCAAGCAAATAAAAATTTTGGCAGCAGAGGGTGCGTCCGCTTGGCTGGAGATTATTTATGAGGGGGCAGAGGTCATGGGGGATTTGCGCGAGCGTTTGGATCAGGCCGTCGCCGATAGCCAAATGGTCATTTTACGGGTCAGGAATGACCGTGTTCTGGATCAGGTCCGGGCGCAAGTGGCTGTCGAGGAGAGTATTGACGATCTGGACGTGTATGATCTTTTCGAGCGTTGTCTGGTGGCGCATAAAGTACCGGAGGAACAAAGGGCAGAATTGCATGGTGCTTATCGGGAGATCATGGCTTCTTGGCATGAAGAGGACGCGCAGGCGGAATAAGGGAGACGGGTGTGAGAATTGTGCAGGTACGTTTCAAGAATTTAAATTCCCTGGTCGGGGAGTGGGAAATTGATTTGCGCCATCCGCAGTATGTTGCGGAGGGGATTTTTGCCATTACCGGTCCCACCGGGGCGGGCAAGAGCACCATTCTGGACGCCATCTCTTTGGCCCTTTATGGGCGGACGCCGCGCCTGAGTAAGGTAAACAAAAGCAGCAACGAGATCATGTCGCGGCAAACCGGGGAGTGTTTTGCCGAGGTGACCTTTGAAACACAAAAGGGGCGTTTCCGCTGTCACTGGAGCCAGCACCGGGCGCGCAAAAAGGCGAAAGGGGAGCTGCAGGCGCCCAAGCATGAGCTTGCCGAGGTGGCGGGCGGTGTGGTGATGGATGCCCGCCTCAAAGGGACGGCAGAGCAGATCGAGTGGGTAACGGGGATGAATTTTGAGCGTTTCACCCGTTCCATGTTGCTGGCCCAGGGTGATTTTGCAGCCTTTTTGCAGGCTCCGGCCAATGAACGGGCACCGATTCTGGAGCAGATTACCGGTACCGAAATTTACAGTCACATCTCCGTGCGGGTGCATGAACGGCAACGGGTCGAGCAGGAAAAGCTGCAGGTGTTGCAGAGTGAGGTGGATGGGATCACTGTGTTGGCACCGGAGCAGGTGGCGTTGTTGCAGCAGGGTTTGCTGGACAAGCGGCAGGAGGAGGGGATTCTTGCCCGACAGTGGGCCGAGAGCGGCAGGGCGATTGCCTGGCTGCGTGGCATTGCCGAATTGCAGCAGGAGTTGCAGCGTTTGCAAGAGGATGGGGAGCAACTGCAGCGCGAACTGGTTGATTTTTTGCCACAGCGCCAGCAACTGACGCAGGCGTTGCAAGCGGCCACCCTGGATGGGCAGTATGCCACCTTGACGCTGGCGCGCAAGGAGTGGTCCGCTGCGCAGCAAGCCGTGGCGCAAAAGGAGGCGCAGTTGCCCGGTCTGGAGACGGCAGCCACTACCCGGCAAGGGATGCTGGTGCGCGCCGAGGCAGAGACGGTGCGGTGCAAAGGGGTGTTGCAAGAGGCTCTGCCGATGTTGCAGCAGGTGCGCTTGTTGGATCAGGGATTGGCGGAGCAGAAAAAAGGGTTGGCCGCGATGACAGAGCGTTACCGCAAAGATTTGGGACAGATGGATGCGGCCAAAAAGCACCAAGAGCAGGAGCAGAACCTGCTTGCGCAGGTCACCGAGAGCGTGCAACGCTGGCAGCGTTATTTGACCGAGCATGCCCAGGATGCGTGGTTGATCGGTGGCATGGCGGGTATCGAGGAGCAGGTGGCCACGCTGTTGGCCGGACAAAAAGAGTACGCGGAGCTGGAAAGAAAGCAGCGTTTGTGTGTGACCTCGGTCGCGCAAGCGGACAAACGGTTGCATGCATGTCAAACACAGCGGCAAGCGCAAGAGCAGGCGCTGCAGGAGGCGGGGCAGCGTTGGCAACAGGGCAAGGAGGTGCTGGCGCAGTTGCTGGGGGATCGTCTGTTGCGGGAGTACCGCAGTGAAAAGGAGGATTTACTGCGCGAGATGGCCTTTCTGGCCAGGATTGCCGAGTTGGAAACACAGCGGAGCAAGCTGAAAGATGGTGCTCCTTGTCCGCTGTGCGGGGCGCTGCAGCATCCCTATGTGGTGGATGTGCCTGTGCCGGATGCCCTTGAGCAGCGTATTGCAGCGTTGAGCGAGCGGATTACCCAGGCGGAGGTGCAGGAAGAGCATCTCAAGAAACTGGAGCATGGGGAGGGGATGGCGCGGCAGCGTTTGTTGGAGGTGGGCAATCAGGAGAGTATGGCAGCGACGGAAAAGCGCGTGGCCGAGACGGCTTTGCAGGAGGTGCGGGAGCGCTTGGAGAGCGCGCGGGCAGAGCTGCAGATGCGCAAGGAGAGTCTGCGCGCCAAACTGCAGCCTTTGGGCGTTCGGGATGGCGCGGAGGGAGAGATCGCTGTGCTGTTGGAGGGTTTGCGTGGTCGTTTACGGCGTTGGCAAGAGCAGGTCAAGGCCAAGGCGGACAGCGAGGCGGCGTTGTTGCGGCATGCCGGTGAGATCAATCGTCTGGAGGCGGTGCTGGAGACGCAGGGACGGGTGGTGGCAGAAAAGCAGGCTCAGTTGCAGACGGAGCAGAGCACGTTTGCTGCCCGACAGGCGCAGCGCCACGCTCTTTTTGGGGAGAGGAGCCCGGATGAGGAGGAGCGTCGTCTACTCAAGCAGGTGGACGAGGCGGAGATGACGGAAAAGCGGGAGCGGGTTGTGTGTCAGGAGCAACAACAGAAGCTGCACACGCTGCGCAGCGCGCTGGCCAGTGGGCGGGCTGATCTGGAACAGCGTGCCCAGGAAAAGCAGGTCAAGGAGGCGGCGTTTGTGCGTGCCCTGGCCGGGATCTCCTGTGTAGACGAGCAGGCTTTTTTGGCGGTGCGTCTCAGTGCCGAACAGCGGGCGGTGCTGGCGCAGCAGGCCAGACAGTTGGAAGATCGGCAGACGGAGTTGAAAACGAAGCAACAGGATCGTTCTGCCCGTTTGGCGTTGGAGTTGGAGAAAAAGGTGAGTGCGCGCACACTGGCAGAGTTGGAGCCACAGGCCCAGGCCGAGGAGGTCGCGCTGCAGCAATTGCGCGATACACTCAGCGCCATGCACTACAGTCTGGAACAGGACCGAGTGGCACGGGGGCGCATTCAGGAAAAGCTGGCGGGCATCGAAGCGCAAAAAAAAGAGTGTCGGCGTTGGGGCAATTTGCATGAGTTGATTGGTTCTGCGGATGGCAAAAAGTACCGCAATTTTGTGCAAGGGGTAACCTTTGAGGCGATGATCCGCTATGCCAACCGGCAATTGCAAAAGATGTCGGATCGCTATGTGCTGATACGGGATGCGGCGCAACCTTTGGAGCTGAATGTGGTGGACAGTTATCAAGCGGGGGAGATGCGTTCCACGAAAAACTTGTCGGGTGGGGAGAGTTTTTTGGTCAGTTTGGCCCTGGCCTTGGGTTTGTCGCAGATGGCGAGTCGCAATGTGCGGGTGGATTCGCTCTTTTTGGATGAGGGGTTTGGCACGTTGGACGAAGAGGCACTGGAGAGTGCCTTGGCGACCTTGAGCACGTTGCAGCAGGATGGCAAGTTGATTGGCATCATCTCCCACATTTCTGCCCTGAAAGAGCGGATTGGCACACAGATTCAGGTTGTTGCCCAGACGGGGGGCAGAAGCCTGCTGCTGGGACCGGGCTGTGTACACCATGTTGCCGGGAGCTGATCTGTGGTTTGGAGTCCGCTCGGCTGACACTGCACCTTTCTTCCCTGTTCTCCCATGTCAAGCATCAAAAAACTTGAACATCGAGTGGTAGACTTATCGGCCAGAAGGCACGGCAGGCGATGGAGCAGGCAGGCGCAGTTCCTGGGCGGGAGCGTTGATCAGTTGTACGGGAGCCGGAAAGGCACGCAACAAGCCAATGATCATTCCGACGCTGGCCAAGATCATGGCACCCATTTTGATGACCATGCGCAACTCCATCTCTTTCATGTCGCGTTTGAGTTCGATCTTGGTGTTTGAGATTTCTTTCTGTAATTCGACTTTGGTGTTTGAAATTTCTTTTTGTAATTCTATTTTGGTGGTTTCTATTTCTTTTTGTAATTCTATTTTGGTAGTTTCTATTTCTTTTTGTAATTCTGCTTTGCTGGTTTCGATTTCTTTTTGTAATTCGGCTTTGCTGGTTTCAATCTCCTTGTGCAGGCTGGTCTTTGTTGCTTCCAGGTTGGCAGAGATGGCGGCAATGTCCCGTTGCAGCATGGCAATATCATGTTTTGTTGCCAAACGGTCTTCCGCCAGGGACATAAAGGTCTCTGCCTGGATGGCGGCCTGTTGCTCATCCATCCCTGCATCACGCAGGCGGCGCACATAGGCATACGAATCAAACATGAAGGATGCGCCTCTGTATCCGTTTTCGACGTTTGTCTCTGTGCTCATGGTGGTTTTACCTCCTGTTGGACCCACTACCGGCCAAAAGGCACGGCAGGCGCTGGAGTGGACAGACGCAGTTCTCGTGCAGACGGTTGCATGTGTATGAACCGTTTGACATACGCCATGCTGTCAAATGGGGTGGTTGTCATTGTGCTCTCTCCCGCGAGTACCCAATTTACCGCATTATCCCCCTTTCATGATGGCAACGTCAACAGGCTTGTCGCTTGATCGGGGAGGTAAAAGCATGAAAATTTCCTGGTGCGACTCCTGTTTGGCACGTTGCGTATCGCAGAGAATGGTGTCCATGCGGCCCCCCTCTCTTGTGAGCCGCGCTTGCGTGCCCTATCATCCCTTCTTTCGGATGGCAAAGTCAATCGAATGCCCCACTCCGTAGCCAGCAGGATCACCCTTCGCAGGAGTCTTATGTCGTATGTCTTCTTTTCGTACACTGACCCTCCTTTACGGATTGACCCTCCTGCTTGGTGCGTTTTTGCTTTTTCTGGTGCAACCCTTGAGCGGTAAAATGATCCTGCCCTGGTTTGGCGGTTCCAGTGCAGTCTGGACCACCTGTCTGCTTTTTTTTCAGGGCATGCTACTGTTGGGCTATCTCTATGCCCATGCCCTGCTGCGCTGGCTCTCGCCACGCGGGCAAAGCGTTCTGCACCTGCTCCTTGCGCTGGTGGCGCTGGGCATGCTTCCCCTCTCGATCGCCAATGACTGGAAACCGTCAGGGGACGAAGATCCGCTGCGGCATATCCTGAGCCTGCTCACCGCCAACATCGCTCTGCCCTATCTGCTGCTTGCTGCCAATAGCCCCCTTCTGCAAGCCTGGTCTGTGCGCCACGGCCAGACGCAACCCTATCGCCTCTTTGCCCTCTCCAATGCCGGTTCCCTCCTGGCTCTGCTCGCCTACCCGCTCCTGCTCGAACCATGGTTGACCTTGCCGCAACAATACTCTCTGTGGAGTGCGCTCTTTGCCCTTTATCTGCTGCTGTGTGCCTTTCTGGCCATCTTGGCAGGGCGTTTGCCACAACATCGGCCTGCCGCGATGCAACTGACTGCCGTGCGCTGGTCGCAGGCAGGGCTTTGGCTCGCTCTCTCCATGGCGCCCTCGCTGCTGCTGTTGGCCCTGACCCGCTCCCTGACGACCGATATCGCCCCCGTGCCGCTGCTCTGGATTGTCCCTTTGGCTCTCTATCTGCTCTCCTTCATCTTGGCCTTCGACCATCCACGCTGGTACAAACGCACCCTCTTTTTTCCCCTGCTGTTCCCGGCCTTTTGGGTATTGCTGCACCTGCCCGTGGCCCGTAACGGTTTTCTTGCGCTGCCTGCAACTTTGTTGCTGCTCCTGCTTGCCGCCACCGTCCTTTTTATGAGCTGTCATGGTGAGTTGGCGCGCCTGCGTCCCGCACCGGAGCATTTGACTCTGTTTTATCTCTTGATCGCTCTGGGCGGTGCCTTGGGCGGTTTGACGGCGGCTGTGCTCGCACCTACGCTCTTCAACGATGCCTACGAGTTGCCCATCGCGGTCGTTTTTTGCACTTTTTTGGCCGCCCTGGTCATATTGCCACAACGCACCTTTTCCGCACCGTGGGTGCAAAAAACGCTCTACGGCGGCATCCTGCTGACACTGATGGTCGCGGTTGGACAGAGCGTTGCCGACTGGCGCATCAAACAGGACAAGGTGACCGTGTTGCAACGCAATTTTTATGGCATTCTGTCCGTGTACGACAGTCCAGAACAGGGGGTGCGCAAGCTGTTGCATGGTCGGATCATCCATGGTGTGCAACTGTTGGAGGCGGCAAAAAGTCACCTTCCTACCACCTATTACAGCCAGAATAGTGGTGTGGGGCGCCTGTTGACGGCCAAAGGGGAGCAGGGGCCGCTACGGGTGGGATTGGTGGGGCTGGGCATCGCCTCGTTGGCGGCCTATGGGCGGAGCGGTGATCTGTATCGCTTCTACGAACTGGATCCCGATCTGGTGCCCCTGGCACGCAACCGCTTTTCCCATTTGCGCCAGTCACCGGCGCAGCAAGAGATGGTGTTGGGTGATGCCCGCCTGCAACTGGAACGGGAAACAGCCAACCGTTTTGATGTGCTGGTACTGGATGCCTTTACCGGCGATGCCATCCCGGTCCATTTGTTGACCCTGGAAGCCCTGGCGCTTTATGGCCAGCATCTGCAGGAGGATGGCCTGTTGGCGGTGCATGTTTCCAACCGCTATCTGGAGTTGAGTTGGGTCGTGGCGGCGGCAGCCCGGCACCTGGGCTGGCAGGCCCGTTTCTTTGATGATCCCGGTGATGCGACCATCTTTGCCGTGCGTTCCAAGTGGGTTGTCTTGGCTCGGCAGTCTGCCCCGTTCGCGCATGATCGCCTTTCCGTTGGCATGCCCATCGCCGTTCCCGCTGGCTTTCGGCCCTGGGATGACCATTTTGCCCCGCTGTTGTCGGTGCTGTTGCGCTGAAGAGGCTTGGAGGGAGATGATCTGTTGAATTTACGGCATTTCTTGCTACGATGGCACGCTTGACATATATGCCGAGCACAGGTGCAACCATGGGTAAAATTCTGGTCGTCGATGATGATATCATGCTGGGACGGGTGTTGACCCGCCTCTTGCAGGAGGCCGGGCATCTTGCCAAAGCCGTGACCAACCTGCAGGCCGGCGTGGCACAACTCACCAGCCAACCGTATGATGTGGTCTATTGCGATGTGCGCCTGCACCAGGAGATTGGTCTCGACCTGTTGCAAATGATCCGCCCCATTCCGACACCACCGCTGGTCATCATCATCACCGCTTATCCCAGCCTGGAAACGGCGCAACAGGCTCTGCGCGATGGTGCGTTTGATTATCTTGTCAAGCCCATCCTCGAAGAGGCCCTTCTGCGCTCGGTCAATCGCGCCTTGGCCGCCAAACAGTTTCAAACCGAACGGGAAAATCTGCGTCTGCATCTGCAGGCGGTTCTGCACTGTGTTGATGAGGCCCTGTTCAGCGTGTGCGATCGGTTGATCGTGCGCTCTGCCAACCACAAGGCGCAGCAGATTTGTGGCATCACCCTCTCGGACAACCAGGAGAGTCTGCTCTCTTTGCTGGACCACTGCGATGGTCCCTGTTTGGGGGCCCTGCAACGGGCCATCCAGGGGGAGACTGTCACCCTGCTGCGGCAAAGCTGCCACTGCCCGCATCGGTCGGATAAAATGATCTCCCTCAAGGCCATGCCTTTGCACAACAGTGCCGGGGCCCCCCTGGGGGCCGTGCTGGCCATCAAGGATGAGACCGAACTGGTGCAATTGCAAAAATCGCTGCAGAACAGCAACCGCCATCCGGGTTTGCTGGGGCGCAGTCCGGCCATGCAACAGCTCAAACAAAAAATCGAACAGGTGGCCGAAGTGGAAACCACGGTCCTGCTCTGTGGTGAGTCCGGTACCGGCAAGGAGTTGGTTGTAGAGGCCATCCATCGGGCAGGCAGTCGGGCCGAGCAACCCTTGGTGCGGGTCAACTGTGTCGCCCTGAACGATACGCTTTTGGAGAGCGAACTGTTTGGCCATGTGCGCGGTGCCTTTACCGGGGCGGTGCGGGATCGGGTGGGCCGCTTCCAGGAGGCCCATCGCGGGACAATTTTTCTTGATGAAATCGGTGACATCTCTCCCGCCTTGCAAATGCGCCTGCTGCGCGTGTTGCAGGAGAAAACCTTTGAACGGGTTGGAGACAATCGGACCTGGGCCGTCGATGTGCGTATCATCGCCGCCACCAACCAAAATTTGCCTGCCTTGGTGGAGCAGAATCGCTTTCGGGCCGATCTCTACTACCGCCTGCGGGTGGTGGAAATCGTGCTGCCCCCCTTACGCCAGCGCCGCGAAGATATTCCTTTGTTGGTGGCCCACTTTCTCAATACGTTCAACCAGCACTTCGGCAAGGAGATTCGCAGCGTCAGCGATGCGGTGATGGCGCGTTTGTTGGCCTGCCAATGGTTGGGCAACGTGCGTCAATTGCGCCACGCCATCGAACATGCCTGCGTGGTGTGCCAGCAGTCCCAGATCGAGTTGGAGCATCTGCCGGAACAGAATCCACTCTCCCCGCCGCAGGTCACGGCACCGCCACAGCAAAGCAGCGAACAACAGGCCATGCTGCAAGCCTTGGCAGAGCATCGTTGGCATCGGGACAAGGCGGCGCGCCAGTTGGGGATGAGTCGCAGCACTTTTTATCGGCGTCTCAAGCAGTTGGGGTTGGATGATGCGGATGGATGAGCGTTCTCCCATGCAGATGTTGCTGTCTTCTTTGCGGAAAAATCTGCGGCGCCATTTTTGGCCCTGGCAAGGTGGCGAGGGCTCCCGCTTTCTGTTGCTGCTGGCGATCATGATCATGGTGGTTGGGGTGGTGGGGGAACAGGCGGTCAATCTCTACCAGAAAGCGTTGTTGGAGCGGGAGCAGAGCCGTTTGTATGTGTTGGCCCGTGGTCAGGCGCAGGTGATTCAACGCATCCATCGGGAGCATTTGGCCCGTTGGTGGTTGCCCCAGATGGCCGACACCCGCCTGCGCACTTTTATCGAGGAGGTGTTGCCCGCCTGGCAGGCCCGCCTGGGTGAGACGGGAGAGATTCTCTTTGCCCGGCACCAGGGCGACCAGATCCAGTTCCTCTTTCCGCGCCGCCACAAGGAAGATCTGCTGCTGGAGTCTATTCCGTGGCAAAAAAAGCAGTGGGCCGAACCGATGCGGAGGGCCTTGCAAGGGCAGGGAGGGGCCATGCTGGGGCGTGATTATCGCGGTGTGGAGGTGATTGCAGCGTATGAATATCTGCCGGAACTGCAACTGGGCATGGTCGCCAAAATCGATCTGCACGAAATCAATGCGCCCATCGAGCAGACCGCACAGGGGGTGTTGGGGACGACCATTTTTACCATTGTCATCGGGGGGTGGATTTTTTCTTGGGTGAGCGAGGGGGGGATTCGACGCTTGCGGCAGGCGATGGATGAGTTGGCTCTGAGTGAACAGGCGCTGCGTCAGGGTGAAGCAACCTATCGTGCCCTGTTGGCCGATATGCAGCAAACGGAACGACAACTTTCCCAAGAGATTGACCGACGCCGCTTTTTGTTCGAGCATAGCCGTGATGGTGTATGCATTCTCGGCATGGACGGTCGTGTGTTGGAGGCCAATGCCCAATTTGCCCGCATGCTGGGCTATGAGCGGCAGGAAATGCAAGATTTGTATGTGTGGGATTGGGATGTGCAATGGAGTGAAGCAGAGATCAAGGCACTGCTGCGCGAGATCAGTGATGCGGGGATCTCTTTTGTCACCCACCATCGCCGCAAGGATGGAACCCGCTATACGGTGGAGGTCAGTTCCAGCAAAATGGTGTGGCAGGATAAGGAGATGCTTCTCTCGTCGCACCGGGATATTACCCTGCAGGTGCAGCAGGAGGTACAACTGCGCCAGTTGGTCAAGATGGAGGCCATTGGCACCTTGGCCGGGGGGGTTGCTCATGATTTCAATAATATTCTCAGTGTGATGCTCGGATTTGCCGAACTGGCCATGAAACATCTGCCCCCGGAGGAGCAGCCCTATCAGGATGTGCAGGAGATTTTTCGGGCTGGTTTGCGGGCGCGGGATTTGGTCAGCCAACTATTGGCCTTCAGTCGGCGCACCGAGCAGCAGATTGCCCCGTTGACCCTGGATCCGCTGGTCAAGGAGGTGGTCAAGTTTTTACGGGCAGTGATCCCGGATGAGGTCAGTGTGGTCTTGCAACTGGCGCCAGAGCCGGTGCGGGTCATGGCCGATGCGGTGCATGTGCATGAAATTTTGATGAATCTGACCACCAACGCCTTGCAGGCCATGACCGGCAAAGGAGGGCAGTTGGCCATCCGCCTGCAGGCCTGTCATTTGCCGGAGTCGGCAGCCTATCGTCTGCGCCTGGACAGCGGTCCCTATGGGGTATTGAGCGTCTCCGATACCGGCATGGGCATCGCGGAGGAACATTTGCCGCGTATCTTTGATCCCTTTTTTACCACCAAGGATGTGGGTAAGGGCACAGGTTTGGGTTTGTCGGTGGTGCATGGCTTGGTCACGGCCAATCGAGGGGCGGTAGAGGTCTCCAGTCGGGTGGGTGCGGGGGCCGATTTCCATATTTACCTCCCGTTGGTGCCGTCGTTGGAATAAATTGTCTCAAGTGAGACCTGTTTTGGGATAATTTGTCTCTTTATAACATATAAAAAATGTTTAATTTGTGGTAGTATAACGATTATGCCATAAAAATTGGATAATTGTGAAATTCTGTTTCTGGGCAAGGTTTTGGAACAATCTCTGCGAAGTACGTGGGCAGGGATGTAAGGGACTGCGCTCGGAAGCGAGGGAGAGATGGTATCGATCCTGTTGGTAGAAGATGATCCGCATTTATTGGTGTTGTACAGTCGTTTTCTGCAGGAGGCAGGCATGACGGTACATGCGGTGGGCACGGGTGCGGCGGCGTTACAGTTATTGCGGCAGGAGCGGGTGGGGTTGGTGATTACTGACCTGCTGATGCCGGACGGGGATGGTTTTGAGTTGATGCGGGTGATGCACAACGAGTTTGGTCAGGTACCGGTGATTGCCATCACGGGCGGTGGACGGTTCATGTCGTCGCAATTTTTGTTGGATTCGGCGCGTGTGTTGGGGGCGCGCACGGTGTTGCACAAGCCGTTTCGGCAGAACGAGTTGTTGCGTTGTGTGCAGGAGATTGTGCACGTTTCGGAAAAACAATAAATCAGCCAGTAAAGATTATCGAAATCTAGAAAATTGCTGCACCGCAAAAAGAACACGGTCACCAGCTCACCGATGAGACAGATCGATAGTAAATTGCTTT
>PDZU01000030.1 GCA_002753095.1 Magnetococcales bacterium
AAAGGAGATGGCTTTCCAGGACCGAAGACGCTTTGGATAGGGCTACAGAGGGTCCATGACTTTGCTTTGGCCATACAGTGCCAGAAAGAGATGGATGTTTGAGATGTGGGTAACGATGTGGGTCATACTGGCGGTATTTTTATCTCTCTATCTGCTGCAATCTTTTTTAGAAGGGGGCAACGCTTGGTGGGGGTTTTTGCCCTCACTATTGATCATTGCCACACTCTCCTTTTTGGACGACCGGAACCCTTTGAGTGCGGAAATACGGTTGTTTTGGCATATTCTGGCAGCGGTGTTGTTTCTCGTTCTCACAGCAGATCACAGTGTGAGGCATGCCTCAGAGGAGTCGGAGACCCTGAATGGTTTGCTCCTTGCGATAAAATTATGTACCATTGTCTGGATGCTCAATCTTTATAACTTCATGGATGGCATGGATGGGTTGGCCAGTGCCATGGGGGTAATTGGTTTTGCTGGAATTGCGCTGATTGCTGCCGCACACGAGGGCCATGATCTGGCCAAAGGTGCATTGTTGCTGGCCTCTGCCTGTTGTGGCTTCTGGTTTGTCAATGCCCCCCCAGGCAAGCTTTTTATGGGGGATGTTGGTTCAACCTCCCTTGGTTTTATGGCGGCAGCTTTGGGGAGTTGGGCCAATGACACCGGCAAAGTGCCCTGGTGGGCAACCATGCTGATCTTTGCCCCCTTTATTGTTGATGCTTCCTGGACTTTGGGACGGCGTTTTCTGCGCGGGGCACCCCTGTTTCAAGCCCATAGAGAACATCTCTATCAACGATTACTCGCTTCAGGCTACTCTTCCTGGCAAATCTTGGGTATATACTATATGGCAATGCTTTGTTGTGTCGGTGCAGCCTTTTGTCTGAGTACTTGTGAGTTGTCTGGTTGGTAATGATCTGCCTGTGATTAGGCTTTATTGGATACCCGAATTGTGAATAAACAGATGACACGGGCCAATACGGATCTTGGTAACGCCCTTGCTGCATGGCGTATCTGGATTGGATTGGGTTGGCAGGATATACAGATTCGCTATCAACGAACACTGTTGGGCCCTTGGTGGGTGACCATGGGGCAGATGGTGACTTTTATAGTGATGGGGATGTTATTTAGTGCGGTTCTTCGCACGGATGTGCGGCAGTATATGCCCTATTTGTCGATCAGTATTGTTACCTGGAATCTGTTTGCCTCTATTATTCTGGAAAGTCCACTGATCTTTATCGATGCCAAACATTTGATTCTTTCTGTGCGGATGCCGTTGTTGGTTCATGTATTGCGTTCCATTGTTCGCCAGTTTCTTGTTTTTCTGCATAATTTTCTGGCTGTAGTGGTGGTATGTCTCTATTTTGAGCAACCGGTAAATGAATCATGGTTTCTTTTGCCTTTATCGGTATTTTTGTTGTTGGGAATTGCTTTACCTTGCAGTGTTGCGTTGGCTATTTTGGGTGCACGTTTTCGCGATGCGCAACCGATTCTGGGTATTGCCACGCAGGTATTGTTCTTTTTGACCCCCATTGTCTGGCGTTGGCAGGATCTGCCTTTGGCCAGCAAATGGTGGGTGACAATCAATCCCCTGCACCATATGCTGGAGTTGGTAAGAGCCCCATTGCTGGGTTCCTGGCCGGATTCTGACTCTCTTTTTATTGTTTTTCTCATGATGATCCTGCTCAATCTGTGGGCATGGGGCATCTTTATTTTATTCCGCTCGCGTGTGCCCTATTGGATTTGAACATGGCATCGGTATTTTTGGATCAGGTGTGTGTGGATTTTCCTGTCTATTACGGACGGCAACGTTCGCTGCGGGGAACGTTGCTGCATTGGAAAATTGGTGGGGTACTCTCCAGAGATCTTGATAACCAGTTTATGGTACGCAGCCTAGACCATGTGACTGTGCAATTCCATGATGGTGATCGGATTGGTTTGATTGGTGACAATGGGGCAGGAAAGTCTACGTTGATTCGGATTATAGCGGGAATTTTGGAACCGACCTCTGGTGAGTTCACATGTCAAGGTTCCCTGGCCTCCATTCTTACCTTGGCCACGATTCTCGATGGGGAGATGACTGGGTATGAAAATATCAACCGGGCACTGGTATTGCTTGGAGTGGCCAAGAACAGGTGGTCACACCTGCTCAACGACATAGAGCAATTTACCGAATTGGGTGATTTTTTGTCGTTGCCAATCAAGACTTATTCTTCTGGCATGCAGTTGCGGCTCTCCTTTGCGCTGATGACCTTGCATCAACCGGATATTGTGTTGTTGGATGAGGTTTTTGCCGCTGGTGATGCCACTTTTCGAGACAAGGCCAAGGCTCGTTTGGAGAAAATTACCAACAACTGCGGAATACTGGTGGTAGCACATCACGCCATGGCGGAGATTCAGCGTTTATGCAACAAGGTTCTTTGGCTTGAACGGGGAAAGGTGCATCGCTTTGGATCGACAGAGAGTGTGGTGGCGGAATATTTGGCAACTCGGCGGCAGGTGCCTAGTGAATGATTTGCGTTCCGAGTACATGGTGTCCTCCTTTCATCTGGATGCATGTGTCTGGAAGATTCAGCATACCCAAGAGGAAGGAGGAACACCTGTTTTTCTGTTTGGTTGCGGCGATGCTGCGCGATGGATGAAGGAGCATGAACCATGTCCAAGACCCCTTCCAAGCTGGCTGGGGAGATTTTTGACCAGGTACACAAGGCCCGGCAGATTTTGGATTACTTCAACGAGCAGGCGCTGGATGGTCGTGGTGAGTTGGCGGATGGGGCACTGGTTCGCTCCCGTCTGAACGCGGCCAAGGCCCACCTGATGCGTGCCCTGGAGAAGGCGCAGACCTTGCGTTGAATGGGGGTGGTTGCTGGACTGGGGCGGTTACGCCTCTGTTTCTGGTTCCAGCACCACGAGCAGGGGGGGATTCTCTTCCTGGCGGGCGTGACCATCCGTGATGTGAAACAGCAGGCTGTAATCGACCCGCCAACGGGTACCCATGCTGGTCAGGACGGTGGCGGTGCGGGGGTTGCGTTGCACGATGGTGCCATACCACTCCCGGTTGCCTCGATCGCGAAAGCCCACAGAATCGCCGATGGTGAACTGGTTCTTATCCTTTTTCTTCTCGCCGCTTTGCGGGTGGATGGTGGTGGGAACGCCTTGCAGGTTGAGGGCGTACAGGGGAACGTTCCAGCTTTGCCCATCTTTTTTGTCGGTCAGGATGACGGTGCTGCGGCGTATTTCCAGGATGACCGCCTCACGCAGGGTGTTGTCCCGTTGATGGAAGTAGGTCACCTCCAGGCCAGGTTTGAGGGCCTGTTTGATGGCCTGCAGTGATTCCGGGCGTTGCAGCAGGGTGCCGATAGCCGATTGCAGTCGATAGAGATCGAACGGCGTGGCATTTTGCAGGGCGTGCAGGATGGCCGAGTAGTCCATGCTCATGGGGCGACGAAGCGGAGTTCTGGGGCATCGCGGGAGAGAACTTCCAGGCCGAACAGGGTTGGCAGTTCTTCGCCCAGGTCGCGGCCATAGAGTTGGTGTATTTCCCAGCGCAGGAAGCCGGCCTGTTCGGTGGTGAGGTGGACGCCGACGGCCTGTTGTCCATCGGCCTCGAATTCGTTTTTGAGGTGTTCGAAGATCTTCAAAGTCAGGGGATTTTCTGGCCATTGCGGCAGATAGGAGACTTTTTCCACGCTGGACCTCGTTGTCTGGAGTGATGAAAACGGCGCGGTTTATTAGAGCGTGGCTGGGTGGTGCTGTCAACCCTTGCCGCCGGGAAAAAGTGGCATGGGGTCAAGGGGAGATTATCTCCCCTTGCGGGTGCAGGGCAGAGCCCTTCTGGTCATGTGCGGCGTTTCACAGAAGCAAATGCGCAGCATTTGCGCACGCCGCACCAATTTGTGCCCCGCAGAGGCACGCCTTGGGAGGGCGGACGCCCGACATGCACCGTATTGTTTTAAGTGGCGCAGGGGAAGTTCAAACGGGGTTGTCCAGGAGGTGGCATGCGTTGGTTGATCATGATTGGCATCATGTTTGGTGCATTATCGGCGGCCCAGGCGGAGCCTTGGTTGGACCGGGAGCAGCAGGAGCAGCAGAGCCGTTATCGGGCCTGTTTGTTGGGCAAAGTGCAGGCGACACCGAGTGCGGTTGCGGCGGGCAAGTTGCAGTGGGCCTGTCAGCGTCGTTTCCAGGCGGGAGAGGTGGAAGAAGGGCGGGAGTTTGAGGAGTGTTTACTGCGCCATTTGCCGCAGGTGCAGAATGATGCCAGTGCGCAGGCGATGATTCACATGTGTGAGGAGCAGTTTGCGCCCCGGCAGCCGTCGTCGGAGAGCACCGAGGGGGTAAAGCGGGTTTTGCGTTGGTTGCAGGGCGAAAAGCCGCCTGTCGAGGTCAATAATGGCGGACATTTGGACGGGAATACATTTGAGACGCTGCAACCGTGGCAGGGTGGGCAGGGGCGTTGAGTGGGGGATGAGATGCCGGAATTGGTTGCTATCGCTGAGGCAGATGGTTGGGGCGTGGTACGCAGTGGTGCCACATTGGTTGTCCTGCAGCCCCCTTATCAAACGTGCAATCGTTGCGAAATTTCCGAGCTTTGGCTGGCATCGGCGATCAGCAAGCATGGCTTTGATCCGGCATCGGGAATATTCCCCGACTGGAAATCCTTGATTGAAGAGTTGAAAAAAAGACAGCAGGACTATTTCCAAAAGCGTGGTAAGCAGGGAATTTCTGAACAGGATCTGGATGAGATGTGTCGGGAGTTGCCCGCCGACCGTCTCATGGAATTGCTCGCACATGTCGAGGAAGCGTTGTTGCCCAAAAAGAAATGGCATGAGGCCGAAAAATTGCTCAACCTCGTATTGAGCGCTTATGCGCTCCCGCAGGAACCGCAACTGTTTATTAAGGCCAATGAACTGAAAGTTCTTTGCCTGCAAGGGGAGAGAGCAGAGAGGTTGTGAAAAAATGCAACCCGTAGCGAGAACGTTATCAAATTTGTCCTGCTAGCAGACTGTCGGATTTGTTTCTATAGCACACTGATATTGTTTGTGATTTTGATTTACGCCGACAATTGCAACATAAATAATATCAATGGTTTGCGCTATATAATCCGACAGGCTGCTAGGCGAAACAGGCCACAGGGGCGCGCGTAGCAGAGCTACGTAAGCCCCTGTGGCCTGTTTTTCAACACAGCAGGGCATGAATTGAGGGCGTTCGCAGTAGGGTTCCATTTTTTTACAGCCTCAGAGGGGGGGGGGATGTCTTCATTAGAAAAGTTGACTAAAGCATTCCCATTTTTGCCGAGCCTGTTTCACCCCGATCTCTCACCCCGCACCTCTGCCGTTCCTCCCCAGCCTCCCCCAGACCGCCCTGGGCGTGTCGGGCTGCCGCCCTCCAGGAGCGTGCCCCTGCGGGGCACAAATTTGGGCGCGCTGCGCAGATTTGGGCAAGCCCAAATCTGCTTCGGTGAAAGCGCGCCATTTCAGCAGGGCCCTGCCCTGCACCCGCAAGGGGAGATAATCTCCCCTTGACCCCATGCCGATTTAACGTACCTATGCAGGAAGGGGAAAATTTGCTACACTGACGCGTTCGTTTTTATTGTCGTCAGTCGTCCAGCGGGGTCAGGGAAGCACATGACCGATTTGAGCAGCAGCAAACAAATTCCCGTCAATATCGAAGACGAAATGCGGGCCTCCTACCTCGATTATGCCATGAGCGTGATCGTGGGTCGGGCCCTGCCCGATGTGCGGGATGGCCTGAAACCTGTACACAGACGCGTGCTGTTCGCCATGCACGAACTGGGTAACGAATGGAACAAAGCCTATAAAAAATCCGCCCGCGTCGTCGGCGACGTGATCGGTAAATATCATCCGCACGGCGACGTCGCCGTCTACGATACCATCGTGCGCATGGCCCAACCCTTCTCCATGCGCTACCTGCTCATCGACGGGCAAGGCAACTTCGGCTCGGTGGATGGCGACTCGGCAGCCGCCATGCGGTACACCGAAGTGCGCATGACCCGCCTGGCCGGTGAACTCCTGGCCGATATCGATAAAGAAACCGTCAACTTTGGCCCCAACTACGACGGATCGTTGGAAGAGCCCAAAATTTTGCCCGGCAAATTTCCCAATCTGCTGGTCAACGGCTCCTCCGGCATCGCCGTGGGCATGGCAACCAATATCCCACCCCATAACCTGGGCGAAGTGATCGATGCCACCATCGCCCTGATCGATCAACCCGCACTGACAGTCATGGATCTGCTGCGCTTCGTCCCCGGTCCAGATTTTCCCACCGGGGGCACCATCTGTGGCCGGGCCGGCATCCGCAGCGCCTACCTGACCGGTCGCGGTACCGTGGTCATCCGCGCCAAAACCGAAGTGGAACAACTGCGCGAACATCGCGAAGCCATCATCGTCAAAGAGTTGCCATTCCAGGTCAACAAGGCCCGTCTGGTGGAACGGATCGCCGAACTGGTGCGCGAAAAGAAAGTCACCGGCATTGCCGATCTGCGCGATGAGTCGGATCGGGAAGGGATGCGGGTGGTCATCGAACTGAAACGGGATACCCAGGCCGATGTTCTGCTCAATCAGCTCTACAAGCATACGGCCATGCAATCCACCTTCGGCGTCAACGCCCTGGCCCTGGTGCAGGGGCGGCCCATGCTGCTCGACCTGAAGCGGATCCTGGAAGAGTTCATCAACCACCGCCGCGAGGTGGTAACCCGCCGTACCCGCTACGAACTGAACAAAGCCGAAGATCGCGGCCATATTCTGGAAGGGTTGGCCGTCGCCCTGGCCAATATCGACCGCATCATCGAGGTGATTCGACAAGCCTCCTCCCCGGCAGAGGCCAAAGTGGCCATGTTGGCGGAGATCTGGCAACGGGGTGGCGTGGAGGCCATGCTGGCCCGGACCCAGGCCGAAGAGGTTCAATCGGCCCAGTTTGTCGAGGGCGGCTATCGCCTGACCGATGAACAGGCCCAGGCCATCCTGGATCTGCGCCTGCACCGCCTGACCGGGCTGGAGCAGGAGAAAATTCATGAAGAGTTTGCCACCATTTTGGGAGAAATCGCCCGCCTGAAGGCCATTCTGGCCTCGGATAGCGTGCTGATGGGGGTGATCAAGACAGAGTTGCAACAGATTCGCGCCCTTTTCGCCGATGCGCGGCGCACGGAAATTATTGACGACGTGGGCGATTTTTCCGTTGCTGACCTGATTCCTGAAGAGGAGATGGTGGTCACGGTCAGCCATGCCGGTTACATCAAGCGCCAGCCCAGCGTGGAATACCGTATCCAGCGCCGGGGCGGGCGCGGCAAGAGCGCCACCGGTGTGCGCGAAGAGGATTTTATTTCGCAACTGTTTGTGGCCTCGACCCATGACACCATTCTCTGTTTTACCAATCTGGGGCGGGTGTTCAAGCTCAAGGTGTATGACATTCCTTTGGGCAGTCGCACGGCGCGGGGGCGCCATGTGGGCAATATTTTGGCTTTGGACAAGGATGAGATGGTGCGGCAGATTCTCCCGGCCCCCATTCCGGTGCCGGAATGGGGACAGTGGGAGCTGCTGTTTGCCACCAGTCGGGGGTTGATCAAGAAGAGCCTGTTGGCAGCCTATGCCAACATTCGGGTCATCGGCCTGCGGGCGGTGGATCTGCGCGATGGCGATGATTTGATCGGGGTGGCCCTGTTGCCGATTTTGCCGGAAGATATGCCCAAGCCGGAGGAGATTGCCGCCACGCTGGCCGACGGCGACGAGGGCGAAGGCGAACTGGAGATGGTTGTGCCGGAGAGCGAAGAGGAACTGGTCGAGGAGGAGTCCGCCGAAGCGGAAGATGGCGGCAGTTTGCCGGGTCGACCGGGTCGGGTGATGCTCTTTTCGAGCAGTGGCAAGGCGGTGCGTTTTCGCACCAATCAGGTGCGGCGCATGGGTCGGGTGGCCCGTGGGGTGCGCGGCATGCGTCTGCGTGGCGATGATCGGGTGATTTCGCTCAATGTGCTGTTGCCGGGTTCTGGTTGTCAGTTGCTGGTGGTGACCGAACGGGGTTTTGGCAAGCGTACCGGCGAGGAGCTGTTCCCGACCAAGGGGCGGGGCACGCAAGGGGTGATTGGCATCATCACCAGCGAGCGCAATGGTCCGGTGGTGGATGCGCTGACCGTGTGGCCGGGGGATCAGGTGATGTTGATCACCGATCAAGGGACGGTGCTGCGCACGGATGTGGATTCGATTCGGGTGACGGGTCGCAACGCGCAAGGGGTGAAGGTGTTGAATGTGGGCAGTGGCGAGAGATTGGTCTCGGTGGCACGCTTGATTGCCGATGCCGAAGAGGGCGAATCTCGACAGGGCGCTGCGGAGTTGGAGGATTCCGGCGTGGAAGCGGGTTCGGAGGAGGATTAAGGCGGTGTTGGATCTCAAGAAAATACGGGAAAATCCGCAATGGGTTGAGGAACGTTTGGCCAGCCGGGGTCGTGGCTATGATTTGCAGCGGCTGCAGGCTTTGGAGCATGACAAGCGGGCGTTGCAGAGCGAGACAGAGATATTGCAGGCGCGGCGCAACGCCATTTCCCGCGAGGTGGGGCAACTGAAGGGGCAGGGGGGGGATGCGTCGGCTTTGCTGGTCGAGATGCAGGGTCTGGGGCCTCGCCTTAAGGAGTTGGAGCAGTTGTTGCGGGTCAAGGAGGAGGAGGTGTTGGCGGCCCTCTCCGAGTTGCCCAATCTGCCGGATGAGACGGTGCCGCCGGGCAAGGATGAGAAGGAGAATGTGGAGCAGCGCCGTTGGCCTGGGGTGGGGGATCCGGCGGCCAAGCCGTTTACGGCGTTGAACCATTGGGATATTGGCGAGCGGTTGGGGATATTGGATTTCAATGCCGGGGCGTTGGTGGCGGGGGCCCGTTTTACGGTATTGCGTGGCCTGGGGGCGCGTTTGAATCGGGCCTTGATTCAGTTCATGCTGGATCTGCATAGCGATGAACACGGCTATACGGAGGTGATGCCGCCATTTTTGGTCAATCGGGAGAGTCTGTTTGGCACGGGACAGTTGCCCAAGTTTGAGGAGGAGCTGTTTGCCCAGCGCGATGATCCGTTGTTCCTGATCCCGACGGCAGAGGTTCCGGTGACCAATCTGGTGCGCGGTGAGATTGTCGAGGAGGAGCTGTTGCCCATGAAATTTGTGGCGTGGACCTCCTGTTTTCGTCGTGAGGCGGGTGCGGCAGGACGGGATACGCGCGGTTTGATTCGGCAGCATCAATTTGATAAGGTGGAGTTGGTCTGGATCACCCGTCCAGAGGAGAGTAATGCGGCGTTGGAGCAGTTGACGCGGGATGCGGAGCAGGTATTGCAGCGTTTGGAGTTGCCACACCGAACGGTAGCCTTATGCACGGGAGATTTAGGGTTTGCAGCGCGCAAGACCTATGATCTGGAGGTTTGGTTGCCGGGTCAGGGCTGTTATCGGGAGATTTCTTCTTGTTCCAACACCGGTGATTTTCAGGCGCGGCGCATGCAGGCGCGTGTACGGCGCAAGGAGAGTCGCAAGGTTGAGTTGTTGCATACCTTGAACGGTTCTGGTATAGCAGTGGGCCGGACGTTGGTGGCGGTGTTGGAGAACTATCAGCAGGCAGATGGTTCGGTGGTCATTCCAGATGCGCTGCGGCCCTACATGGGAGGGGTGGATATTATTCGTCCGAAAGGGTAGAATCGAGCAGCTTCACAACGGATGGGTGGCCGAGCGGCTTATGGCAACGGTCTTGAAAATCGTCGTGTCGAAAGGCACCGGGGGTTCAAATCCCTCCCCATCCGCCAATTTTAGACGTCTCGTAGCCTTTGAGGGAAAGTCATGGGGGTCTTAGATCTGTTCTCCAAGCGCCAGAAGCGCGCACGAGGGGAAGTGCCCGACCTGTACGTCTACGACGATCTCCCGCAACCGCTGCGGGTGCAGATTGTTCATATCGTAAGAGATGCTTTTGGTGTTGAGCGTTATCGTGATAATTACGTGGCGGAGGCGTATAAGGCTGTGCATCAGTGGCTTTGCCGTGAGTATGGGGTGTTCTCTCTCGTCCCCCATCGAGAAACTGACCAAGATTCAGTATTTAAGTTTTTTTTGCAAGAGAAATCCGTCGAACGTGCGCTAGACGTTGTGGAAGTGTGCTTCAAGTTTATCCAGGGTTATATTGCGAAGGATCAGTCGTATCGGATCCGCACTATAAGAAAAATTGAGTCTGACGATGCCCTCGCCGAGTTGAACGCGCGTTTCAAAGAGCACGGGGTTGGCTATCAGTTTGAGTCTGGTGAGATCATTCGTGTCGACTCTCAGTTTTTGCATGCGGAAGCGGTGAAGCCGGCATTGGCGGTTCTGCGCGATAAAAACTTCACAGGTGCGAACGAGGAGTTCCTGAAAGCCCATGAGCACTACCGACACAAGCGCTACAAGGAATCCCTTGTTGACGCTCTGAAAGCATTCGAAAGTACCATGAAGACGATTTGCGCCCTTCGCGGTTGGCCGACAGATTCCAAGGATACAGCAAGTAAGCTGATTAAGATCTGTATGGACAATGGCCTGTTGCCGGAGTACCTCGAAACACAGTTTTCGTCCATTCGTGCACTGCTGGAAAGTGGCGTTCCGACCGTGCGGAACAGGAACGGTGGCCATGGGCAGGGTACAGCCCTCGTCGCTGTGCCCGAATACTTGGCCCGGTATGCGCTGAATCTTACGGCAACGAGTATCCTGTTGATGGTCGAGGCGCACCAAACCACGCAGTAGAGTCTCCTCAAAAATTGTAACACATTGAAATTATACATTAAAGTATGATTATGGTAGAATTACGTGCATGGATTTCGGCCAAAACAGCCAAAAAGGCGTGCACCTGATGATTCGAGAACGCGACAAAAAGCAGCTATCCTTGCCTAGTTTTGAGAGTCCGTTTGAACGCGGTCTTGATCTAACTGGTGGATCAAATTGGCATCGGTGATTCCCTGGGATGAGTTTGCAAAGGCATACTACAGCGGTATGAGTACCAACCGGGGTACACCGGCCAAACCAGCCCGTTTAGTGGTTGGTGCAGTGATCATCAAGCACCGTCAGCGATGGACTGATGAGGAGACAGTTCTGCAGATCCAGGAGATGGAAAATGGCAACCGCATTGCACAGGCATGAAGTCTACCAGGGGCAATCAGGGTAGTGGCGATGGTACGGCACCGGCACTGCACCATGATCTATGGATCAGGATAGCTGGCAGGGTGACACTGTGCCGTAGAACTTCGTAAAGCAGGTCGGTTTTTTCTCAACTCTTCTTGACCTTCGGACAATCGCATGCGCTTAATTGTGCTTATACCCGCACTGCTTCCAATCATCCCCGGAAAAAAACATGGCAACCGTCTTTGACGTTGCAGAATATATCCTTGAAAAGAAAGGGCCAATGACTGCGATGAAGCTGCAGAAGTTGGTGTACTACTCCCAGGCTTGGCATGCAACATGGGAAGAAAAGCCGCTATTTGATTCCCGCATTGAAGCGTGGGCAAACGGGCCTGTCGTTCCTGACCTGTATAGTCGCCATCGTGGCGCTTTTCTGGTAGGAACAGGTAATTTTCGCGGCAATTCTGATGCGCTTACGCAGAACGAGAAGGAATCCATTGATAGAGTTATTGAATATTATGGCGACAAGAACCCGCAATGGCTAAGCGATTTGACACACCTTGAAGATCCATGGATTTTGGCACGCAAAGGTTTGGACGAGCGAGAAGCGGGAAGCCGAGAAATCACGTTGGACACCATGCTTGAGTATTACAGTGGCTTGTGATGGATAGAAGTCAGAAACAGCCAAAATGCAGCGCAAACCCGCATCAGCACGACATTAGGCAGGCTTCGTTCCCAGAAAGCCATCTCCAACAAACTCCAGCCTGGCAATTCCATCTTTGCGACAGAGAGCATCCTTTGTGGGGATGGGACACCCTAGGTGAACAAGGTATCATTTCACTGCTTCGCCAGCAGTTGCAATCGTTTGAAAGTATGACGTGGAGTGAAATCGATCGTGTATCTGGTGGCCGGATTGTAGGAACGAACCACCACTCACTGACGGTAGATGGATTCACCAAGGGTGCGCGAGACCGTCTTGATGAGATTTTCAAAGGAAAAATCGAGGAATTGTTTTCTTTGCGCATCAACAATACAGTCAGAATCTACGGCATAAGAGAAGGCCGTGTTCTGAAGCGCATCTGGCATGACCCCCACCACGGCACCAACAACGATTCGTTCACCGACCATCTGGGGCAGCAGGCGATGCCAGTTGGTTTTTCTCTGTGCGTTGAGTGGGCCCGCCATCCGTTTCCGTTCTTTCACCCGTGCGCATTCAACCTGGTGTCAGCATAATTGCCCAGGATACAATCGATTTTCATGTTTCAATGGTCTACCCCGAACAGCTCCTCAAGGGAGCGTGCATCGAGCACCAGATCACTCCACTGTTCCAGGGTCTCTGAGTTGGCAAGGGCAATCTTCTCATGCACCGCAGCAGGCAACTGTCCAAAACGTCGGGTCAGCAGGCGAATAAGAAGTTTCGCTTCGCCTTTCTGTTCGCCTTCCTGTTGGCCTTCCTGCCGGCCTTCCTGCCGGCCTTCCTGCCGGCCTTCCTGCCGAATATCAGCGGCTTCGGGCATTTTCAGCAACTCATCCCTTGGCATGGATCGCATCATGGCCGCCAACCACTCTCGTCTGCCCAAATCGAGCACATACTCGGGTGTCAATCGGATTGGTTCCACATTTTCCATCGTACCCTCCATGCGTAGCTTTCTGATACCGAAGATGACACATTCGTGTTCCGATGACGTTGTCGGCAGGCAGTGCCGTTGGATGCACTCAAAGGCATTCTGCCACTCTTTCCTGCGGCTGGCAAAACATTTCCAGATGGCATTATGCGGGGCAGACGACAGCTCATTGAGCAGGACGACACGAATCGAGTCAAAGACCTCAATTCGGGATGCATAGACGCCAGCTTTGTCTGTCGGCGTAAAACCATGCCTTGCCAGTACGGCCGATTCTGGTGTTTTTGAGAGCAGGAGAAAGCTCGTCAACTCACCCGGTTGCAGTTGCTGCTTTTCCTGGTACAGATGGTCATAGACAAGCAACTGCCGACATATCCTGTTCGTCAGGCTTTCGGTAAATTTAAATTCAATCAGCAGATCCTTGGCCGAGGTGTCGCGCAGGCCATCCGCCAACCACGCCTTCTGCTCTTCCGTCCAATGGCTACCCTCTCGGCGTAGCAGAATGATGTCTGCCTTGGGGGAAGCGCTGGTAACATCCACTTCCGTCTGGACAGCAATATTGACCGTTGCCAACGGTTCCTCGACCATCTGGGCCAGCAGGCGATGCCAGTGGGTTTTTCTCTGTGCGTTGAGTGGGCCCGCCATCCGATACCATTTCCCCTTTTTTGCTACCCAAACATGCCATCAGCATAGCAGAAAATTTCCCGTTACCAAATATGTTGTGTGGGCTGCCCTGCAATGAGCACTTACGTGCTGCCTGAGAGTTGTGCAAGATGACGGCGCGTTGCCAAGCGCCATGAACTGCAAGAAGAGGGGGCGGAACTGCTCTACCGTCCCTGGCCGGTGCGTAAAGGGTATCCGTTCGAGGTTTTCAAAAAGATCTATCTCTACGCCTACCGCCAGGGGTTGAAAGGGTATACAGCTTTTCGTTTTAACCCGGAAGCCTTCCAGGGGGTATTGGTCAGGCAGGAGGATCTGGCCGCCACCCGCTATCGGTTTGTTTTGACCATCGGTATGGTGGTCGATGTGCGGGGTGACGAAGAGGTGGAGTACGATGGCGCATTGCACACGGCGGCCAATTGATACGATGCCCTCAAGGAGGGGGTACTACGGCAAATTGTAGGTGTGGTTGGCGCTCAACGTGCGGCAGTTGGCAGTCGTGGTCAAGATTGCATTTCTGTGCTGTCGTGCCAAGTAGAGTTACCCGTTGCCATGATTCAGGGGGATGTGGATTGCTCTTCGTCAGCCTTTTCCGTGCCGCCTCCCAGTGCCTTGTACAACCCGGCTTGGTTGACCAATATGTGTCGTTCCAGACTGCGCAATTGTTGTTCGCTGCCATAGAGGGCCAGTTGTTGCTGCAAAAACTCCTGCTTGCTGTCCACCCCCACCTGCCAGCGATCGTGCAGCAACTGTTGTCGCGCCAACTGCGCCTGATGGCTGTTTTTGAGCGCCTGCAGATGCTCGGTCAGGGCTTTGCGGGCAGACAGACCATCGGCCACCTCACGAAAAGCCTGCTGTATGACCTTTTCGTACTCGGCCAACAGGGCGGTCTGTTCCGCCTCCGCCGCCTCCTGGGTCAGACGACGTTGCCCGGCATCAAAGATGGGCAACTCAATGGCCGGCAGAAAGCTCCAGGCGGTGGCGCCACTTTGGAACAACCCCTGCAGCCCAGCACTGGCCAAGCCTACCGAACTGGTGAGGTGAATGCGGGGCCAAAAGGCCGCACGGGCCGCGCCAATATCGGCATTGGCCGCCCGCAAACGAAACTCTGCCGCCCGTACATCCGGGCGCAGGGCCAAGGCGCTGGCAGGCATGCCTGAGGGAACCACATCGCTTAAGAGCAACTCTTCCAATAGAGGCCAGTGACGATCTGGATCCCAATTGTGCCCGGTGAGCAGTTGTAGGGCATGGCGCGCAACCCCCTCCTGCCGTTGCAGATCGGCCAACGCTGCTTTGGCCTCTTCCCAGGCCAGCACCGCCTGCCAATGGCTTTGTGCCGAGGTTATCCCCACCTGTTTGCGTTCGCCGAGCAGCTCCAGCAACTCTTTCTGCACCGCCAGTCGCTGTTGCGATAAGGCGGTTTTTTCGGCCAGTTCGCGCCAGGTGACCAGGGACTCGACCACCTGGGCGATCAACAAAATGCGAACGGCCTGCACGCTCTCCGCATTGGCCAGATAGGTCGCCTTGGCCGCTTCGTGCAGGGCGTTGACCCGACCCCAAAAGTCCAGTTCAAAGGCGGGCAGGGCAACCTGCAGATCCTCACGGGCGATGACAGTATGATTACCCGTTTGGCTGAGGTCGGCGGGGGTGCGTGTCTCCTGGTGTTGCAGATTGGCCTGCAGGGAAGGCAACCGTTGTGCCGCACTGATGCCCAACAGGGCTTTGGCTTTGGCCATGCGTGCCACAGCCGCCTGCAAATCCCGATTATTGGTGAGCGCAGTGTCGATGACCTCTTGCCAGAGCGCATGACGGTAAAACTGGCGCCAGGGTTGTTGGGCTGTGCTGTTGGCGCCGTCCGGGGGCGCAGCATCAATGCTCTTGACCTCTTGCCAAGTCGCCGGGATCGGTGCCTGGGCGCTGGGCAGAGTCGGAATCATCGCGCAGGCGCTGCTGCCCAACAGGCAGAGCAGGCTAAGCAAAAGGGGTTTATTCATGGCTGACCCCATGGCTGGCGGTAGCGGAAGAGGTGCTTGCGTCGTCTGCATGGGGGGCCTGTTCTGGGAAAATGCGGCGAATGGCCACAAAGAGCACCGGAATCAAAAAGAGTCCCAGAACGGTGGCCGACAGCATGCCACCCATGACCCCGGTACCGATGGCGCGACGGCTGGAGGCCCCAGCCCCGTTCGAAAAAACCAGCGGCATGACGCCTAAAATGAAGGCCGCCGAGGTCATCACAATGGGGCGAAAACGCATGCGGCAGGCTTCCAGCGTGGCCTCCAGCAGAGGCATGCCTTGCTGGGCCAGGGTGCGGGCAAATTCAACAATGAGGATGGCATTCTTGGCAGAAAGGCCGATCACCGCCACCAACCCCACCTTGAAATAGACATCGTTGGGCATGCCCATGGCCAGCACGGTGAGGACGGCCCCAAAGAGGCCAATGGGGACGATCAACAACACGGCAAAAGGGATGGACCAGCTTTCGTAAAGGGCGGCCAGACAGAAGAAAACCACCAACAGCGACAGGCCAAACAGCATGGGCACCTGGGCACCGGAGAGGGACTCCTCAAAGGAGGTGGAGGACCATTCGAAGCCGATGCCAGGGGGCAGTTGCTGGGCCAGGGCGGTCATGGCGGCCATGGCCTCGCCGGTGCTGCGGCCAGGGGCCGGGTTGCCGGCCAGTTTCATGGAGGGCAGACCATTGTAGCGGTCCAGTTTGGGCGAGGCGGCCACCCAGCGTGTTTGTACCAACTCCGAAAGAGGGATCAACTGTCCGCCCCGGTTGCGCACGCGCACCGAAAGCAGTTGCTGCACGGTGCTGCGGGTATGGGCATTGGCCTGCATCTGCACCTGCAGCACACGACCGTCGCGGGTCAGATCGTTGATGTAGGCCGAGCCAAGGGTGACCTGCAGGGTTTCGTTCAGTTCGGTGTGTTCGATGCCCATGGCGCTGGCCTTGGTACGATCGATGGTGACCAGCAGTTGTGGACCGGCTTCCAACCCTTCCGGGCGTACACCGGCCAGGGCGCTCTCTTGGCTGGCCATGCCGAGCAGTTGGTTGCGGGCCTCCAGCAGCTGTTCCCGACCAGCCCCGCTGCGATCCTGCAGACGCAGGTCAAAACCGCCGACGGCCGAGAGTTCGGGAATGGGCGGTACGTTGATGGCAAAAATCAGCGATTGCTTGATCTGCGACAGGGCCATGTTGGCGCGCATGACCAGCGCTGTGGCCTGTTCTTCAGGCTTGAGCCGCTCATCCCAACTTTTCAGGCGGACGAAGGTGATGGCCGAGTTTTGGCCCTTGCCAAAAAAACTGAAACCGGCCACACCTACCACCTTGGCCACTTCCGGTTGTTGCAGGTAGTAGTTTTCCACCTGGGAGAGAATTTCCACGGTGCGCTCCTGGGTTGCACCGGGGGGCAGTTGGATGATGCTGATAAAATAGCCCTGGTCTTCGTCGGGCAGAAAGCCGCCGGGCAGTTTCAGGAAGAGTCCGCCAGCGGTGCCGGCAATGGCCAGGTAGATCAGGAGATAGAGCATGGGGCGGCGCAGAATGGCGGCCACACTGTGACGGTAGCCCTGACTGGTGCGCTGAAAGCCGTTGGCAAAGCGCTGCAGCAGACCGGGACTCTTGTTGCTGTGTCCATTGGGATGGTGCAGCAGGGTGGCACACAAGGCTGGGGTCAGGGTCAGGGCCATCAAGGCGGAAAAGAGCATGGTCAAGACCAGGGTGACGGCAAACTGGCGATAGATGGTACCCACGCTGCCGCTGAAAAAGGCCATCGGCACAAAAACGGAAGAGAGCACCAGGGTGATGCCGACAATGGCGCCAAAAATTTGCGTCATCGCCTGTCGGGTGGCCTGTCGGGCGGAGAGACGCTCCTCCATCATGACCCGCTCCACATTTTCCACCACCACGATGGCGTCGTCGACAACGATTCCGATGGAGAGGACCATGGCGAAAAGGGTCAAGACGTTGATCGAATAGCCCAGCAGATAGATGCCAACCAGGGCCCCGGTCAGGGCGATGGGGACGACGATGGCCGGGATGAAGGTGGCGCGCAGGTTGCCAAGAAAAAGATACATGACCAGAAAGACCAACACCATGGCCTCACCCAGGGTGACCAGCACCTCATGGATGGAGATGCGGATAAAGGTAGAGGTATCATAGGGAATATCCCAGGCGATGCCGGCGGGGAAGAGGGATTGCAACGCGCCGATCCGTGTTTTGACACGCTGCGCGGTCTCCAGGGCGTTGGCGCCGGGGGAGACCTTGATGCCCACGGCAGCGGTGGGTTGGCCGTTCAAACGGGCGCGAATGGTATACTCTTGCGCGCCCCATTCCACCTTGGCCACATCCTTGAGGAGCACACTGCTGCCATCCGGGTTGGTCCGCAGGAGAATATTGCCGAACTCTTCGGTATTGCTCAGGCGACTGCGTACCAGAATGGGGGCATTGAGCTGTTGCCCGGTGCTGGCCGGCAACTGTCCCAACTCGCCGGTGACCAGTTGGTTATTTTGCGCCTTTACGGCGCGCAGAGCATCACCGGGGGAGAGGCCGAAGTGGGTCAATGCATCCGGGTCCAACCAGATGCGCATGGCATATTCGGTCCCGAACAGGTTGGCCTCGCCGACACCGGGGACACGGCGCAACTGTTCCAGCACACTGCTGGCGGTAAAACTGCCCAGGGCTACGGCATCATGGCTGCGATCTGGAGAGTAGATGGTGATGAACATCAGATAGTTGCGACGGGATTTGACCACCGTGATCCCTTGGCGGCGCACCTCCTCCGGCAGGCGGGCTTCCACCCGCTTGATGCGGTTTTGGGCATCCACGGAGGCAAAGTCCAGGTTGGTGCCTGCTGCAAAGGTGATGGTCAAGGTCATGGTGCCCATAGAGTCGCTGGACGATTCCATGTACAGCAGATGTTCCAGACCGTTCATCTCCTGTTCGATCAAGGCGGTGACGGTCTCTTCCACCACTTGGGCGGAGGCGCCGGGATAGGTGGCGGTGATGGCGATGGCGGGTGGGGCCACGTCCGGGTATTGGGCCACCGGCAGCTTGTTCAGGGAGAGCATGCCGGTGAGCAGAATGACCAGAGCGATGACCCAGGCAAAAACGGGGCGATCAATAAAAAAACGGGGCAACATGGCCGTGATCCTAGCGGTTGGCGGCGGGAGAGGCAGCGGAGTCGGTTGCCGCAGGGGCAGGCAGATCCTTGGCGGTGGCCACCGTACCGGGACGGGCTTTCTGAATGCCGCTGATGATCACCCTGTCACCCTCTTTGAGACCGTCGTTGATGATCCAGTCCTGGCCGGAGAAGCCGCCGGTTTGCACCGGGCGCGCTACAACCTTGCTGTTTTCATCCAGCATGAGGACGATCTGCCCTTGCGCGGAGGTTTGTACCGCTTTTTGTGGCACGGTGATGCCATCGCTGCTGGCCAGCGCCAACTGCACCCGGACAAATTGACCGGGCAACAGGGTGCGTTCCGGGTTGGGAAATTCCGCCCGCAAGGCGACCGCTCCGGTTTGTGGATCAACAGCCATGTCGGTAAAATTGAGTTTGCCGCTATGGGGATAGAGGCGCTCATCATCGAGCAGCAGGCGCACGGCGACCGCTTCCAGGGGCGTAGCCCCGCCCTCCCGGATGGCCCGTTGCAGACGGAACCAGTCCGGGCCGGATTGGGAAAAATTGACCCGGATGGGATCCAGTTGTTCGATGGTGGTCATATGGGTTGGTTCATTGTGTCCGACCAGGGCCCCTTCGGTCACCAGAGAGCGGCCCACCCGACCGTCGATGGGGGCGGTGATGTGGGCATATTCCAGATCGATGCGGGCCCGTTGCAAGGTGGCTTCGGCGGCACTCACTTCGGCGTTGGCTTTTTTGAGCTGGGCTTCGGCCTGATCATACTCCTGGCGGCTGACCGCCTCCTTGCCGACCAGTCGTTTATAGCGCTCGACAGTCTGCCTGCTGATTTGCCGTTCGGCGTTGCTTTTTTCCACGGCGGCCTGTGCGGTGCGCACCTGACTGGCCAGAGTGCGGTCATCCAGATGGTAGAGGATGGCACCGCTGCTGACATCACTGCCCTCGACAAAGACCTGTTTGGCCACCACACCAGCCACGCGGGCGCGAATTTCGGCACTGCGGACCGCCTGCAGGCGGCCTGGCACCTGCTGCTGCAGGGCAAGGGTCTTGCGTACCGCTGCCACCCGTTCCACCTCGGGTGGGGGTGGGGCAGCACTTTTGCTGTCACCCGTTTTTTGGCTGTCCCCATTGCTGCAGCCGAGCAACAAAACCAGCGCCCCACACGCGGCCGTCAGGAATTTGCGATAAGTATACATGAGTCTTTCTCCTTGCCTGCTTGCCTGCTAATTACAGCATAGTGTAGGAGATTGCGCTCCATCCAGCAAGGTTTCTTTACGCTTCTTGACGTAAGCTGGTCCACTTGGTTTACAAATCGAGCAGATGTTGCAAATAAAAAAGCTCGCGTACCAATTCCCACAGCTCTTGGCGGGAGGCGGGTTGAAAATCACTGGGCGAGACGGCCCCGCTGGCAAAAATTTTGTGGACGATGGTTTGATCCCAATCCAGTACAGCGCTGCCGTTGTGGGCATGGCTGACGATGATTCGAGGATCTGGACGTTCCAACCAGGCATCGACGATAAAGTCCATGGTATGCGCTCCGTATCGGGACGAAAGTGAAGGGGTGAAGCTCGGATGGGTGTTGGCCGGCAACATGGGAAAGAGCATAGCAGAGGGGATGGAACATGTAAATGATAATCATTCTCAGTTTGAAAGTTTGTATCAAATTTCTGGCATGGCTGTTCTTGGTTGGGTGAACTGGCAGTGCATGGGGATGGGGCGCTGGCTTGGCAGACCTTGCTTTGCTTTGCGGCAAAGGGTTACCATTGGACGGACAGGGGGTGGGGTGTGCGGTTTTAAAGAGTTGTCATACATGGGATAAATCAAGACGGCAAGCGAACTGCCGGATGGGAAAAGGAGAGCAAGGGATGGGAGAGGTTAAAATCAACCTGGAGGAGACGGAGATTCCCAGTCACTGGTATAACGTGGCTGCCGATTTGCCGACGCCGCTACCACCTCCTTTGGGTCCAGATGGCAAACCGATTGGCCCGGATGCTTTGGCGGCTATTTTTCCGCACGCCTTGATTGATCAAGAGGTCTCCACGGAGCGCTGGATTGCCATCCCGGAGGCGGTGCGGGAGGTATATCGCCAGTGGCGACCGGCGCCCATGTTTCGGGCGCGTCGTCTGGAGCAGGCTTTGGGGACGCCAGCGGAGATCTATTACAAGTACGAAGGGGTCAGCCCTGCCGGATCGCACAAGCCCAACACGGCGGTGGCGCAAGCCTATTACAACCAGCAGGCGGGTATTCATCGCTTGACCACCGAGACGGGCGCCGGACAATGGGGGTCATCGATTGCCCTGGCAGGGGCCATGTTTGGTCTGACGGTGCGGGTGTACATGGTGCGGGTTAGTTATCAACAAAAACCGTTTCGCCGCTCCCTGATGGAGACCTGGGGTGCGGAGGTGTTTGCCAGTCCATCCGAGTTGACCCATGCCGGGCGTTCTGCCTTGGCGCACGATCCCAACACCCCAGGTTCGTTGGGGTTGGCCATCTCGGAAGCGGTGGAGGAGGCCGCAGGTCGGGCCGATACCCATTATGCTTTGGGTTCGGTACTCAACCATGTGGTGCTGCATCAGACGGTGATCGGTCTGGAGGCGCAAAAACAGTTCAAGAAAATTGGCGTGACCCCGGATGTGGTGATTGGCTGTTGTGGCGGTGGTTCCAATTTTGGTGGGGCGGCTTTTCCCTTTTTGATGGACAAGGCGGCAGGAAAAGAGATACGTTTAATTGCCGTGGAGCCGGACTCCTGCCCCACTTTGACCAAGGGGCGCTACTGCTATGACCATGGCGACAGTGCCGGTTTGACCCCCCTGATGCCCATGTACTCTCTGGGGAGCGGTTTTATCCCGCCGGGTATTCATGCCGGTGGGTTGCGTTATCATGGTGAGTCGCCGTTGGTATCGCATTTGTACCATCTGGGGTTGATCGAGGCGGTTGCCGTGCCGCAGTTGGCCACCTTCCAGGCCGGTGTTCTCTTTGCGCGCAGCGAAGGGATCTTGCCAGCCCCGGAATCGAATCATGCGGTGCGCGTGGCCATCGATGAAGCCTTGCGCTGCAAAGAGCACAATGAGGTGAAGCGCATCTTTTTCACCCTTTCCGGGCATGGTCATTTTGACATGGCAGCCTATGATCGTTATTTTGCAGGGGATTTGGAGGATTATTCCTATCCAGAAGAGGAAATTACCGCCGCTCTGGCCAGTTTGCGTCCGGTAGACTGATGGGAGGGTTGTTCCAAGCGGGAGGCAGGGGAGAGGGGGGCTGCATGCACCAGCCTGCTTCCAGTGGAATGATTGTTATGGATGACGAAAAAGGGGGGATCCCGTGTTCTTTAACACGCAACACAAACATGAAATGCCCATGGAGGTGTTTTTAGCCAATCCGACTGCCCCGATTCTTATTGATGTGCGGGGCAGTACCGATGTGGATCCGGCCATTCCGGGCTCGCATCGGGTCTACCTGTTGGATATCGATGCACGCTGTCAAGAGTTTGAACAGCGCTTTGCGGCACAGATGGCCTCCCGTTCCTTGCTGTTTTATTGTGCCAAAGGGGAGGGGAGTCGTTATCTGGTCAGCCAATTTTCCAGGAAAAGCCGGGTGCAGAGTCTGCAGGGGGGCATGACCGGCTATCTGGAGGTGGTATCGCGTCTGTTGCATGAGCACCCTTATCGGGAATCGGAGCGACGGGAGGAGGTCATGACCCGTCTGTTGCTGGCTCTGACCGACCGTGCCACGCCGGTGGCCACTTTTCGGCAGATCGTTGACCGCCTGTTGCGCAGTTCGCCCAATCCGCAGTATCGCGGCTTGGTTGCGTAGACGAGGGGGGAGTGGTTTACTCTTTGCATGTTTTATGACCGGTTTCAGGAGGAGACCATGACTCAAGATCAACTTTTTGCAGAGGTGGACAAGCGCGCCAATCTGGCCATGAGCAATGAGGTGGAAATGTTGACCTTCTACCTCACGGATGGGCAGTTGTATGGGTTGAATGTTTTCAAGATTATCGAAATTCTGGAGACGCCCAAGGAGATTACGGCTGTTCCGCAGGCGCATCCGGTCATCAAGGGTGCCATCAACTTTCGCGGTCATGCCATTAACCTGATCGACCTGGGTCAATATCTGGGTATGAAAACTGTGGATTATCGGCATGATCTCAGTTATGTCTTGGTTTGTGAGTACAGCACGACCACGCAGGGGTTTCTGGTGCATCGGCCCAATATTTTGATTACCAAAGGCTGGCATGAAATCATCAAGCCGGTCGGGGATCTTTATGAACAAAGTTGTGTGGCGGCCATCACCTACCATGAAGGCAAGCCGATTCAGATGCTGGATGTGGAGAAGGTGCTCAATGATATTGTCGGCATCGATATTACCATCTCCAGGGAGTTGATCGAGCGTGGTCAGCAGATTGTGCGTCAGGAGCACCATATTTTGGCGGTGGATGATTCCAAGGCGGCCTGCCATTTGATTCAGGCGGTCTTGAACCAGATGGGGATTCGCCACACCGTGGTGGACGAGGCGCCCAAGGCATTGGAACTGTTGGAGAGTTCCCTGGATAGTAGCGGTCGCAGCGCCTTCACCATGGTCTTCACCGATATTGAAATGCCGATCATGGATGGTTTTACCTTCACCCGTCTGGTCAAGAGCAATCCCAGGCTGGCCAAGGTTTATGTGGCGGTGAACAGTTCGTTGAGCAACAAGTCCAACGAGGAGAAGGCGCACCAACTCGGTGCGGATGATTTTATCCCCAAATTTACCCCAGACAACATGGCGCGCATTGTACTGGAGCAGGTGGAAAAGGCCAATCGTCTGCTGGAGGTGCGTTGATCACTCCGGGGTAGGGGAGGTTTGATCTGGATTGTGCTCAGACAAGGGAGGCTCTGTTCTGTTGTTCTGTTGGGCGAGGGCAGCGGCATGTGCCTGCGGGTCGATGGGACGAAACTCTGGGCAGAAGACCAAATGAAAGCGGGCAAAGCCATAAAAGGGGACATGGTAGAACGTACACCACAAAAAACGCCAGCGCACCATCGGAATGCCGGTTTCGATGGGGGGGGAAGAGGAAAAGTGAATGCACTCAAAACAGTTGGTCAGCATCATGCGTTCAGCGTAAACCGGTGCGGGCGTTATTCCTGGGGGAGGTGCTGGCCAGTCAGGCACTCTCCCCACTGAGTTTGTCAAACTACGTCAACAAATTATGGCACAAGGCTTGGGTAAAGTCCAGAAGCCTGCTGTATTGTCGGGAATTTTAAAATACACATTTTTCTGTTATTTATGTTGGTGATTGGGTGAAAGAGAGAAGAGCCATGTATCAAAATGTTGTAGCGGTGCAAGCACAGCGTCATGCGATGATGCGTATCCGGGAAGTGACACAATTTCACTTTGCGGCCCGTTTTCATATTGCCTACGTGACGCAACAGGAGTTTACGCGGGCATCGTCCTATTATCCGATTGTATTTATTGAAGATAAGCAGCAGAGTTCCTTTCGTCCAGTGGTATTGTTGGGCCTGCAGGAGGGGGAAAATCTGTTTGTCGACGGGGAGGGCAGATGGCATGCGGGTTATATTCCGGCCATCATCCGACGCTATCCTTTTGTTCTGACGGCGACGGGTAATGATCAGTATGTCGTCTGTGTGGACGAAGGCAGCGGTTTGTTGAGCGAAACGGAGGGGGTGCCTTTGTTTACAGCCGAGGGGCAACCGGGGCCGGTTTTGGAGAATGTGAAGCGTTATCTGGCGGAGTTGCACCAGTTGGAGCAACTGACGATTCCCTTCTCGCGCATGCTGGCGGAGTTGAAGTTGTTGGTTCCCTTGCAGTTGCGGCTGAATGACAGTGGGCGGATGCACACCATTGCCGGATGTTACGTGGTCAATGAAGCGGGTTTGCAGGGTTTGACGGCGGAGCAGTTTTTGGCATTGCGGGAGAAAAATTATCTGCCGGCCATTTATGCGCACATGCTTTCCCTGTTGCAGGTGGAGCGTTTGACGACGTTACGGCAGGAGCGGCAAAAGAGAGGGCAGGCGGTAGCTGGTGCGGCGGAAGCGCTGGCTGGCCACGCTGCGGTTGCGGCAGAGGCTGTCTCTGCCCCGCAGCGTGTGGAGGCGGCGGCAATCTCTGAGGAAAAAGCGCTGCCAGTCAATAAAACAGCTGCGGTTGCTGGTCGCAAGGTGGTGGCTTCGGGCAACAGGGCTGCTCCGGTTCCGAAAGCAGCAGGCGAGTCTGTCGCCAAGCCTGCCCGAACGACCAAGAAAAAACCTGGTAACTGATCTTGTGGAAAGTGCCGTGAGCCACGCCGTACATGATTTTCGAGAGATGTTTTTGCAGCAGTGGCAACGTTTGGAGCAATTGGCCCAGCGTCGCTTTGCCGATGCCAATCTGGCCGATGAGGCGATGCTCTATACGCAAGAGGCCATGTCGCGCAACGACTGGGGGCCGTTGCGGGCCTATGAGGGGCGGGCGACGGCTTCGTTTGCCACTTTTTTTACCCAGGTTGCTTGGCGCATGTTGGAGGATTTTTCCCGCAGCCGTTTTGGCCGGGTCCATGTGCCGCAATGGGTGATTGAGCAGGGTTCCCTGTTCAAGGAGATCTACCGACTGCTTTGTCTGGAGCGGATGCCGGTGTTGCAGGTGGTGGAGTATCTGCAGAGCAGTGCGCCGGGTGGGCGTTCGGAGGCGACGATTTGGGCGGCGGTGCGCACCATTTTGAAACAGGCCACCGAGTGCGGCAAAGGAGCGGTCACGGAGGTGGCCACAGAAAACGAGCTGCTGGATGATCTGGCGGGGCCGGGTACCGCTTGGCACCGTCTTTCGCCAGAGGATCGACAGATTGCCCAGCAGCGCGAAGAGGTGATGCGGGCATTGTACCGATTTTTGACCCAGGGGGAGGGCGGGGAGAGTGGCAAAGCGGGGCAGGCGGTGTTGCAGCGCCTCCGTGCGGTTTTGTCATTGAGCAGTGAGGAGCGTCTGATGCTGAAAATGCTCTATCAGGATGGCCTGGAGGTGGAGGCGGCGGCCCGTCTGTTGGGGTTGAACAGCAACCAATTTTATGGTCGGCAGCGTCGTTTATTGGCCCGCATCCGCAAGGCGTTGGAGCAGGCGGGGGTGATGGAGAGCGTGCATGCGCTGCTGGATGAAGAACAAGAGGTGGAAGTAGCGTGAGCGCGACAGAGGACAGGTTTGTTGCCGTCTATGTACCCAGAAGGGATCCTGTGCAGGGCATGGGATCGGGTTACTCTACTTCAATAGGGGATACCGAGCGATGAAAGCATTGTCTGCGGTACAGGATGCGGCACGAGAGCAAAGGGCGGACCATTTGGCGGCGTTGTTGACCTTGGCGGCGGGTCAGGAGGTGGCCAAGGGGGCATGTCCGCTGGCGGAGGAGTTGTCGGATCTGCTGGAAGGGCGTCTGCCGGAGAGTCGCCGGGTGCTGTTGTTGCAGCATTTGGATCAGTGTCAGGCGTGTTATCGCGCCTGGTTGGGTGGGGCTGCCTTGTTGCCGGCCCAGGCGGGCGGCACGGTAGTCTTTCTTTCCCGTTGGCGGGAAAAAAAGCTTTGGGGTTCGTTGGCGCTGGCGGCGGGTTTGCTGTTGATCTGGGTGCAATGGAATCCGTTGGCCCCGGAGGTGGGTGGCATGGTGGCCGCTGCCTATCGCACGACGCTGGCCGATGGCCGTTTGCTGGATCAGGAAAGGGCCGCTACCCTGTTGCCGGGGGGAGAGACGTTGGCCTTGGGTTTTGTCGGCAGCGAGGCCAATCCCGTGCGGCAGGCTTACTTGGCGGGGCTGCAATCCGGCAGGGAGCGGTTGCAAGGCGGGGCGGGCAATACCGTGCCGCAGGGGGTGGACAGTGCATTGGTCTATTATCCATTGGGCCAGTGGCTTGCTCTGTTGCAGGGCAGTTGTCAACTGGAGCCGCCGCCGCAGGTGGCACTGTTGCGGCAACAGGCTGCCTTGAGTGGGGTCATGCTGGAGCGGTTGCGCAAGCGGGAGTCTGCCGGGGATGAGGAGGCCCGCATTGCCGTACAGGAGGTGGAGAGTATCCGGCACTGGTTGACCTATGCCGGGGAGGAGGGTTCCTCTGCGCGCCTTTGTCGTGAGCTTCAGAAGGCATGCACGACCATTCATGCGGGTTTTCAGTGGTGATTTTGGCGGCGGGGCGCTTTTTTGCTGTGTTAACGGCCTGGATGTTTTTTCTGCCCCTTGTTGGGGCGGAGGCGTCTGGGTCGCATGATCTGTTTTCCCTGTTGGAAAAAAAATATGGCGTGGTGGATCGAGCGGGCAACGCGCAGGTGGCGCGGGCCGAGCAGATTTTTGCGCGGATGCAGGCGGTTGCCGACAAGCGGGCCAATCGGATGCCTCGGTTGACGGTGGTCAACAAGGTGGAGCAACCGTGGGCGTTGACCTTGCCGGATGGCCATATTTTGCTCTCTTTGGGGGCGATTCAGCTCTGTTATCGCCATGTATCGCCGCAGGAGGGGGATGCGCGTCTGGCCTTTGTTTTGGGGCATGAGTTGGCCCATTTAAGCAAGAATGATTTTTGGGAGCAGGAAGCCTATCAGGCGTTGGTCAAGGAGGGTGCGGAGGGGGAAGCGCAGAAGGGGGAGAAGCCCGCAGCGGTGCGGGTCAGTACGCCTTCATCGCGCGACAAAGAGCGCGAGGCGGATGACTTGGGCTTCTTGTATGCCGGGATGGCTGGTTATGGAGTCCATCTCCTGTTGGACCGCAGTGATGATCAACGGCATGACAATTTTTTTGCTTTGTGGGGGGATTCGTTGCATGGCATGGTCAACGGGGTTGCGGATCATCCGGGTGCAGCGGAGCGCGAGGCTTTATTGCGGGCCCGTTTGGAACGGTTAGCGGAGGGGATTGCTTTTTTTCGTTTTGGGGTACGTTTGGCCCATTTTGGCCAGTGTGAGCAGGCGATTCCATTATTTCGCCAGTTTTTGCATATTTTTCCGGCCAGGGAGGTGTACAACAATCTGGGGGCGTGTCATTTGCAGCGGGCGCAGCGGGGCATGAACTCCATGGCGGCGGTGGCCTCCTATTGGTTGCCGATTGTGCTGGATGGCAGCACCCAGGCGGAAGGGTTGATTGGGGGCTATCCGAGTCAGGTGCGGGAGGGCGAGGGGGCTGTTCCGGCATTGATGAACGATAAACCGGGTCAGGATGTGGAGCAGGCCATCGAGTATTTGGAGCAGGCGGCGGCCATGGATGCGGGGTATGTGGCGGCCCGGCTTAATGTGGCCACGGCCTATTTTTATCATGGGGAGTTGTTGCGGGCGCGCTTGGCGTTGCAGGAGGCGTTGCGTCTTCAGCCGGGTCGGGCCGATATTGCCGGTTGGCAGGGGTTGATGGCTTATCTGGACAGTGAAGCGCAGGGTTTGGCCAAGGCGGCTTTGCCGCATTGGCGGCAACAGGCGTTCAAGAAAAAGTCCCCGATCTCCTTACTGTTCAATCAGGCGATTGTGGCGCGCAAGGTGGGGCAGGATGCGCGGCGTTGGTGGCGGCGGGTGGCGGCCCGCAAGGAGGCGTTGCCCCCGCGCTATGCACGTATTGCCTGTGTGGCGGCCCGCTTGCATTGTTTGGTTCCGGCCAAGGAGAAGCAGCCTTTGTGGCCCATGCCGGTGCAGCCGGGTCAGGATCTGGATGCGGCGGATCGTCGCAAGCTGTTTGCGGGTTGGCATGCCACGCCCTTGGGTTGGTTGGCGGACAAGCGCAAAGGAATGAGCTATCGGCGTGGCGAAGAGGTGGAGGTGTTGGATTGGGATGGTTATGCCGCGATGGTGGTATTGCGGGATGGGCGTTTGGGGAGTGCTGCCGCGTTGCGCAACAAGTTGGGGCCACCGTTACAGGTTCGCCCTTTGGCGGATGAGATGCAAGTCTGGAATTATGGCAGTCGTTGGGCTGTGTTGGTGCGTAACGGGTTGGTGTTGGAGGTTTGGGTGGTGGGTTAGCCGTATCGACGAACCGTATCGCTTTCATGGAATGCAGTATATAAAATTTATATAATCGGTCAAGTGGCTTTGGGCGTGCCCCTGCGGGGCACAAATTCGCCAGGGGAGATAGTCTCCCCTTTACCCCTTGGTGTTTTATTTGAAAATCGGTACCTGTTGGCTTACCAACGCACCAAGGCCGACCCCCAGGTAAATCCCCCACCAAAGGCTTCCAGCAGCAACAAGTGGCCGGGTTGAATGCGACCATCCCGCACAGCCTCATCCAAGGCCAAAGGCACGCTGGCCGCCGAGGTGTTGCCATGCCGGTCCACGGTCATCACAACCCGCTCCATGGTCATTCCCAACCGCTTGGCGGTGCTTTGAATAATGCGAATGTTGGCCTGATGTGGCACCAGCCAATCGATTTGTGATTTGTCGAGTCCGTTGGCCGCCAGAGTGACATCAACAATCTCCTCCAGCGCCTTGACCGCCTGCTTGAAGACCTCGTTGCCCCGCATCTGCAGAAAGCCGCTGCCAGAGGCCGGGTCAAGCAATATGCCGTGCGAAATCCCCCCTTGCGTGCGCAAAAGATCTTCATATTGACCATCGGCATACAAATGGGTGGAGAGAATGCCTCTTTGCGGCTCTTCGGTCGCCTCCAGCACCACCGCCCCCGCCCCATCGCCAAATAGGATACAGGTGGAACGATCCTGCCAGTCCACCGCCCGGCTCATGGTCTCCGCACCAATCACCAACACCCGTCGTGCCGCACCCGAACGGATCAAACTGTCCGCCATGGACAAGCCGTAAATAAAGCCGGCACACACCGCCTGCAGATCAAAGGCCGGAATCTGCCGCTTGACCCCCAACTTGCGCTGTACCCGTACCGCCGTGGCTGGAAAAACCAGATCCGGCGTGGTCGTGGCCAGCAAAATAAAATCCAGCGTTTCTGCCGAAACGTCGGCCATCTGCAACGCCCGTTGCGCCGCCTTGAGCGCCAGATCCGAGGTGTACTCGCCCGGAGCGGCAATGCGGCGCTCGGTTATCCCCGTGCGTGTGCGGATCCACTCATCCGTGGTATCCAAACGACCGGCCAACTCCGCGTTGCTCAAAATCTGTTCCGGCAGATAAGAACCGCTGCCAATCATGCGTGCCGCCAGGATACTCATCCGCCGTTTTGCTCCTTAAGGGCTGGGCGATGCTTCGGAAGAAGATACAACAGGGGAGACAGGTGGCTGCATGGCCTGCATCTTCAACGCAATGGCCTGGGTTTTTTCGTTGACCCGATTGCTGGCCAACTCCTCAGCCGCCTTGATGGCGTGAAAAAAAGCAAAACCATCCGCCGAGCCGTGGCTCTTGACCACCACACCATTCAACCCCAACAGCATGGCACCATTGTAGACACGGGGATCAAAACGATCACGAAAACGACGCAATGCCGGACGGGCCAGCAGATAACCCAACTTGGCCAACCAGGAAAGATTGAAGGATTCGCGCAGAAAATGCACCAGCATGCTGGCGACTCCCTCGGCGGTTTTCAGGCTGACATTGCCCACAAAGCCATCACAGACAACCACGTCAACCTTGCCCTGGAAAATGCCCGTCGCCTCCACATTGCCGACAAAACAGGGCGTGATCCCCTTGAGCCGCTCCCCCGCCTCCTTAACCACCTCGTTGCCCTTCTCCTCCTCGGAGCCAATGTTGAGCAAACCAACCTTGGGATTGGGAATGTTGAGCACCGCATGGGCATACACCTCACCCATCAAGGCAAACTGGCACAAATGCTCTGCCGTGCAATCCACGTTGGCCCCCAAGTCCAACATCAAAACCTGTCCGGTAATGGTCGGCATCAACGAGGCGATGGCTGGCCGGTCAATGCCCGCCAAAGTTTTTAGCACAAAGCGGGCCGTGGCCATCAGGGCACCCGTATTCCCGGCAGAGACAAAGGCATCCACCCGTCCCTCCTTGACCAGATTGGCGCCAACCCGCAAGGAAGAGTCCTTCTTGCTGCGCATGGCCTGGGCCGGTTTTTCGCCCATTCCCACCACCTGTGAGGCGGGTTGGATGCGAAAAATGGACGGATCAACACCAATCTTCTGCAGTTCGAGCTGGATAATATCCTCCCGCCCGACCAGGGTGAATTCCGCTTGACTGCCCGCTTTTTTGGCCAGCAGCGCCCCTTCCAGAACCGACTGGGGGGCATGATCTCCCCCCATGGCATCCAGGGCAATGCGAACCGGCGGCTGTAGGGTAGTAGTGGACACGGCGCACACAGCCAGGATAACTATTCCTCGCTACGAATCACCTCGTGGCCATCATACCAACCGCACTTGGGACAGATACGGTGCGATGGACGCGTCTCCTGACAGTTGGGGCAGACCGCCAAATGGGGAATCGCCAAAGCATTGTGCGAGCGACGATGTCCACCACGCGACGAGGAACTTTTCTTCTTCGGTACAGCCATTTTTTTTCTCCCAAAGTCAAACCTTGTTAAAATTTTTCAACAGAGCAAACGGACTATCACTGCCTGCCGGACGGCATTGACAGCTTTCCTGATTGCGATCCACCCCACAGTCCGGGCACAACCCGGCACAGTCTGGATTGCACAGGGCAATCATGGGCAGGGCCAGCAACAACTCCTCTTCGATCACCGTTGCGATGGACAGTCGAAAATCCGGCAGATAGGTGATCTCTTCCACCATCTCCTGCTGGCTGTCCGCTTCTGCCGGATCCACCCCAGGCATGAACTGCCGTTCCACCTCGGCATGCAACGTGCTGTCAAACGGCACCAGACAGCGGGCACACTCCTGGCGTACCGGGCAGTGAATCTGCCCCAGCAAGCGGAGCACCCCCTTGGCGACAACAGCGCTTAAATCGGCCTCTGCCGGAGCAGTCACTGCACAGACAGCGGTCAAGTCCGGCATGCGACTGCCAGGAACGAAGCCACGAAACCGCCTAGATAACCGACGAACCCCCTCCAAGTCAATCCCTGCTTCACTCAAATTGTGTCGCGGGACCATTTCTTCGTCCACCGGCTCATGCAAAACCGGGGCAAAAGGAATTTTTGGGTTGGATTTGGCCACAATTCATCCCCGTACCAGATAGATGACCAGCAGTCCCAGGCACATCATGAAAAAGCCAGTGCGCCGCAAAAACGAATCCGGCAATTCGACAATGTGCAATACCAAACGGCGCATGCGATCTGGAAGCGCAAAATACGGAATGCCCTCCAGAATCATCACCAAGCCAAGCGCAGTCAAAAAATCATTCACCGCGACCGGCTCCACCTAGGATGCGGTTCGTGTTGCTCCTGTTTTCGCCATGCAGTCCCTGCAGGTAACGGAAAAAGCCGTTTGATTCCAGCAGCAGAGTGGTCTCCTTGGCAAAAGATCTTTCGTAGGCGTCCAGCGTGCGCTTGAACTCATAAAACTCTGGATCACGGCGATAGGCGTCGGCATAAATCCGCGCCGCATCGGCATCGCCCTGACCACGCAACTCCTGCGCCTCCTTGTAGGCATTGGCCAACAACACCTCCCGCTCACGGGCGGCCTGGGAGCGAATCTTGACGGCCTCTTCCTCACCCTGGGCCCGATAGGTTTTGGCTTGCCGATCCCGCTCGGTCTGCATGCGACGGAAGACCGCTTTGGAGTTTTCCGGCGGCAGATCGGTGCGCTGAATGCGCACGTCGGCAATTTCGATCCCATACTGGGCCGCCTGCTGGTTGGCCTGATCGCGAATGCGGGTTACCAGATCGGCCCGCGAGCCCGCCACAATCTCCATCATGGTATACTGTCCCAACACTTCGCGGATGTTGGAGTAGATGATGTCGCTCAAACGCGAGTTGGCACCCTCCTCGTGACGGACGGTCTGAAAATATTTCAGAGGATCCACAATGCGCCACAGCGCATAGTTGTCCACCTTGAGATTTTTCTTATCGGAAGAGAGCACCTCCTGCGGATCCTGGTCAAAGATCAACAGACGACGATCAAAGGAGAGCACCTCCTGGATGAACGGAATCTTGAAATGCAGGCCCGGTTCGGAAATGGGGCGGATCGGTTTGCCCAACTGCACGATCAATACCTGCTCCACCTGATGCACGGTGAAAGCAGACTGAAAAATGACCGCCAGCAGAGCCACAATAATCAGGGCGCTTCCCTTGAGCAGTTGTTGGTTCATTGGCCGCCTCCTTTTTCCGCCGCAGGGTTGGTCCGCCCTGGCAGGGGCAGATAGGGCAAAACACCCTGTTGCACACCGGGTTGTAACACCACCTTGTTCACGTCCGGGAGAATTTTTTCCATGGTCTCCAGGTAGAGTCGTGTGCGGGTGACATCTTTAGCCTTGTTGTACTCGTTGAGCAAGGAGAGAAAACGGTGGACATCCCCTTCGGCTTTGGCCTGCTTGGCCGCCTTGTAGCCTTCTGCCTCCTGCACCTGCTTGGCCGCCTCACCCTTGGCCTTGGGCAGAATATCGTTGGCATAGCCTTCCGCTTCATTGATGGCCCGTTCCCGGTCTTCGCGGGCACTGGCCACATCCTTGAAGGCGTGAATCACCTCTTCCGGGGGGGAGACCTGCTGCAGTTGCACGGCAATCACCCGCATGCCACTGCGATAATGGTCCAGAATGGCCTGCAGAGTCTGCTTGGTGTCGGCCTGAATCTTCTCCTTGCCGGTGGTCAGGGCGGTATCGATACTGTTGCGGCCAATCACCTGACGAATGGAGGCTTCGGATGCGTTGCGTACCAGCATATGGGGATCACTGCTGGGATTTTTGACATTGAACAGGAAATTGGCTGCCCCCGCCTCCTCGATGCGATACTGCACGCTCAGGTTGATATCGATGATATTTTCATCTCCGGTCAACATGAGGGCCTCTTCGGCCACATTGACCGTACTGCGTCCACGGGTGCGATAGCCGATCTCCACCCGCTGCACCTGTGTTACTTTGGGGGTATAAACCGTCTCGATGGGGTAGGGCAGATGGTAGTGTGGACCAGACTCGGTGGTTTCCACATAGCGACCAAAGCGCATCACCACCCCTTTTTCGTCTGGGGCCACCAGATAGATGCCCGTGGCCATCCAGAGCAGCAGTGCCGCGCCGCCCAAAACCGGCCAAAAGCGTCCGGCCCGCAACTTGTGCTGCAGACGCTCGCGCATCTGTTCGATCATCTTGTCAATATCAGGTGGTTGAGGCGGCACCGGGCCGGAACCCCAGGGGCCATGACCACCGCTATCGTTCCAAGGCATATTTTACTCCTTAAAGCATCCAGGGTTACGAATGAGAGGACAGTATCCCCGACTCCTGCCCTTCCGTCAATAATCGATCGTGTGCCGCCAACTCAAGAGTGGCGATCCGTTGGCGGCGAAAGGCCACCATTTCGTTGAGCATGCCGCGTAGGATGGCAATTTCACGGCGGTCGGGGATGGCACGCAGGAAAAGAGCCCGGATACTGCCCATGATGTGGCGGCTCTGTTCATCGCGCAAAAAGCCAATGGTGAGCAAGGTATCGCGCAGATGGGTAAAAAAGCGCTCCATCTCCGCACTGCTGGCCCGTTCGCCATCCTGGCTGGGGTCAAAGGCAAAACTGCTGACCTGCGCCTGCCCCAGCATCAACTCGTAGGCCACGATCAACACCGCCTGTCCCAGATTGAGGGAACCGTTGCCCAGATGGGTGGGAATGTTGCAGATCCAGTGCGCCCGCTCCAGGTCGCTGGTCTCCAGGCCGGTACGCTCGGTGCCAAAGAGCAGACCGGCGCGGGTGCCCGGTTGGGCCAGCACCGTCGGCAGTTGTTGTGCCAATTGCCGAGGGGTGAGCACCGTATGGCGCTGTCCACGGGGACGGTTGCTGGTGGCGACCAGAAAGTTCAAATCGGCCACTGCGGCGGTCAAATCCGGGAACAGCTCTACCGAGGCCAAAACCTCCTGATGCCCGGCAGCAAACTGATTGGCATCCTCGTGGGGAAACT
>PDZU01000031.1 GCA_002753095.1 Magnetococcales bacterium
ACAGGAGAACATGAAGGCGTGGCGGGCCAAACAGCAGCAGGAGTGGTTGCACGCAGGTAAACAAGAAGGCCGACAGGAAGGCCGACAGGAAGGCCGACAGGAGGGCCGGCAGGAAGGCCGGCAGGAAGGCCGACAGGAAGGCCGGCAGGAAGGCCGACAGGAAGGTGAGCGGACAGGCGAGAAAAAAGGCGGGGCAAAAATGCTGGCCCGCCAACTCCAACTTCGCTTCGGCACTCTCCCTCAGTGGGCCACGGACAAAATCGCCAAAGCCGATTTGGCCATCCTGGAGGAGTGGAGTATCCGAATCCTGGACGCGCCGACTTTGGAGAGCGTATTGGCGGATCCGTCGTGAAGGAGGCTGATTTTTTCCATGCTCCGGTTATGTGGCGAGAAGTTTTCACACATTGCTATTGCTATCCAATCGGGAGCCTAAAGGCGGGTCCATGGGTACGTGGTGTGGAACCAGAGGAATTTTCTGGTTGGAATGCCGGAACGGAACAGGTCTCGCCCATGTTCCTGCAATTCCGGTAGAACTGTGTTGGCCAAGCTGCTACACTATCCCCATTTCCCGATTTTTACACACAACCCGACAGGCAAGGCATGGCTGACCACGATGGCGCCTACCACCAGATGTATACCGACCCGCTCATGGTGGCGGATTTACTGGTGCATTTTGTCGATGAGCCGTGGGTCAAAGAGTTGGATTTTGCCCGCATGCAGCGGGTGAACGCCAAATTCCACAATCGTCTGTTGCCAAAGCGTGAGGGAGATGTCATCTGGCAGATTCCCATGCACTCTGGAGGTGAACTCTACCTGTTGGCTGTGTTGGAGTTCCAGTCCAAGGTGGATCCGATGATGGCAGCACGCATTTTCGCGTATGTTTGTCTGCTCTGGTTGCAGTTGAAGCGCGAAAGGAAAATCCCAAAGGATGGCCGTTTGCCACCGGTTTTCCCGGTTGTGATCTACAACGGGAATCCGCCATGGTTGGCACCGGTGCGGTTGCGTGATCTGATTGGTCTGCCGGATCAATCACCGCTGTGGAATTTTCAGCCGGATGGACGGTTTTTTCTGATCGATCAGGGGCGTTTGCCGCCGGAGTGGTTGGCGCAGATGGAAGCGGTATCCGCACTGCTGTTTCGGATCGATCAGAGCAAGGATCCAGAGGAGGTGATTGCGCTGGCGGACGAGCTGTTGCAGTTGATCACCCGACGTCCGGAATTGGCAGAGGTGGCAAAGACGTTGGCGGATATGGTCTGGTATGCCATGGTGAGTCTGACCGGCGAACAGACGGCGCGGAAGGTATTTCCCGGAACCCTGATGGAGGCAAAGATCATGTTACAGGAGAACATGAAGGCGTGGCGGGCCAAACAGCAGCAGGAGTGGTTGCACGCAGGTAAACAAGAAGGCCGACAAGAAGGCCGACAGGAGGGCCGACAGGAAGGTGAGCGGACAGGCGAGAAAAAAGGCGGGGCAAAAATGCTGGTTCGCCAACTTCAACTTCGCTTCGGCACTCTCCCTCAGTGGGCCACGGACAAAATCGCCAAAGCCGATTTGGCCATCCTGGAGGAGTGGAGTATCCGAATCCTGGACGCGCCGACCCTGGAGAGCGTACTGGCGGATCCGTCGTGAAAGGGGCTGATTTTCTCCATGCTCCGTTTGCGTCGCTCTTTATGCCAGACAAGCAACACCAAGACATTGGCGCGTTGCATACTCCCAGATTCCTCTGTTTGCGTGGTTGTTCCCTTTACTGTTTCCCAGGCTTCCACCCGGCAGCCCGGTTTTCTGCCTCCTGCAGTTGGGCCGGGGTCAGGGTTTTTGCCAGCTCCTTTTTGGCGGCCTCTACCTGGGATGGAAAGGTCTCTGTGTGGTGGCGCTGCTTGCCGGCCAGACTCAGCCAAACGTAGGCTTGCAGCGGATCCTTGTCGACGCCTTGTCCGTTCTGGCAAAGCAGACCCAGGCGATACTGGGCATCGGCATTGTTTTGTTCGGCGGCCTTGCGGTACCAAAGGGCGGCCTCTTGTTCATTTTTCCCGACCCCCTCACCGTTGGCATACATCTCGCCCAGGGTGAACTGGGCCAAATCATCCCCCTGTTCGGCAGCTTGTCGAAACCAACGCAGCGAATCGTCCACCACGACCTGTGGCAGTGCCTCCCTCGCACCGTAGGGCAGGGCCAGATTCGATTGGGCGGCAGCGTTGCCCAGTTCCGCCGCTTTGCGGAACAGTTCCGCCGCTTTGGCCTCATCCTTTGGTACCCCATCGCCCAATTCGTAGAGCAGTCCCAGATTGAATTGCGCGTTGGCATCGCCTTGTGCCGCCGCCTTGCCAAACCATTTGGCCGCTTCCTGGGCGTTGCGCGCCACACCGTTGCCCGTGTGGTACATGTCGCCCAAAATAGTTTGGGCGCGGGCGTCCCCCTGTTCCGCTGCCTGTTGAATGGCCGTCGCGCTCTCTGGATTGCCCGCCTGCAAAGGAGGAGGCAGCAGCAGAGCGGCCAGAGCCGCAGCAGCGAAAATCAGGGCACAATGGGGGTATTTATCATGATGTTGCATGGCTTGTGGATGTCCCAATATTGATCATGTGGAGGCGACACGACAAAATTTTACGCGAGTGATTCTACTCCAATCGGGAAACAATGCGCTATGATTATTTGCCCGTGCTGGGGATCGTGCATTCGGGCAAGCTCTGGCGTATAGTTTGGCCAGAGGGAAAGGTGCGGCAGGGCGTGACGGGAGTGGGCAGTATATGGGCGACGAACAGGCAGAACAGAGGCGGGCAAGCACAGGTGGGCAGCACAGTGCTGTCGAGGAGGGGGGATGTGCCTCGCCAGAGCGCTGGAGACCTTTCAGACGTTGGACCGGGTGGTTGGTGCTGGTGCTGGCCGGTCTGCTCTGGCAACAATGGCCGCAGTTGAGCGGGTTATGGTCGGGCAAGCGTGCCACGGGCGAAGAGAGCGCCAAGGGAGGCAAGGGGGATTGGCGCGGCAAGGGTGGGCCGATTCCGGTGTTGACAACCCGGGCGAGCATGGGGCCGATTCGGGTGCAACTGGAGGCGTTGGGTACCGTCACTCCGGCGCAGTTGGTGGTGGTTAAAAGCCGTGTCGATGGACCTCTGTTGCGGGTTGCTTTCCAGGAGGGGGCCATGGTTGAAGCGGGCCAGTTGCTGGCCGAAATTGATCCCAAGCCTTTTTTGATTCAACTGGAGCAGGCCAAGGGGCAGTTGCTGCGCGATCAGGCGCAGTTGGAGAATGCCCGGCGTGATGCCAGTCGTTATCGGACTTTGCTCAAGGATGACTCGGTCTCGCGGCAGCAGGCGGAGACGCAACAATCCTTGGTACAGCAATATCTGGGCACCGTGCAGGTGGATCAGGCGCAGGTGGAGAGCGCGCAACTGCAACTGTCCTACACGCGCATCAGCGCCCCTCTGGCGGGTATGGTTGGTTTGCGTCAGGTGGATCCGGGCAACATGATTCGGCAGAGCGACAACAATGGTCTGGTCAGCATTGCCCAGGTGCGGCCCATTCAGGTGTTGTTTACCCTGGCCGAGGATCAACTGCCCCGTTTGTTGCCGTACTGGCAGGCTGGGACAGCTCTGGCGGTCACTTTGTATGATCGGGAGCGTAAAAATCGTCTGGCAGAGGGCAAGCTGCTGACGCTGGATAATCAGATCGACAGCAGCACTGGTACCATCAAGCTGAAGGCCGAATTTGCCAACGCGGATGGCAGGCTGTTTCCCAACCAATTCGTCAATGTCTCTCTGACCCTGGAGGAGCGACCGCAGGCGGTGTTGATCCCTGCGGCAGCGGTGCAGCGCAGTCGCAAGGGGAGTTTTGTCTATCGGGTCAAGGAGGATCAGACGGTCAGTCAGCAGATGGTCACCTTGGGGCCATCCCAGGGTGAACTGACCGCCATCGAGGAGGGGTTGCAGGCGGGCGAGAAGGTGGTGCTGGAGGGGGTGGACAAGTTGCGGGAGGGCAGTAAAATCCAGGAACCGGCTCAGGAGGGGGGCGAACGCGGCAGTCACGACAAGCGGGGGCAGCCTGCCAGGGGGCAGTAGGTCATGAATCCTTCCCGTCTATTCATCCTGCGGCCAGTTGCCACCACCTTGTTGATGGTAGCCATTCTGTTGGCGGGTCTGTTTGCCTATCGTTTGTTGCCCTTGTCGGCCTTGCCGGAGGTGGACTATCCGACGATTCAGGTGATCACCCTTTATCCGGGGGCCAGCCCGCAGGTGGTTGCCTCCTCGATTACCGCCCCTCTGGAGCGACAATTTGGGCAAATGCCGGGACTCAACCGGCTCTCTTCGACCAGTTCCGGTGGTTCCTCGCTGATCACCCTGCAGTTTAATTTGCGTTTGACGTTGGATGTGGCGGAGCAGCAGGTGCAGGCTGCCATCAATGCGGCGGCCAATTTATTGCCCAGCGATCTGCCCGCCCCACCCATTTATTACAAGGTCAATCCGGCTGATGCACCGATTTTAACCTTGGCGGTCACCTCGCGCACCTTGCCCATGACCCGTGTACAGGATCTGGTGGAGACACGGGTAGCCCAGAAGATCTCGCAACTGAGCGGAGTGGGGCTGGTCACCTTGAGTGGTGGACAACGGCCTGCCATTCGGATTCAGGCCAACATGGCGGCACTGGCCTCTTATGGCTTGGGGTTGGAGGCGTTGCGGACCGCCATTACCAACGCCAATGTCAACATGCCCAAGGGAAGTTTTGATGGTCCCAGCCGGGCCAGCACCATTGATGCCAACGATCAACTGAAATCGGCCAGCGACTTTGCCCAGTTGGTGATTGCCTATCGCAACGGGGCGGGTATCCGTTTGCTGGATGTGGCCGAGGTGGAAGAGGGGGCGGAAAACAGTCGTTTGGCGGCCTGGGCGGGGTTGGAACCGGCCATCATCGTGCAGATTCAGCGCCAGCCGGGGGCCAATGTGATCCAGGTGGCGGAGCGGGTCAAGGAGCTGTTGCCCCGCTTGCGGGCCACGTTACCGGCCAGCGTCGAACTGCTGGAGGCCAGTGATCGCACCTTGACCATTCGGGCGGCGGTACGGGATGTGCAGTTTGAGTTGCTGTTGGCGGTGGCTTTGGTGGTGCTGGTGATTTTGCTCTTTTTGCGCAATCTGGCGGCCACCTTGATTCCCAGTTTTGCCGTGCCGCTCTCTTTGGTGGGCACTTTCGGCATCCTGTATCTGGCTGATTTTTCCATCAACAACCTGACCTTGATGGCCCTGACCATCGCCACCGGTTTTGTGGTCGATGATGCCATTGTGGTGATCGAAAACATCTCCCGCCATCTGGAAGAGGGCAAGTCCCCGCTGCAGGCGGCTTTGGATGGCTCGCGGGAGATTGCTTTTACGATTGTTTCGTTGACCTTTTCGTTGATTGCGGTGTTGATTCCGCTGCTTTTTATGGCCGACGTGGTGGGGCGCCTGTTTCGGGAGTTTGCCATCACCTTGGCGGTGTCGATTTTGATTTCGGCCTTTGTCTCCCTTACTCTGACGCCGATGATGTGTGCCCGTTTATTGAAAAAAGAGGACAAGGGGGGGGCACGGCAGCAGAAGAGGGATTTTGTGGCCCGCATCATTGCCGGGTATGGGCGTGTGTTGCGGCGGGTGTTGGACCATCCGGGTTTGACTTTGCTGGCTGCTGTGGCCACCTTGTTGTTGACTGTCTGGTTGGCGATTCTCATTCCCAAGGGATTTTTTCCGCAGGAGGATACCGGGCTGTTGCAGGGGATCAGTCAGGCTTCTGCCAGCAGCTCTTTTAGTGCCATGGGGCGTCACCATCAGGCGTTGAGTCAGGTGTTGCTGGCCGATCCGGCGGTGACGGGTGTTACCAGCCATATCGGTGTGGATGGGACCAATATCACCCTGAACAGTGGTCGATTCTTGATTACGCTTAAGTCGCGGGAAGAGCGGGGGGGCGAAGCGTTGGCCCAGGTGTTGGCCCGTCTGCAGCAGGCGTTGGCCCATGTGGCGGGGGTGACGCTCTATCTGCAACCGGTGCAGGATTTGACCATCGAAGAGCGTATCAGCCGCACCCAGTATCAATTTACCCTGGAGTCACCCAGCCAGGAGGATTTGACCCATTGGACGCCGTTGTTGTTGCAGCATCTGGCGCAGAAAGCGGCGCTGCGTGACGTGGCCAGTGATCAGCAGAATGAGGGTTTGCAGGCGTATGTGGTGATTGATCGTGATGCTGCCGGGCGTTTGGGGGTGACTCCGGCGGCCATCGATAACGCTCTGTACGATGCCTTTGGCCAGCGTTTGATCTCCACCGTTTTTACCCAGGCCAATCAATACCGGGTGGTGCTGGGTATCCAGGGGGAGGCGCAAGCGGGTTTGGCGGCCATTGCTGCGTTGCGGGTGACGGCGGCCAATGGGGTGTTGGTGCCCATGAGCGCGTTGGCCCGTGTGGAGGAGCGGCAAACGGCGTTGGTGTTGCAGCGGCAGGGCCAGTTTCCGGCGGTGACCTTGTCGTTTAACGTGGCGCCGGGTGCTTCGTTGGGGGCGGCGGTGCGGGCCATTGAGGAGGCCAGAGCGGAGCTTGCTCTGCCCGCCCATGTGCAGATTACCTTTCTGGGGGCGGCGCACGCGTTCCGGTTGGCATTGGCCAATGAGTTATGGTTGATTTTGGCCGCTGTGATCACCATGTACATTGTTCTTGGTGTGCTCTACGAGAGTTATATTCATCCGATCACCATTCTTTCCACCTTGCCGTCGGCGGGGGTGGGGGCGTTGTTGGCTCTGCTGCTGGCGGGCATGGATCTGGGGATTACGGCCATCATTGGGATTGTGCTACTGATTGGCATTGTCAAGAAAAATGCCATCCTGATGATTGATTTTGCTTTGGAGGCGCAGCGTCAACAGGGATTGCCGGCCCGCGAGGCGATCTACCAAGCCTGTCTGTTGCGTTTTCGGCCCATTTTGATGACGACGCTATCGGCCATGTTGGGGGCGTTGCCATTGATGATCGGTGGCGGGGTAGGTTCGGAGTTGCGTCAACCGTTGGGGGTGACCATGGTGGGGGGGTTGTTGTTGAGCCAGTTGGTCACCTTGTTTACCACGCCGGTCATTTATCTCACCTTTGATGCTTGGGGTAATCGGTTGGCGCAGTGGCGCCACGCGCACAGCGGGGAGTCGCTGCGGTGAACCCTTCCGCTCTATTTGTGCATCGACCGGTGGCCACATCGTTATTGACGTTGGCCATTGTATTGGCGGGATGGTTGGGGTTTCGCCTGTTGCCGGTGGCTCCTTTGCCGCAGGTGGATTTTCCGACCATCTCTGTTTCTGCCGGGTTGCCGGGGGCTAGTCCGGAGACCATGGCTGCGATTGTTGCCACGCCTTTGGAACGGACTTTGGGCCGTATTGCTGGGGTGACGGAGATTACCTCGCAGAGCAGTCTGGGCAATACCCGCGTTATTCTGCAGTTTGATTTGAGTCGCAGTATTGATGGGGCGGCCCGTGATGTGCAGGCGGCCATCAATGCGGCGCGGGCCATGTTGCCTTCTGGTTTGCCCGCCAATCCGACCTATCGCAAAGTCAACCCGGCGGACATGCCGATCATGGTGCTTTCTCTGACGTCGGAGAGCAAGAGTCAGGGTGAAATGTATGATCTGGCGGCCACGGTATTGGCGCAAAAGCTGGCTCAGGTGCAGGGGGTTGGGCAGGTCAGTTTGGGGGGGAGTTCTTTGCCATCGGTACGGGTGGCGTTGGATCCGGGCAAACTGCACGCGGCTGGCATTGGTTTTGAGGAGGTGCGGGCGGCCATAGCGGCGACCAATGCCAATCGGCCCAAGGGGGTGGTGGAGCAGGGGGAGCGGCAGTGGAGTATTGATGCCAATGATCAGGCGCGCACGGCAGGGGAGTTTGCGCCCATCCTCATCACTTGGCGCAACGGTGGGCCGGTGCGTTTGTCGGACATGGGGCAGGTGGTGGATTCGGTGCAGGATCTGCGCAATGCCGGAATGGCGGATGGTAAGCCATCGGTATTGTTGATTATTTCCCGACAGCCGGGCGCCAACATCATCGAGACGGTGGGGCGTATTCGCGCACTGGTGCCGGTTTTGCGCAGCGTCATTCCCGGTGAGATCGATTTGACGGTATTGATGGATCGCACGCCGACGATTCGCGCCTCGTTGCTGGAGGTGGAGCAGAGTTTGTTGATGGCGGTGGTGTTGGTGATTTTGGTTGTTTTTTTATTTTTGCGCAACGTGCGGGCGGCCTTGATTCCCACGGTGGCGGTACCGGTTTCTCTGGTGGGCACGTTTGGGGTGATGTATCTGTTGGATTACAGTCTGGACAATTTGTCGCTGATGGCGTTGACCATTGCCACCGGTTTTGTGGTTGATGATGCCATCGTGGTGTTGGAAAACGTCACCCGGCATCTGGAGCGGGGTTTGTCGCCGCTGCAGGCTACGCTGCAGGGGGTGCAGGAGGTGGGCTTTACGGTTTTGTCGATGAGTGTTTCTCTGGTAGCGGTTTTTATCCCGATTTTGGCCATGGGTGGAATTGTTGGGCGTTTGTTTCGGGAATTTGCTGTTACTTTGAGTATTGCGGTGTTGGTCTCTTTGCTGGTTTCTTTGACCACCACCCCGGCCATGTGTGCCCGTTTGTTGCGGTCTGGTGCTGTGGAGTCGAAAAAGACGGGGGTGATCTATGGGGCGGTGTTGGCTTTTTATGAACGCACTTTGGATGGGGTGTTGCGCCATCCTTTTTTGACCTTGCTGGGATTATTGGCGACCATTGCCTTGAATGTGCATCTTTACATGACCATTCCCAAGGGATTTTTTCCGCAGCAGGATATTTCTCGTTTGATTGGCACCATTCAGGGTGATCAGGGCATCTCTTTCCAGGCGATGCAGCGTAAATTGGCTGATTTCAGCCGTGAGGTGGGGCAGGATGAGGCGGTGGAGCATGTGGTTGCCTTTACGGGTGGCGGGCAGCGCAACAGTGGGGTGGTTTTTGCTTCGCTCAAGCCGCGCAGGGAGCGGGGTTCCATGGAGAAGGTGATGGCCCGTTTGCGTGGCAAGTTGGCCCATGAGGCTGGGGCTACTTTGATGTTGCAACCGGCCCAGGAGATTCGGGTTGGGGGGCGCCAGGGCAGTGGCAACTATCAATATACCTTGCAATCTGCTGATCTGGAGGAGTTGCGGGTATGGGAACCGCGGATTCGTCGGGTTTTGAGTGAGTTGCCGCAGTTGGCGGATGTTTCCAGCGATCAAAATGAGCGGGGTTTGTCCACTTTGATTCAACTGGACCGTCCCAGTGCTGCCCGGTTGGGGGTGACGCCGAGGGCCATGGATTTAACCTTGAACGATGCATTTGGCCAGCGTCAGGTTTCCACCATTTACACTCCGTTGAACCAGTATCGGGTGGTGATGGAGGCGGTTCCCTCATTTTTGCAGGGGCCGCAGTCGTTGCAGAGTTTGCGGGTGAGCAGCAGTGGTGGGCAGCAGGTGCCTTTGACTGCCTTTAGTTCGGTCAGTCAGGGGGTAGCGCCGTTGGCGGTCAACCATCAAGGTTTGTTTGCTGCCAGCACCATCTCCTTTAATTTGGCCGCCGGGGTTAGTCTTTCCCAGGCTACCGAGGCCATTGAGGAGAGTTTTGCCCGTTTGGGAACGCCGATCCAGGGTAGTTTTCAGGGTACGGCCAAGGTGTTTCAGGCTTCGTTACAGAGTCAGCCTTGGTTGATTTTGGCGGCATTGTTGTCGGTTTACATCGTTTTGGGCATTTTGTATGAGAGTTATATCCATCCGTTGACCATTCTTTCCACGTTGCCCTCTGCCGGGGTAGGGGCGTTGCTTGCCTTGATGTTGACGGGTCATGATTTTACGTTGATGGCCATGATTGGTGTGGTGTTGTTGATTGGAATTGTCAAGAAAAATGCCATCTTGATGATTGACTTTGCCTTGGAACGGGAGCGGTTGCATGGGGATGCGCCGTTGCAGGCCATCCGCATGGCTTGTTTGCTGCGGTTGCGTCCGATTTTGATGACCACTTTGGCTGCCCTATTTGGTGCCTTGCCGTTGACCATGGGGCAAGGTGAGGGTTCGGAGATGCGTTATCCGTTGGGTATTTCCATTGTGGGTGGTTTAATTCTCAGTCAATTGTTGACTTTGTATACGACTCCGGTTGTTTATCTTTACCTGGATCGTCTGCGTTGGTGGTTTGCCTGTCGTCGTCGGCCTGTTGTATACAATTCTTAACATGACATTTTGGGTGTGAAATAGATATAAGCATAGAGATATACAAATTTATTGCGGGGTGCAGGGGCGGTCACCGCCCCTGCTGGGTGCAGGGCGAAGCCTTGCTTGTAATGTGCGGCGTTTTACAGAAGCAAATGCGTAGCATTTGCGCACGCCGCACAAATCTGTGCCCCGCAGGGGCACTCTTTGGGAGGGCGGATGCCCGACTTTTAACCGCGAGGTATTGAGTTACCTACGGGGAAAACCCATTGGGAGGCTGTGCGGATTGGCGCAGAAAACCGCGCCAAAAAGCAAAGTCAAAAGATTAAAGTCAAATTCCCAGGGCCCTGCCCTGGACCCGCCAGGGGGGTGTCCCCCCTGGACCCACAATTCATTTGGGTGCCAAAGAGAGACAGTCAATGGGAGAGACCGAAAACGGACAGGCCAAACTCCTGTTGGTGGACGATGACCAGGAACTGTGTGCCATGATGCAGCGCTACCTGATCACCGAAGGGTTTGCTTGCCAATCGGTCTACGATGGCGAAAGCGCTCTACAACTGGCACTCGGCAAACCGTTCGATGCCATCATACTGGATGTCATGCTGCCAAGGATCAACGGCTTTGAGGTACTCAAACGCCTGCGCAAAATGAGCGCAGTGCCCGTGTTGATGTTGACCGCTCGTGGCGATGATACCCACAGTATTCTGGGATTAGAGGGGGGCGCCGATGATTATTTGACCAAACCCTGTAATCCAAAAGTGCTGGTGGCCCGTCTGAGGGCGGTGCTGCGGCGGGTGCAATCGAACGGGGAGAACAACAACCACGCCGTCATACAAGTGGGCGCAATGCGCCTGCACGCCGCTTCCCGCTTGGCAACCCTCTCCGGGCAGGTGCTGGAACTGACCTCGGCGGAATTTTCCCTGTTGACACTCCTGCTGCAGCGGGCCGGCGAGGCGGTCAGCAAAGAACTGCTGTGCCAAAAAGGGTTGGGACGCAAATTAACCAGCTATGACCGCAGCGTGGATATCCATATCAGCAACCTGCGCCGCAAACTGGCCGCAGTCCACGGGAGCAAAGCCGAAATCATCACCGTGCGGGGCCTGGGCTATCTCTACGCCTTGCCAGTGGAGGCGTAGAAGATGCGATTCTTTCTCAAACTCTTTTTCTCTTTCCTGCTGACCATTTTGCTGATCAGTAGTCTGGTTTTCTGGATCGGCCACCAACTGCGCCCAGAGATGGATGGGGTGCTGCACGCACAACTGCGGTATAAACTGCAGGAACGGAGCCAGTTGGCGTCGATGGTGGAACAAAAAGGGCTTGAGGATGCTAAAGAAAAGTTGTTGCAATCACCACTGCAGAGCGAGCTGTTGCTGTTGACAGAAGAAAACCAGGATATACTGGGCCGGGTGGTGCCAGAAGAGGTGCTGCGCCATCTGCGACGCGGCGCGGAGCACGACCGACAGTGGATGGACTTTTGGCGCAGTCCGCAAGAAACACTGCCCCGCCCGCCAAACGATGCAGCATCGCGCGCCGAGATGGTGCAAAATCATGACCTGAACAGAGAAAAAGGGTTTCGTTTTCTGCCCCCACCACACCTGCCGGTCATGGTGCGGGACAGTCAGCAAAAACTCTACAAATTGGTGTTGATGCCCGCCCCGCCTTTGTGGCGCCGCATTATCAGTGAGCATCCGCTTCTGCCTGCAGGGGTGTTTTCGTTGAGCGCTCTGCTGGTGTTTTTATTGGCGCGCCATTTCACCCAGCCAATTCGCCGCTTGCGCTTGATGGCCCTGGCCATCGCCCGTGGCGATCTGGCCGCCCGATCTTCCCTGATGCGTGGGCGGATTCCCGATGAACTCAACGACCTGGAACGGGATTTTCATTTCATGGCCCGCCAGTTGGAAGAGCTGTTTCATGCCCAACAACGCCTGCTGCGCGATGTCTCGCACGAATTGCGTTCACCCTTGGCCCGCTTGCGGGTGGCGCTGGGATTGCTGGAACAGGCCCATACCGAGTCGGATGAACATCTGCAACGCATGGCCCTGGAACTGGAACGGTTGGATGCGTTGATCGGGCAGATCATCGCCGTATCCCGCCCCACCTTGCCAGGTGCAGAGCGCCGCGATGTGTTGGTGGATCTGGCAGAAATGGTGCGGATGGTGCTGGCCGATGCCCGCTTCGAAGTGGAACGCCATCCAGGGGTGCGCATCGAAGAACAGTTGAATGTCACTGCCCTGACCTGGGCCAATGCCACAGAGTTGCGCTCGGTGATCGATAACCTGGTCCGCAACGCCATTCACCACTCTGGACAACAAGGGGTGGTCGAGGTGAGCCTGGATTGTCGCGATAATCTGGCCAGCCTCGTGGTGGCAGACCAGGGGCCGGGTGTGCCAGAACAAGAGTTGAGTCGGATTTTTTATCCCTTTTACCGGGTGGAGGAGTCGCGCGCCCAAACAGGCGGTCGCTTCGGTTTGGGCTTGGCCATCGCCGCACGGGTCGTACAGGAACACGGTGGTCGTATCCAGGCGCAAAATCGACAGCAAGGTGGCCTGATGGTCACCGTGTGGTTGCCAACGGAAACCGATAAAGAGATGGAGGTGTAACGGGATTAAGGGTAAAAATCTGACTTTTTTCATGTTGTTGTCGCTGTTTCGGCAATTTTGATTTACTTTGAGCTGTTTGGTTTGTTATCCTGCAAGGCTTGATCGTGATTTTTCCCAACGATTGCCGTTGCCAAAAGGGCGGTTCACCCAGGGTTGCCGTGCCGGTAGGGGCCTTTTTGGCGAGAGGTGAGGGAGAAGTGGTAATGTCTGGTCGTTTGATATTTTTGTTTCTGTTCTCATTGACTTATTTCTATTCATCTGCCGTGTGGGCGTTGGAAGAGGTACGGATTGGTGTGCTCTCTTACCTTTCCCATGCGGAGACGGTCACATTGTGGACCCCCACCGCCGAATGGCTCAGCAACCGTATTCCAGGTAAGCAGTTTCAAATTATTCCCTTCTATTTTACTGACCTGGATCGGGCCGCCTCGCGTGGCGAGATTGACTTTATTCTGACCAACCCTGAACATTTTATTTTATTGCGCAGTCGCTTGCACATTACCCCGATGGTGACCCTGATGTCGCTGGCCGATGGACATCCGGTGACCCAGTTTGGCGGGGTGGTTTTTGTCCGCTCCGATCGCCATGATCTGCAAAAATTGACCGACTTGCGGGGCAAAAAAGTGGCGGCAGTGGACGAGCGCTCCATGGGTGGCTATCTGATGCAAGCATGGAGTTTGCGCAAGGTGGGGATCGAAGCCAATCGAGAGTTGCGCATGCACTATACCGGTATGCCGCACGAAAAAGTGCTGCCGGAGGTGTTGTCCCGTCGGGTGGATGCCGGCTTTATGCGGACCGGCATTCTGGAAAATTTGCTGCGCAACAACCGGATTGATTTGCAGGAGATTCGCCTTCTCAATCCACAAACACATGGCACCTTTCCTCTGTTGCTATCGACGGATCTCTACCCGGAATGGCCCTTGTCCGCCTTGCCGGACTCGCCGGATTCTTTGGTAAAGGAGGTCACTCTGGCCCTGTTGGAGATCAGCGCCGATTCGGCCCCGGCCAAGGGGGGCAACTATTATGGTTTTTCCCCGCCGGCCAATTATCTTTCCGTCGAGGCAGTCATGACCCGCCTGCGGGCCAATCCAGATCGGATCGATTTTGACTGGCAGGATGTTTTTGCCAAATATACCTCGTTGATTCTCCTGATTCTCACCTTTTTGCTGATCACGGCGTGGCTGGTGGCGTTGCGCCTGCACCGGGGCAAAAAATTATTGCTGCGCGCCTTGGCCGAGACCAAACGTTTGGGGGTGCGCAATATCCTTCTGGAAAGTCTGGGCGAAGGCGTCCTGGGCGGCGATGCCGAGGGGCGCTGCATCTTTGTCAATTCCGCCGCCTTGACCCTGACCGGATTTCGCCAGGAGGAGGTGATCGGTCACTCGGTGCACCGTGTTTTTCGCTGCCTGCGCTGGGATGGCAGCGCCTACGAGGCCGGTGATTCCCCACTGGATCGCACCATTCAGGATGGCCGACAACGCGAAAATGAAGGGTTGTTGATAACCCGCGACAGTCGGCAGATTCCAGTACACTGGTTGGTGACCGCCATCCAACCGGAGTTGACGCCGACGGGTATTGTCATCGCCTTGCAGGACATCTCCCTGCGCAAAACGATGGAAAAATCGCTGCGCGAAAGTGAACGCCGTTTGAAAGATATTCTCAACCATACCCCCTTGCTGGTCATGCTCAAGGATGTGCATGGGCAGTTGCTGCAGGTAAATCGGCAGTACGGGCGCATCTTTGCCCTTGCCGAAGGGCAGAGTGGGGGCTGGAATTTGCTGGAACACCATCCGCCAGAGGTGGCGGAACGGTTGTTGGCTTTGGACCGTCAGGTGTTGCATCAGTTGACCCCGGTGCAGGCGGAAGAGCAACTGTTGCACCCGGATGGGCAGCGCCGCACCTATTTGATGATCGCCTTTCCCTTGTTGACCGATGATGAGCATCCCTATGCGGTTTGCACGGTGGCAATGGACATCAGCGAACGGGTCCAGGCCATCGCCGAACTGGCCGTGGCCAAACAACAGGCCGAGGCTGCCAATCAAGCCAAAGGGGATTTTCTGGCCGCTATGAGCCATGAAATTCGTACCCCGATGAATATCGTACTGGGCATGTCGGATGTGCTGCTGGATAGCGCCATGGATGAAGAGGCGCGGCAACTTGTCCAAACCATGCACCGCTCCAGCAAGGCATTGTTGAGCGTCATCAACGATGTGTTGGATTTTTCCCGCATCGAATCGGGCCGGTTTGTCTTGTCGGAGGTTGCTTATTCGCCCCGGCAGGTGGTGGAGGAGAGCACAGCCTTGATGCGCATGGCCATCGAAAACAACCGTATCTTCTTGCATGAGGAGATTGGTGCCGATACCCCAGAGCAGATGTATGGCGATGATGGACGCTTGCGTCAGATATTGGTCAACCTGTTGGGCAATGCCCTCAAGTTTACCCAGCAGGGTGGGGTGACGGTGCAGGTGCTGCGGGATCCGGTCGCCCCGGAGTATCTGCTGTTCCGGGTTCAGGATAGCGGCATCGGTATCGCTGCCGAGCATGTCGACCTGATTTTTAAGCGTTTTACTCAAGCCGATTCGGGTATTACGCGGCGCTATGGCGGTACCGGCTTGGGGCTGGCCATCTGTCGCCGTCTGGTGGAGATGATGGGAGGCAGCATTGCTGTGCACAGTCGCCTGGGCGAGGGGAGTACCTTCACCTTGCGCTTGCCAATTCACCGTCCAGAGCAGGCGGTGGCCGCACCGTTGCAACAGGAGCCTGGGGCTGGCCAGAGCAGCCGCATCTTGGAGATTTTGCTGGCCGAAGATCGGGTCGATAATCAGACCCTCTTTCGCATTTATCTGAAAAAAAGCGGGCACCGCCTGACCATCGTGGCCGATGGGCAACAGGCAGTGGACGCGGTGCGGGAGCACTCCTTCGATCTGATTTTGATGGATATACAGATGCCCATCATGGATGGTTATGCTGCCACGCAGGCGATTCGCCAATGGGAGGCAGCACAGGAGCGGCCTGCAACGCTCATTATTGCCCTGAGTGCCCATGCTTCGCTGGCCAAGCGTGCCGAAAGTTTGCAGGCCGGTTGCAACGACCATCTGACCAAACCCATCGATAAGAAAACCTTTTTACAGGTCGTGCAGCAGGTGGCGGAGGCGTTGCAATACAATCGACCGTTCATCGGGGTGCAATCACACCACACCTGGAGTTGAGATGGCACTCTCCATTCGGGTGCGTTTATACAGTGGTTTCAGCTTTTTGTTGCTGTGTTTGCTGGTATCGGCTTTGCTGGCCGTGAGCATGCTCGGTCAATTGAACGAGCGGGTCAATCTGCTGGTGGAAGAGGATATGGAGAAGGTCAGGCTGGTTTCCTTGCTGGAAAAAAGCCTGCTGGGCATCTCCAACGCTGGGCGGAGCATCATTCTGTTGATTGAACAGGATGAGATGATGCACTTTGCCAACGAAATGGCCTGTCATGCCGAACAGGTGCGGCGGGCATTGGATCAACTGCAGTTGCGGGTGCTTGGGTTGGAGGAACGGCGCATCCTGCAACGCATCGAAGGGTTGGTGGCCGAAGTGTTGACCATCGATCTGGAGGTGCAGCGTGTTGGCATGCTTAACTCCAACATACGCGCCGCGCAGTTGGCAGAGCAGCAGGGACAAAAGGTCATGGCCCAGGCGGAAACAGCCTTGGATCAGTTGGTGCGCCAGATGGAGGGTGATCTGGAGGAGGGGGGACTGCACCACAGGCAGGAGGAGCGCCTGCGCGCCGGACGCACGCTGCAGCGTTTGCTGAAAACTCTTTTCAACCAGGAGTTGAATCTGTTATTGGCCCCGGATGAGGTGCGGATTGAACAATTCCTGGCCAAAATTGCCGAAAATGAGCAGGCGTTGTTGCAGGAACATCAAACCTTGCTGCGCAAGTTGGCGGGCGAGTATGCCGCCGGGGTGGCGCGCTGGGAGCACATTCTGCAAGAGTATCTCGCCATTTTTCGCCAAGTACGACAACTCAGCCAGGAGATGACCAATCTGCGGGCAACCCGTCTGTCCCATGATCATGGCTGGCCGTTAATGGTGCGCTTGCGGGCCGAGTTGCAGGTGTTGATGCAGAGCAGCGAACAGTTGATGCACGCAGCCAAAGAGCAGTCGGAACGGGAGTTTCGTTTTGCAACCTGGGTGTTGTCGGTCCTCTTTGGCCTGAGTGTGTTGATTGGGGTGGTGGTGTCGTGGCGGATTGCCCGCGATGTCAATCGGGGCTTGATGTGGGCGGTGGCCAAATTGGAAGCGGTTTCGTTGGGCGAGATCGCCTTCAGTGGGGATGAGAAGGAGCAGACTGCGACAGACGAGTTTGGTCGCTTGCGTTTGGCGGTCAAACGGTTGGTGCAGGCCGAACGGCATGTGGTGGATATGGCAGAGCGACTGGCACAGGATGATCTGTCCATCACCGTACAGGAGCGCTCGCCGCAAGATCGTCTGTTGAATGCCATGAAGCAGTTGCTGACCGCCCTGCGCGAGCGTTCCGAGTTGCGACGCATGCTGATTGTGGCAGAAAAGATGTCAGGCATTGGCCAGTTTGCCGTGCGGGTGGCCCATGAGGTCAATAACCCCCTGGCGACCGCTTCCATGGGGTTGCATAATATTCGCCTGCTGTTGCCTGCCGAACTGCTGCAGGGCAAATTGGAGCATCGTCTGCGCCAAGTGGAGGGGAACATCCTCCGCGCCACACGGGTTGCCAGGGAGATGCTGGCCTACTCCTGGAGTGGGCAACCAGACTGGCAACCGTTTGATCTGAGTGACGAACTCAACGAAATCCTGGCGTTGCTCCAGGTGGGAGCAAGCAATCCCGATATTGTCCTGGATCTGCCAGAGACGTTACAGATGGTGGGGGATCGGGTCAAAATCGGTCAGGTTTTTCGCAACCTGTTGCAGAATGCCTTGGATGCCTCGCCTGCAGGGGGGACGGTCCGGGTCATGGTACGTTTGGAGGAGGGGTGGATACGGGCCGAGGTGGCCGACCAAGGCAGCGGTATCGCGCCAGAAATTCTTCCAAAAATCTTTGAACCGTTTTTTACCACCAAAAGTACCGGCTTGGGGGTTGGGTTGGGGTTGCCAATTTGCTATAGCATCCTGCGTCAGCATCATGGGATGATTGAGGTGAACAATGCGCCCGAAGGGGGTGTGTCGGTGACCCTGCGTTTTCCTGTACGGCCCACGGGGATAGGAGTATACACCGATGACAAACTGGTCACAGATGCCAACGGTGGAGGATAAGGCGGCGTTTTAGCGGGGGTTTCAGGTGATCACGGTGTGTCTGGTTGGTTGGCGGGTAGTCCCAGGCTGGCGGCAGAGTCGTTATCCAACTGGATGACCTGTCCCCGACTGGTGAAGGACTGCGACTGGCTGCCCCAACTGAAGACGTGTACGGTCTCCATGATCGGTTGGTTGATGGGGCGCTCTGCGTTCCAGGTCACGACAAAGTTGGCGCCGGTGCCCCCGGAGCGCTCTTTGTACTCCACAAAAAAGGCTGCCGATCCCATCGGATTTAACAACTTTGGTTGGTTTAAATATTCACGCAGGCGGTTGCCATGGGTGTCATAATAGGCGACTGATTTGATCATCAGGCCATGATTGGGATCGGTATTGCGCACGCTCAGCATGGCCGAGAGCAAAATTTCGCGTGGGTGTTTCCGATCTTCATCGACATTGCCGTACAACACGGAGGAGTAGACCGGGATATAAACCATCTGCCCCTTGGAAAGTGGGGGCAGTTCCATGGCCTGCAGCGCTCCTGCCAGCAAAAGCAGCAGGGGCAGGATAGACAAAAGAGGTCGCAAGGTCCGTCGGGTAAGCATCGTTCAGCCTCCACTCTGAGCAGGGGAAGCCGCATGTTGCCGAAAATTGCCTCTGGCCTCCTGACTGCCGATGATAGCAAGAATATCTCCTTCTTCCAACAAAAAGTGCGGCTCCGGGTTGATATGAAGCTGTTGTTGCCGCAGCAGGCCGACGATGGAGACGCCCAGAGAGGTGCGCACCGCCAGACCGCTGATCGACTGCTGGGCAATGCGCGAAAGCGGAGGAATGGTGAACCACTCCAGGTCGAAAAGTTGATCGATTGGTTCGTTCTCTGCCGCCCGCACGGGAATCAAGTCGGGGCAGAGGGAGGCGGAGAGGGTGGTTCTGGCCTGGGTGGTCAACTGGTGGATCAAGGAAGGGGGGGTGTTGAGCAGGGACAGGGCGCGGCGACACATCTCCAGGCCGGTCTCCATCTGTGGCCAGACCACCTGTTGCACGCCGCTCTCTTGCATGGCCCGGAACTGATCCAGCGCAGAGACCAGGGCGATGACCCGAATCGTGGGGTTATGTTTTTTCGCCTGGGAGATGATCAGGGAAGCGGTGCTCAGATCCGGGAGGGTAATCAGCAGCAGAGCGGCGGTCGAAACCTTGGCGGCTTCCAGAATCAACTCCTGGGTGCCGTCTCCGAAGAGCACGGGCAGACCAGCCTGGGCCAGATGATCGACTTGGCGTTGATCAATGTCGATGATCAGGCAGGGGGTGTTGACCTGTTTGAGCAGGCTGGCCACCTGTTGCCCGACCCGGCCACCGCCGATAATCAGGGTGTGGTCGGTCAGTTCGGCGTGGGTGATGTTGAAGGTGGCCAGGGGGGGCTTCTTGCGTTTTTTCTTCCAGAGGGCGTAGATCGGCGTGGTCAGACCGGACAGGGTGGGGGTCAACAGCATGGTGACAATGGTCACCGAGAGGAAAAGGGCATAGGTGGCATCATCCAGGGCGTTGCTGCTGTGGCCGGTTTTGGCGATGACAAAGGCGAATTCACCGATCTGGAACAGGCCCAGACCGACGGCGAGTGGTACCACATTGCCATAGCCGAAGAGGCGACTCAGCAGGATCAGGATGCCGCCCTTGCCGACGGAGATGAGCAGCACCAGGGTAAAGATGATCCCGGCATGGTTGATGAGGTAGAGGGGATCGAGCATCATGCCCACGGAGACGAAGAAGAGCATGGCGAAGAGGTCGCGCACCGGGCTGATATCGCTCAGGGCTTGATGGCCGAAGTGGGAGCCACCCAGAACCATGCCTGCGACGAAGGCGCCCAGGGCGAAGGAGAGGCCGGAGAGGTAGGTGATGGAGCCCACCCCCAGACCGACGGCGAGCAGTGCCAGCGAGAAGATCTCCCGCGAATTCCATTGGGCGATGCGCCGCATCAACCAGGGGATGAAGCGCACGCCGATCAGGAGCATGCCGACCAGAAAAAGGGTAGCCTTGAGGCCAGCGATGGCCAGGACTGTATAGTCCAGTTCCGGCTGGTTGAGCTGGGGCAGAACGATGATCAGGGGGGCGACGGCCAGATCCTGGACGATGAGCAGGCCAATCATGACCCGACTGGAGAGGGTACCCAGCCAGCCCTGGTTCATCAGGGTTTTGAGGATCACCATGGTGCTGGAAAGGGCGGCCATGGCGGCAAACCAGAGGCTGGGCAGCCACTCCAGACCGACCAGTCGGGCGGCCCCATAGCCGAGCAGCATGGTCAGCACCATTTGCAGTGGTGTACCGATGAGGGCAATTTTGCGTACCGGTTGCAGCTCTTTGAAGGAGAACTCCAGCCCCAGGGCAAAAAGCAGCAGGGCAACGCCGATTTCGGCCAACAGTTCGATGTCGTGGATCTGGGTAACGGTGACGCCGCCGGTATGGGGACCGACCATGATACCGGCCAGGATGTAACCGATGATCAACGGTTGGCGCAAAAGGTGCGCCACAGTGCCACCGATCAAGGCGGCGATGACGATGATGATAATATCGGTTGCAAGACCCATCTGTTGGCTTCCCGTGTAAATATGACAGAATCAGAGACACGCAATCATACAATGTCTCTGATCGGATCAGCCAATTATTTTTGGGGGATCTAATAAAAAGTGAATTGCCCGGCCTGGGAATAAACATGGACGGCAGAGACCGGATCACTCTTTTCCAGAATCGTGCGTATCTGCTGCAGGCTGTCTTGTTCGGGATCCAGAGGATGGATGAGGGTATCCGGTTTCATATTGGCCACAATATGGGCATAGTCTGGCAGAGAGGGATCAATAAAGACCATTTCAGGCAGTTTGCCAGAGATGTCGTGGTACATATCCCGCGACTTGAAAAGGCCAAGCGGAAAGAGACTGCTGGGGGCGGAAAGTGTCTTGGTCAAAAGTGAAGTAACCATTTCGTCTCCTGGGTGATGGTCAACGGGCCAATGCCTGAGTACGGATCAAACATGCGCGGGTTGCGCCTGGACTCAGGCACAACCCGCTTTGTTCCACTCAGCCTTGCTCGTCCTGGACCCCGTCTGGCAGGGTGAAGGTTGTAAAACCGTGCAGTGGACCCATCAGGACCACACCACCGGACGGACGATCAATATTGGCGTTGTCACAGATGAACTCAAACAACATCTCTGCCTGATCCTCTGGGACAGCAACGGAGACGATTCGTACCCCTTCGGCCACAGGTTGTTTGCCGCCTTTACCGCTGTTGGGCACCAGGGAGAGGATGGAGATACCTTGGCACGACTGACTGTTGGCAGTAATGATGCCTTTTTCGGCCTTGAGTTTGGTCAGCAGCGCATGGTCGGTACCATCCTCCGGCAAAATGCAGGTGATCAACTGGCCGGGTGTTGCGTGCGAAGCGATGGCAGGTAAAACCGTACTGTTCATGGGAGCTCCTATTGACGGAATTTTGCCAACACTTCTTGTGGGATATAGGTGGCGGCCTTGGCCAGCGGCACGACATACATGAAACCCATGCCGGGGGTGTCAAAGTTGCCAGCCAGATAGACGGAATTGAAGACGGTATCCAGTTGATCGTTGGAAACGATAATCTGCACGACCTCTTTTTCGACTTCGACGGTGACACCGAGCATGCCGAGGCGTTCACGCACACCGCTACCACGGGCATAGTAGATGGTGGCGCCCTGGGCTCCGGCATCACGTGCAGAGGCGACGATACGGTCGCCATTACCGCGCTGGACGATGCAGGTAATCATGGCGAGGTCGGTCAGGATGGTAATATTGCGCTGTTTCATAGTGCTGCAGTCTCCAGGCTGGAAGAGAGAGATTCGTTGGATTGTTGCGAGGCGCGATAGCGAACCCACAGACCGGTCATCATGACGGAGATGATGGGACACACCGAGGCCATGGTCAGGATACCGAACCCTTCGATAACACCGGTGACATTGCCAAAGCCGAGTCCCATGGCCAAAACGAGAGGAACGGTGATAGGACCGGTGGTCACCCCTGCCGAATCCCAGGCAATGTTGACAAACTCTTCGGTCGAGAAATAGGTCAGAACAAGGGCCAGAACATAACCGGGCAGCAGCATCCAGAAGATGGGCAGATCAAGAATCAGCTTGAGCAGACCAATGGCAATGCCAAAGGCAACCCCGAAGGAGACGGCGTACATCAGCAGGGATTTTTTGAACACACCGTTGGTCAGGTTTTGCACCGTATCGCCAAGGGCATTCAGGGCCGGTTCGGCCAGGGTGGCGCCAAAGCCCAGGAACCAAGCGAACAGGACAGCCAGGGTCAAACCGATGCCGTAAGCATACAGCGGTGATTGAGCAACCTCGTTGATCTTCATGAAGGCAGCGGGTACCAGGGAACCGGACTGACTGCCCAGTTTGGCCAAGCCGTAGGTGAGGCCGATGTTGAAGGTGATCATGCCTGCGATTGCCAAAATGATGCCATAGGTCAACATACCGCCATTGCGGATGGGTTCCTTCAGGACCACTCTCAGGACCAAAAACAGGAAGAGAACCAGCGGCAGGATGGCGCGCACACCCAGGACGGCATCCAGGCCAGGGCTCTCTTCATACCAAGCCGGGGCAGCACTTGCCGCACTGGCAGCCAGTTTGGCAGCGGCGATGATCTCTGCCGGGGTGGTGGTGAAAGCGACGACAAAACCCAGACTGATGACGCCGATGACCGGAAAGACGGAAGCGAGGGTGACAATACCGAATCCGGACATGGGGTTGTCCCCCTTACCCGCAGAAGCCGCGATACCGATACCGAGGGAGAGCACCAGGGGCACGGTAACCGGTCCGGTGGTTACCCCGCCACAGTCCCAGGCCAGACCGAGCACCTTGCTGACCTCAGGGTGCATCAAGGCGGCAGCAGAGAGCATCAGTCCGGGGATGACGGAGTAGTAGATCAGCGGTTTCAGACTCCAGGCGTACAGGAAACGCAGGGTTCCCAGGATGGCCGCCAGTCCCACACCGCCACCAACCACCAGCACCAGGGCCATGGACCAGTCGTTGAGCAGGGCATAGAGGACAGGGGCCTTTTCCACCTGGATGATGGATCCGACCGCCTTCAGGGCGCCGATGGCCGGTTCGGCAAAGGTGACCCCAACCCCCAGCAAAAAGGCGATAACCAGCACCACCGGCAAGGTGGACTTTCGTGGCAGGGTATTACCAATGATCTCGCCAAAGGGCATCAGCCCCAAGCGCAATCCCTCCATGAAGAGCATCAGACCGACGATGACCAACAGCAGGCCGCCGGTGATGACCCAGGAGTCGGTGATCAACTCGCGAAGGATGAAAATCTGGAATAATACCAAATAGATGGCTAGAGGGACCACAGACCGGAATTGATCCATGAAACGGGGGGATGTGTAGTTTTTCAACAACCGATACACATCCAAGGGGCGAAGCACAATGGGGGGGTGAATGTGGGGGATGATTTTTCCGCTGTTATCGGTTTTGACGACAGGAGTCAGACGGTTGTAGCTGATCTGTTCCTGTTCGACATCACACCTTCGCTGAAAATCACCATAGCGAATCTGTTGCGTCATGACGTTGGCTCCAAAGCTTATGAATTAATCCTTGATGATTGATTGCATTTCCCACATTGGCTGCATGCCGACCTTTTCCCGTTTTGGAGAAGCGGTGCTTGTTTGGGGCAATAAGGCACAAAACATAATAAAAATCAGTAATTTGTTCTGTTCATCCCCTGCGAGGTGCGACGGATGCCGATCGGTGTCTTTACCCAAAGAACAACCAAAATTATCTGAGCAGAGGAAGACCTGCTATCAATTACATGAATGGGCCTGTAATTCAATATAATAATGTATCAATTAAATTGAATATTAATACAATAAAAACGGCGGTGGCTTTCTTGATTTTACGATTTTTTCTCTGATTGTGTTTGTGTCATGTATCAAAATAATTGAAGAATTATTCAATCATTGTCTTTGTGGCGCAGGTTTATTGTTACAAAGATTCAATAGAATTGAATCTTAATTCAATTTCAAGGTTTGAATGATCTTTTGCTTTCAGTTTCTTCTTTTGATATAACAGAAAAAATAGGGGTGTCTCCCTAGCCGGGCAGGGGGAGTCCCAGGGGTTGATCGGTGGGTGCTCCTATGTTCTGAACTCAGTTTTCCATAGTGAGGGGATTATGCGGGTGCCGGCAGAACGAAGCAGTGTGCAGCAGTCAAGCATACTCATCGTCGATGATGAGAACGAATTGCGTGACAATTTGGTCACAATCTTGGAGCACGAAGGCTTTCTGGTGCGTACCGCCTCGTCCGGGGCAGACGGGGTGCAGCAACTGACTGGTCAGCGCTTCGATGTCGTGCTGTTGGACCTGATCATGCCCGACATGGACGGTATCGAGACCATGCAGGAGATGCGCCGCTTGAGTGCCAATACGCGCTTCATCATCACCACCGCGTATGCAACCTTGAGCACGGCTGTGTATGCCATTCGCAAGGGGGCCTCCGACTATCTGGCCAAGCCTTTCCGGGTCGAAGAGTTGTTGTCCGTTATCCGGCGCTCCCTGGAGGAGGCCCGCTTTGAACGGCGTTTGCGCCTGGGCAATCTGGATAAAACCATGACCTCCCTCTCCAACGCCACCCGTCGCCGCATTATCGAAATCTTGCGGCAAAATCTGGCCATGCGCTTGACCGACATCAGCGCCGCCCTGACCATCGAGGATCATACCAAAACCATGTTCCATCTGCGCACCCTGAAAGATGCTGGTCTGGTGCGACAAACTCAGGAAAAGCTGTATGCCCTGACGGTCATGGGCAACAATGCTTTCAATGTCTTGAACGCCTTGACCCTGGAAGCAGAGTAGCCGCGCCTGCCGGGTAACTGCTTGTGCATGACGGCACAGAATAACCTTCTATCGCCCAGCGTTTGCCCCGTATCGGGTGTTGAAAAAAATCTCTTGACCCTGTAGCAACAACAGGGTGTACAGTGAGAGCTCTTTTTTTCCAACCGATTGCAAGGGGGTTCTGCGCAATGCAACACGATCTGGCCATCTGGCAACATGAACACCATTTTGGTCTGGGGGAACAACACGATGCGGAACGGCGCACCTATTGGGTCATCGCCGTCACCTTGCTCACCATGATCGTCGAACTGGTCGTGGGCTATGCCACCGGGTCCATGGCCTTGACTGCCGATGGCTGGCATATGGGCACCCACGCCGCTGCCCTGGGCTTGGCCGCGTTTACCTACGTCTTTGCCCGCCGCAATGCCAGCAATCCCCGCTTTACCTTCGGTTCCGGCAAGGCCGGTCCCCTGGGGGGATTTGCCAGCGCCGTTGCCTTGAGTATCATCTCCCTGTTGATCGCTGTCGAATCCGTGCAGCGTCTGATTACCCCGGTGGAGGTGGAATTCTCAACCGCCCTGTTGGTGGCCGTGACTGGGTTGGTGGTCAATCTGTTGAGTGCCTGGTTGCTGGGGGGGGCACACGACCATGACCACGATCACGGTTTTGCTGGCCATGGTCACCAAGCCCATGACCATCACGACCATGACCATCACGACCATGACCATCACGACCATGACCATCACGACCATGACCATCACGACCATGACCATCACGACCATGACCATGCGGTGGCCAAAGCAGAGCATCAGGATCACAACCTGCGTGGTGCCTATCTGCATGTGTTGGCCGATGCCCTGACCTCGGTGACCGCCATCGTCGCCCTGCTCTGCGGCATGACCCTGGGTTGGGTCTGGATGGATCCCCTGATGGGGGTGATCGGTGCGCTGGTGATCGCCGTTTGGGCCTACGGTTTGATCCGCAACAGTGCCAGAACCCTGCTGGATGCGGAAGAAAACCAACCCATGTGTGACCAAGTGGCCGCCGCACTGCGGGCCGGGGGCGATTGCGATATTGCCGATCTGCACCTGTGGCGCGTCGGCCCAGCCAGCCACGCCTGTATCGTCTCCCTGGTGGCCCACCAACCCCGCGACGCAGACGACTACAAAGCCCTACTCAAAGGCATTGCCGGGTTGGACCATCTCTCCATCGAGGTCAATCACTGCCGCCGTTGTGCCTGAGTTCAGGCGCTGAAGGAGGCTGCATGGAAGATCAGGCGCGGCATGGCTTGGCCGCGTACCTGATCCACCCGCACCCGACTCAACGCAGCATATTCAACCACAATGCGAGAGAGGTTCTGCAACGGCATGTTGAGGACAACCCCACCCAGCAACATGCGAATAACACCACTGTGCGCGACCAATAACAGGGATTGTCCATCGTGCGCAGCCAGCATCTTGTCCCAGGCAGCCGCCACACGCTGATGAAACAGCAACAAGGGTTCACCATTGGGAGGGGTGTTGTTGAGCGGGTCACGCCAGAAACTGGTCAAACGGTCGCCATCGGTTGCCAGTAGATGAGGGGTGGTTTTGCCCTCCCACTCCCCAAAATGCATCTCGCGCAAACCCTCCTCCCGGATGACAGGCAACGCCAAACGGGCGCCAAGACGCTCGGCAAAATGGGCACAACGCTGCAACGGGGAGGTGTAAATGGCCTGCCAGGGTGGATGGTTGCTGATAGCCGACTCCATCTGCTGCCAGCCCGTGGCACTGAGTGGATCATCCAGTGAACCCCGGTACATGGGGCCTCCCTCCGGTTCACCGTGGCGCAGCAGATCAATCAACGTGGACATGAAGCGTGTTCCTCCAAGAGCGTGAGACAAAATCGCTACAGAATAAACGCTGTCTCCACCATTCTCAAGCGTTGTGGGGTTTTTCTGCACGGTAAATTTGTTCTCGGCCAGGGAAGCTGCGAAACAGTAGCGCGACAAGTGTTTTGCGTCATATGGAGGTAGTCAAATACCAACCGCACACTCATGGTCTGTTGCCGCATCTTCTGGGCTACATTGGCGACGCCTTTGGATTTGATGGCTCCGATGGCGAAACGGCGCAACCGGATGACATTGCTTGGCACGTAGCCTTTATCCGTGCGACGGCACGAAAAACGCTTGCAAGCCTTCTGGCCAAGATTGGTAGCCCAATCAGAGATTGCTTTGTAGCCGCGCATGCCGCACAACGTGGCGGCGGCAATGGCCAGGATGGTTGCCAGTTTATGGCGGCGTCCTTCAGTACGTCGCGGGTCGGGAATATCTGCAAAGAGGTCGAGCAAGGATTGCGAGTGGGTGGCAGCAAGTTGCATCTTTGGGGCTTCTGTCCGGTAGAATGGATCGAGAATGGGCAGGGACAGTACTTTCTGAGCATCCGACCGCAAAACCTTGACGAAAACCATCTTGGGGGATGGGGCATTGGTGCTGTAGCCGTCGCGGGTTCGACTGAACCCTCGGCTATTTCCCAGGCCCGGATTGACCGAAAATCAGCACATCGATGGGGTTCTGACCGGTCCGCACTCGATGGACGGTTGGAATCGGCAAAAAAGTCGGTCGATCTGGTCTCTTTTTTGAAAAAAACGGCGTATTTTTGCCCAACACCCCCTTGCCCAAAAATCAGGTGGTGGATTTTGGCTCTTGTCTATGGTACAATAACTATGTATCGTTGAGACAGTGAAGTCGCTATCCAGACACGTTCTGCGTTGTTGCAGACTAAAAAAGTGGTTGAAACCACCTTAAAGATATGGTAAGCAGTCGGGAATGCGTGGGTATGAGCTGCAATAATTTTCCAGAAAGCTCCTCATGCCTGAATATCAAACCTGTCGTCAGGTGAAATCGAGATGAATGACAATACCAAAGTGACCAGCACTGAAGAGAGTTCATCGCTGTCACCAAGCGCCTCCTCCTCCTCCTCTCGCGGCAAAGCCAGAACCCAGAAAAAGAAACCGGACGAGGCAAGAGTGGCAGCCGGAGTTGGCCATGAAGAAGCCCCTCCCGCTCTGAGGCCTTATACCAAAAATGATCTGAAAGAAGCGATCCGCAGACAACTCGGCGCATGATCTTGGTAAGCACAGAACGGTGATGGAGTTTTTGTGATTGCAGCACCGGTGAGATTATTCCTTCGGCTAGGTTTTATAGTCAGCAAGGTGTCTCATCTCGGTGCTGCGAGTGGCTGTTGCTTGTGTGGGAGAACCAGATGACCGATACTGTTGAGGAGAGGGAGAATCCATACAAAGCGCTTATCAGCGGCTTGTATGTTTTTTCCCAAACAATGCTGGAAGAGTTCTATCCACTAACCATGAGCTTAAACAGACGCGAGGTTGACAGTCTCCATCTGGACGAAGGGGTCTTTACTGCTGTCATGCAGCAGTGGTATGCGACCTGGAATGAAAAAACCGTTGCCAACCTTCCCTTCCCCAATTTTCCTCTTCGTTTACGTTTCGCCGCCTTAATCAGTTCGTCACTTTATTACACGCAGTTGGTGAGCAGTTCGATACCGGCTGCTGATGAGTTGCTGCGCAAGGTCAATGCCCAACTGGCTCTCGATTTGGGTTGGGCGATCGTATATACCACGCATTTGCACCCAAAAGAGGAGGGAAGAGTGTATGCAGAGGCATTGATCTCTGGAGTCATTCGCCTGCATGAGCATCCTCTCAATAATGACATGGTCAAACACCTAGCCAGTCAAGCGCCGACTCGACTGGAATTATTGCTCTTTTTCTATGTCATGATGAAATCGTAGGAGCATGCAGTCGGGCAAGTCAGACCCAAGCAGCAGGCATGGGGAAACAGGCTACGGGCTGTTGGTTTCATGGCGGCGCCCTCTGTTGAAGAGCGCCAGAACCTCCTCTTCGATCTTCGCGAAAAGATCCAGCAGATAGGGATCAAAATGGCCGCTCCATTGCTTAGAGTTGCGCATGTCTAGAATCATCTGTCTCGGCTCGATGGGAGGGTTTGTCTGATAGCGGCGTCGTTTGGTCAAAGCGTCAAAGACATCAGCAATGGCCACAATACGTCCCATCAAGGGGATCCCTTCAGCTTGCAAACCTTGGGGATAGCCGCTGCTGTCCCACTTTTCGTGATGGGTCAGGGCAACCTGAAATGCCGCTTGCAGATCTGCCAATTCTGAACCTTTCAGGATGTTAGCTCCCCTCGTGGTGTGAGAATTCATTATTGCCTTTTCGCTATCAGTCAAACGTCCCCTTTTTTTTAAGATTGAATCGGCAATAGCCAGCTTGCCGATATCATGCAGCAGAGCGGCTCGACGCAGCGCAGGAAGATTTTCCAGACTCAGTGCTTCCCTATCCTGAGGGTTGGGTTGCGCAACATAGGCTCGGCCCAAAGCTTCGGCATAGCGACTTATACGTTTGGCATGGCGACCAGTACCCAAATCGCGACCTTCGATGGCCTCTGCCAAGCGCAGAGTCAACTCTTCGAGGGTGTCAGCCAATTGCTTGGTTTTTTGTTCCACCTCCCCTTGTAAACTTTTTTTCAAAATGTGGCCGATCAAAAGCTGTTTGATGCGTCCCGTGGCCTCATATTCATGCCAGAAATAACCAACACAGTCGGATTCATCGCGACTCAGCAGTTCCATCACCTGTTGGTCATGGGTGTCAGCAGAGATAAACAGCAGAGCTGCATTATCAGGCAAGGTAAAAAAAGGTCGGTTGCTGTTTTGCGAATAGCGGTACAAGGAATACTCCAGGATCAGCAAATCACAGGAGTTTATTGTTCTGACATATTGTCTGTGCAGTTTTCTGTAAAGGGTGATTCTATCCAAAGGAACCCCAAGCTGCAGCACAATTTGCTGCAGCATCTCTCCTTCGTAGATATGTTTGTTGACAATTACAACACGGCAATTCTGCAATTCTGGCTGCATAGTTTCCGCTCCTGAAGCGCTGTCATCATTTGGGTTGAGAAGGTGAATCGTCGCTCTGTGCTTCGGCAAAAGCTCTGACAGTCCGCACACGAGCAGAGAGAATATACTCTTCTCCGGCCCACCGAGGAATAATATCGTGCATCTTATGCTTTCCAATCATCTCATGAACGGCATTCACGATCAATTGTGGATTTTTTTGGATGTAGTTAATTGCCTCTATGGCAGTGCGTTGGTACACAACAACAGCTATAATCGGATGTTCCAATTTTGATCCTGATGTATCATGCAGCAGATCCATAAAGGGGCCAAAATCAGTCTGTTGCGGATGGCGAACACTGTAACGAGTTACAGCCAGATATTTGCTCATCGGACTGACCTTTTCCATCAGATCCATGCGCACCTGCGCCAAAACTTCTGGATTATTACCTAAAACAGCATTCAGAACCTGTCCCAGATACTGCGAATTGGACATGACTTGCAAGCTGTAGGAAAAAGTCAAGAAGGGGTACTCTTCTTGATTTATATCCTCCATATAGGCACTCCAGGTATCCAAAGCAAATTGGCAGATCAAACTACGATTAAAAAAACTCTGCGGAACCAAGCGCAACTCTTCAGGGATCATAACGATCATATGGGTAGGTATAAATTCGGAAAGATCATCCTTCCAGGATTTGTCGCTCTTCTTTGGCCCAGCAGAGGGAGTATCCGCAGACGATCTGCCGCAATTTCGCAACGAACTCTGCGTTTCGCATGAAAATTGTGCAGGCAAATCACCGACCCCTTCGTAGTGCAAACGGATATAATTGGATTTTTCAGCAATCGGAATTATATTATCATTATCCATTGCTGAACTGATGGTGCATCGCACATTGGGTCCAATGCCGTCATCATGAATATAATACTCATTCAACCAATATTCCTGCATATTCCAGGCATTGGCTTCAAAGCTCTCCTTGCATCGTGGAGGCACAGAGCGATAGGCAACCATAAGATTGACATGATCCACTTTGCGTCCCTCAAACTCTCCATAGAGCAGGACTGGAAAACCACCTGAGAGGAACATGGAGGCATAACAATTGAAAAAATAGCGAATGAAGCCATAATTTTCGCGAATAGAGGTATCAGTTATTTCGATAGTGCCACGAATGACGCAAGCATCCATGCCACGGATAGCACGGATCGCCTCCACTATATGATCCAGTTTCAACCCCCCAGATGGAAAGGTGCGGAACCCCGAGGCATAATAACGATGGGCATCCTGGGTGATTTCAGAAGTGGTTGAACTGTAATGTTTATAGGGAGAGGCGAGTTGTGCACTCCATAAGGAAACGCTCCCGCAGGTCGAGGTGGCCTGATCTTGTTGCTGCCAGCAAAGACCAGTCACATTCAATTCCAGGCCAGCAATATTGGCTCTGTTGCAACGAGAGGAGATGTTGATGCGCGGTGTATATCGCTTTTTTTTATCCTCATGCCAGCGCAAAACCGTTCGTCCGAGGGGCGCGTTAGTAATGGGACGAATAACAATAAATCCTAAATAATTTTTCTGCAACATTTCGATACTTTTTTTATCGCCACTCAACGCTTTCAGAAAAATTTCGCGGGAAACCACTGGACCAGAAAAATAGTGCACACGACTACAAATATTAGTGATTAACTGCATGCTGGTGGCGTAAAAGACCCGATACTGGCTCAAAAAATCCCAATCGACATAACGGGGTTCGACAATCAAAGATGTTGCCTGAAGGCCGCGCAAATAACAACGCAGATAAAGCAACTCCCTTGAGTTAGGTTTTAATCCGCATAACATATCATCATCTGAAAACTCTCTGAATTGCAATGGTGATATAGTTTGAGCGTCATTTTGATTGTCATTGTTGCCACAAGAAGAGGAGGAGTGAGTGGACATATGCCTGCAGACCTTCAGAGGAGATGATGCCAAAAGGGCCATATTATCGAAGGCGAGACATTAGTCCAAACTGCACTGTGAGTCAAGGAACAGGCTTTATAAATTGTTGAAATTTGATCATATATTTCTTGTTTCGACAAAGCAATTGTCATGCCATCCATCTGCCAAACGCAATGCAGCGCAACAAAAAAAAGAGTGCATTCATGATGATATTCTATTTCATGATGCGCATAAACTCTTTAACCAGAGAGATTTTCCTGTTCAGGAGAAGACTCACCCTGCTTGTGCCCGTGCCTGACAGGCAAACTCTGTAGCACCTGCCTCTCTATGGCGTGTGGTCAATGGGTGGGTTACCCCCCTGGGAGATGGGGAAAACTGTTGACATGCTCTGAGCAAATTATTTTTTTTTGTGGATTGCCTCAAAAAAATTACCCCACTCCCTTTTGAGCTCTTCAGGAGGGGAGTGCGAGATTTTTTCCGAATCGTGCGGACGAAAAGGGATCGGCGTCCACGCCTCTTGTGGAATGACCCAGATATTATACCGAGGTTGGCTGACAGTACGCGCAGGCTTGCTTGCTGTCAAATTATTCAGAGTGCCCGCGGAAGGGAGATCTAGGGAAGTGGTTTTCAACGGAGTCTCCACATGCAAGATATAACCTAAATATAATTCCTTTGAACACAGGAATCTTGCAGCATGACTTCGCAATGGGTGCGCCAATATCGTTAAAGCGGGGGATAGAATGCACGACAATAACGCATAATATTGAAAAATTTGATATTTTTTACTTTGTATTTGTTGTGCACAGCAAAGGATGTGTATTATATCGAGTTCTCTCAACAATCAAAGCAAAGAAACTGACATAATTTTGTCATTAAATTTTTGACTGTGCGTCAGAAAAGAGATGGTGCGTCTATTGGGTATTGTACCGCTGCAGAGAGCCTTCATTGGCTCTTTTGAAGAGACACATTGCAAGGATCGGTGTGCCTGGGTGACCGGATGGGGCACCACCCCCATCATCGACTTCCGGTTGCCATGGCCGGACAGTCAGCGTAACCGTGATTTACTACGCCCACCAGATGGCCACCCATTTTCATTCTACGGCGAACAGAAGCTGCATGACAAGCACAAAAGACTCCACGGTAAATTTGTTCTCGGCCAGGGAAGCTACGAAACAGTAGCGCGACAAGTGTTTTGCGTCATATGGAGGTAGTCAAATACCAACCGCACACTCATGGTCTGTTGCCGCATCTTCTGGGCTACATTGGCGACGCCTTTGGATTTGATGGCTCCGATGGCGAAACGGCGCAACCGGGTGACATCGGCGGGACCGTGGCCGGTGCTGACTCGGGAACGATCTTCGTCGAAATTCCAGTCAAGGATGTAATGGCAAGAGTTTTCTATGGCCCAATGTCCCCGATTGGTGGTAAGTACGCATTTTGCGTCGGCCTGTTCTGGAGTACGACTGGTGATACCATAGGCGAGTTCGCATGTGTACTCCCCCGTATTCTTGTTGATTGATTCCCGTTTAATGACAAAAGCTTGTCCGACATATGGGAAATCCAGATAGCCGTTGAGTTCCGTAGTGGTCCAAATGCTGCGCGTTTCAATTCGCCCATGATCGGGCGAGCTAAGACCGACATCGTCTGGCTTTCCCCGATCATGAAAGAACAGCTCAATATCAGCGAGGAGAGTTGGCTGGTTGTCTTTGGCGGTGAAGTGATAATGTGCCCCTCGCTGCTCGACCAAATAGATGGCTAGCTTGCGTTGCGTGTTCATGGCGTCGGCGGTGATGGTCTTGTCTTTCAGGTCGATAGCGTCCAGAAGCGGAATCGCCATTCCGATTTCGTTGGTCTGCTTGACCTCCTCTGCGTTGCCCTTTACCGGCAGGCTACCGACTTTTTTTGGGTGAGACAAATTTTGGTATCGTGCCCGATCACACTCATGATGTGGGTTTGACGGCCTCCCTCGTCGATGGCGTTGCACATTGTTTTCCCGTCAATGGCCAGACAGGAATCATTCCCGCCATGGACCGCGTTCCAATCCAAAGGTTGCCGACAGAGGGTGATCGACAAATCTCATTTACAAGGAATCATGGGGCATTTGATGGTCTCACCTAGCCCATGTTTAACATGGTGCAAAATTTTTTAAGCAATATCAGTATTTTGTGATACTGTTTTTTCGCAAGTGGCACTACAAAGTTGATGCCTTGGCTATTTTTTTGATCAAGCGATCATCTTTTTCACTCCACCGGGGTTGGGATCGATGGCAAGAGCTTGGTAAATCAACTTCTGGTTGGACTGAACGGCTTCGCCGTAGCTGTGGTGTGACTCTGGCTTTCCCGTCCCCTCCCGTCGTCATTGCTGGCCGGAAGGTGCCTACAGTATCCCCGTAACCCTCCAGCTTGCGCTATAC
>PDZU01000116.1 GCA_002753095.1 Magnetococcales bacterium
CAATGGCTTTTTTTTTTTTTTCTGATCATTACTGAGCAGCAGAATGATGGTGGCCAAAGAAGAGACCAAACCACCAAAAAAGGTTGCCAGCAACAAGGCACTTCTGCCCCGCAGATATTTGGTGATAAAGTGTGAGCCAAAACTCATGAAACTGACCATGACCACCACTTTCCAAAACACGCTCACGTTGATCGGGTGGAAAATGACATGCCAACCGGTTTCGGAATGGCTAAAAAGAGGCACGGGCAAGGCAGCCGTTTTGGGAATCATCGGCGTAATGGTGATGGCGATGGCAATCAGAATGGCCAGATCGATGATCTCCTCCTTATGCAGGTTGGCGCTAAAGCCCTGCAACTGTTCCCGCGAACCCATGACCAGCAGCATCAGGAAAAGCAGGGTGGCGATAAACCAGATGTTGACGTTGAAGTTGACCAATCCGGCAACCAGAAAGGTGATCGGAAAGGAAAGTTCGGTCACCAACCCCTTACTCTCCTTCATGTTTTCAAAAACAGCTAGAATCAGTGAATAGCCAAGAACGCCAGCAAAGGCGAACGGCCAAATTTGCGGGCTTTCACCACGCAGCAGGCTGGAAACAAAGGCAAGAATGGAGACCATGATAAAATCGCGCAAACCAATGCGCCTGTTCACCCCCTGCGAGGTAATGGTGCGCTCCACACCAATTGCCAAACCTATAAAACAGGCAATCAAAATATTGATGCCCGAACCAACAAGATCCATGCTTTCCATATCGGCAATCCAATCCTACTTTAGTGTGTTTGCGCGCACTCTGCCAGAATGGCAAACGTTGAATGCGGTGCGCCAAAGTGCGCTGCGTATTGTCTTCCTCTAGAGCAGATTTAGTGCCAGAAGCATTGCAAGAAAAATACGAATATTTTCAATATATTATAGAACAATGACACCGATCGGTTGATCAGTGTGGGGTGAAAAATATTTTGCAGAATGGCATGCGGGGGGAAATTCAACCAATGAATATTTCTAGGAAATATTCATTGTCAGACAGGCAATGGGGTTTTGATTTTTTTCACGACTCTCCTTTTTTGCGACTGTTCAGGCGATAATTGAGCGATTGCCGAGAGATACCGAGCAGAGTGGCCGCAATGCCCTGATTGTGATCGGCCCGTTTCATGGCCTCCTGCACCAGGAAATGATCGGCCTCACGCAGGGTGGGAAAGCGGCCCGGAATATCCATCAATGGTTGATCTGACCCTTCGACCGTCTCACAATGGCCCAGATCCGGAATGGAGCGGTGTTCCTGAATCGCGGCGCGAAACGTTTCCAGGGACAACACCGAGCCCACGCGATGCTGCGCCAACGCATTGAAGACCATAGCCCGCAACTCACGGATATTGCCGGGAAAAGGATGTATCGACAGCAACGAAAGCAACTCGGGGGGAATACGCGGTGGTGGTTTTTCCGAGTCACCGTTGGCCTCGGTGAGAAAATGGCTGACCAGTAACGGAATATCTTCCTGGCGCTGCCGCAACGGGGGGATCTCCACCGGATGGCTGGAGAGACGGAAGTACAGATCCTGCCGAAACTGACCTCGGGCCATCAACTGACGCAGATTTTGGTTGGTTGCGGCCACAATGCGCGCCTGACTCATTTTGGATAGATCGGATCCCAACGGAAAATAGGTGCCATTCTCCAGCAATCGCAACAGTTTTACCTGTGATACCGGGGTGATATCCCCAATTTCATCCAGAAAGAGAGTCCCTCCTGCTGCCTGGGCAATCATCCCTTCCCGATCTTTCTCGGCACCGGTAAAGGCGCCGCGCACATGCCCAAACAAGGTATCGGAAAACATGTTGTCATCCAGACTGGCGACGTTGACGGCCACCAGTTTGCCCGGTTTTTTGCTCAAACTGTGGATGGACTGGGCGATCAGATCTTTGCCCACACCCGTTTCCCCGGTGATCAGGATCGGTTCGGATTTTCCAGCTATCGCCTCAAGATACTGAAAGATTGCCCCCATTTTGCGGCTGCGGGTGATGATCGCGGAGAAGACCTCCGGCTGGCGCAAACGGGCACCCAATAGGGTATCGCGCAGAGCAATCACCTGATAACGCAGAGAGACCACCTCAATCGCCCGGCGCATGGTCATGATGAAACGGTTTTCATCGACCGGTTTGACCAGAAAGTCAAACGCCCCCTCCTTCATCAGGGAGATGGCGTTTTCCAAATCCTGCGAGGCGGTCATCACGATCACCGGAATGTTGGGATGGGTATGGATGATCTGAGGCAACAGATTTTGACCAGAGATATAGGGCATGATCAGATCCAGCACCACACAATCCACACTGTGCTCTGCCAGCCAGGGCAACACCTGACGGGGATCCTGAATGGTGGCGACAGGCTGAATGCCGTGCGACTCCAACAGATACTGGGCACCAAGAAGAACGCTTTCATCGTCATCCACCAAGAGAATGGAGTAATTTTGCAGGGAATCTGGACGGTCCATCTTAACACCTTTCCTGGTTTATCAAGGATTTTATAATCGGCAACAGGACCAGCATGGTGGTCCCCTTGCCGGGCGTGGATGCAACTTCTATACGGCCTTGATGGGCAATGACAATATTATGGGTAATGGAAAGCCCCAACCCCAGGCCACCATTTTCCGGTCTGGTGGTATAAAACGGTTTAAAAATCTGGTTGACATTCTCCGGGTTGATCCCCTTGCCCTCATCACTGACCCGAATCTGCAATTCGTTCCTTTCCAGACCCACAGTAACAGCCAGCGTAACGGAGGCAGAACGCACACTTAACGACTGCAAGGCATTGAGCAATAGATTCAGAATAACCTGTTCCAGTTGATGTGTATTGCCGCGCACCAATGGCAGATGCTCTGGCAACTCCAGGTGAAAATGGTCGGTATAACGCTTGATCTGGTGCTGGATGATGGACAGTGAATGACGGATCACCTCATGAATCTGTACCTCGTGATGCATCTCCCCTGGATCTGGTTTGGCCAGATGCTTCAAACTGTTTACGATACTTGTTATGCGGTAGGCGTTATTTTTGATACTTTCAAGCAGTTTTGGAAAAACATCCAGGGATTTTTCTGCTGCCAGACCACCGATCACCAAACCACTGCTCTCTGCCACATGGCGGCGCACAACGGTTTCGATTTCCGGCCAACCCCGTTGCAAAACGGCAATATTGAACAAGACAGCATTGTTGGGATTATTGATCTCATGGGCCACCCCGGCGGCCAAAACCCCCAAAGAGGCCAAACGCGCCTGCTGCGTGGTTTGATTTTCCATGCGTCTTTTTTCGGAAATGTCGGTCACCAACACCATCACCTCGGACACCCGATCATCGACACGGATGGGCACAAAACGAATCTCACACCATTTGGACTCCGAATCAGAACATTGAAACTGCTCCAGATGGCCATTCTGAAAGACAGCCCGAATGGCATCATGTTGCAGGCTGCCCTGCTCGGAATAGGAAAGACACCCCAGGCAATGGTCCGAGGCGTTTTCGAAAATTTCATCCTTGGAGCGGTTGACAAAGGAGAGTTTGCCTTTTTCATTGACCGTAAAGATGGTGTCCGGCGATTGGTGCAGAAGAGCGCGCAGCTTGGACTCGGATTGTTTGACAATTTCGTAGAGTTGCTTGCGTTCCTTGAGATTTTGATTGGTGACTGCAACAAAAATGGCCAAGGATAAGGTGAACAAAATCCCCCCAACAAACACGATCATGGGACCATTGGGAAAACCTTCTCCGGTTTTGGTATGGGAGGCGGGTGCAAAGGTCAATTGCCAGCGTCGATCCGCCACCTGGAAGGATTCCTGCACTTTCATGGTTTGGTGTTGCAACCAGTCGCGCCAGTTTTGTTTGGTCACGCTGTTTTTGGCGTGGGACTCCAGACGACTATGATAAAATTCGACCAACTCCGGTTGCGCGGGTTCGGTTTCGTCGAGGATCAAAAAATCCACACCGCGCGGTTCCAGGTAACTGACCGAATAGGTCGCCAGATCCGACAGCACGAAAGTGGCCAGGGCAATGCCGGTCACCTGTGTATTCGGGTGCACGCCAGTCAGGCGCGGCGTGGCAAAAATAAAATACTTCTGGATGGCACCCTCGGCGGTGACATACTCCAGGGCGGTGCTGATGGCGGTGCGACGCGTCGCCATAACCCGCTCCAACACCAGCCGGTAGGCGGGCTTGCTGCCATAGTCAAAACCCACATGGGGCACACTGCCCAGAAGGCTTTCTGAAAAGATGATGGGAAAATAGGTGCTCCGACTGAGCGCCAGCTTGTTGGAACCCTGCACATCCTCTTCCAGGATGGTAAAATCCGTAATGTGCTGTTTCCATTGTTTCTCAAAAAAATCGCGCCTGTCATCCCTGACCGGAATAATCCACTGCAAGGTCACCAAGCCATTGGCATATTTGATCATATGCTTGGCAAAATGCTGAAACTCGTCCGATGATGGAGTGAGCTTAAAATCCATCAACTCACCAAACAGTTCCACATTGCTGATAATATCCTTGATGTCCTTCTGCAGCACGTTGCCCCGATCATGAGCCAGCCATTCAAATTCCCGCGAAGCGCTGGCGTCGATTTGCCCCTTGACCTGCACGAACGAAAGCACAGAGAGCACCAGTCCAATACAGACAACCGCAAGACTGGCACCATAGGCTTTGAAGAACGCATGTAAAGCGGAATCAGGTTCGGACATTGGCAACGGCTCTCTTTCACTCAGAGAAAAAACCAGCATGTATTCGTCTGTTTAATAAATATCCAAAACACAAGCCCATTCCACGCAGACTCTAACCCAGAATGCAATGAATTTGAAGGAACTTAAGATCGGAATGATCGTCGCATGGTCCGCACCATGCTTGACAAATTGGATTGTTCACAGTATGTTGCGCTGGTTTTTTTATTGTGCCTTTGGCGTCAGGCCCCTTCTGCGTCAGGCTCCCCACTTGAGGAGTATAACATCGGATGTGTGACTCTCCCCGTCTCTCCCGCCGCACCATTCTCTCCGGTCTGGCTGTTGGCTTCGGCGCCATAGTGCTGCCCAAACTGCCCTGGATCCCGGAAGCGCTCGCCTCTGGCGCACCCTCCTCCGTCACACCCGATCAGGCGTTGCAGTGGCTGAAAGAGGGGCACACCCGGTTCCTCTCCGGGAAAACGCAAACCCCACACCTGACCGCGCAACGCATCGCAGAAACCGCTTCCCAGGGCCAACATCCCTTTGCCACCCTGATCTCCTGTTCGGATTCACGGGTGCCGGTGGAGCATATTTTTGACCAGGGTATTGGCGACCTGTTCGTGATTCGCGTGGCCGGCAATGTCGCCGATACCGATGAGATTGGTACAGCCGAATATGGTGCCGGACATCTGGCTACCCCACTGCTGGTGGTGGTTGGCCATACCAAGTGTGGCGCAGTGACCGCTGTGGTCAAGGGCGATGAGGTGGGCGGCAGCATTCCGCAATTGGTGGACAACATTGTTCCCGCTGCGCAACGCGCCAAAGCCAAAGGGTTGAGTGGTGATGCCCTGATCGTGGATGCCATCCGGGAGAACGTCTATCAATCCCTGGAGGATCTGCGGAATAACAGCGAAGAGTTGACCCACCTGGAGCATCAGGGCAAACTGAAAATGGTGGGTGCCGTCTACCATATAGAAGATGGCAGCGTGGAGTGGTTGCCGGACCGTTTATCGATGGCCAACGCAGCAACGGCACGGGACGCCATCGAACAGGCCGTCTACAGTTGGGCCGGGTTGTGGTCCGCCAGCAACGTGGAGCGTTATCTGGCCTGTTATGCTCCCAGCTTTCATGGCAAACCGTTCGCCAATCGCAAGGCATGGGAGGCGCAACGGCGCAAAGCCCTGCTGTCTGCCGGTGTGATCACCCTCTCCATCGATCAATTGCAAATTTCCCTCCAGGATGCCAACCATGGCACGGCAACCTTTCTGCAGGGCTACCAGGGCAAATCCTATCAGGACAAGGTCAAAAAACGTTTGACCTTGCAGTTGGAAAAAGACAAATGGTTGATTGTCGGCGAAGAGATTCTCAAAGCCTAAAGACCGCTGTTTCAACCGTGTGGTGCCGGGTCGGCACCACACGCTGCAGGATGACAAGAGATGTCTGCCCAGCCCACTTTTCTCGATACCATCCGCCCCCATCTGCCACAGGATCAGTTGCACGCGCAAACCCTGGAGGTGATTCAGGTCAACCTGGGTCTGCGCTGCAATCTGGAGTGTCAGCACTGCCATCTGGGGGCATCGCCACGCCGTTCGGAAAGCATGGATCAGGCGGTCATGGAGCGGATATTGGCCCTGGTTGCCGCCAGTGGGTGCCGCACGGTGGATTTGACCGGCGGGGCACCGGAATATCATCCCCTGCTACGCCCCTTCATCGAACGGTTGAGCGCCCTGCAGGTTGCCGTACAACTGCGCAGCAATCTGGCCATTTTCATGGAGACGGATGAAAGCATCGCCAGCCTCCCCGCCTTTCTGCGCGCGCACCAGGTGACCCTGACCGCCTCCCTGCCCTGCTATCTACCGCAGAATGTGGATGCGCAACGGGGGGATGGCGTCTACCAGCAGGCGATTGCCGCTCTGCAACGACTCAACCAACTGGGTTATGGTCTGCACAGCAACCTGCCCCTGAACCTGGTCTACAATCCGGGCAAGGCCCATTTGCCCCCCAGCCAACGGCGCCTGCAGGAGGAGTATCGCCGTGTGCTGCGCCAGGAACATGGGATCGAGTTTCATCAGCTTTTTACCATGACCAATATGCCCATTGGACGCTTTCTGGCCGACCTGCGTCGGACCGGGACGGACCAGCAATACGACCAGTTGTTGCGCGACAGCTTCAACCCCGCCACACTGGCTGCGTTGATGTGCCGCACACAGATCTCCATCCGTTGGGATGGGGCTCTTTTCGACTGCGATTTCAATCTGGCCCTGGGCTGGCAAGCCGCCGTGCCAGAAGAGGCCTGTCAGCCCCGCTACGACCCGCAACGGTTGGCACAACGGGCCGTCGTTACCGGCAAACACTGCTTTGCCTGTACTGCCGGGTGTGGCTCCTCTTGTGGTGGGGCCCTGGCCGCCTAAGCGAGCAAAACATGCGACCACCCTGGCCCGTCCTGCTCCTGCTGCTGTGCCTTGTGCTGCTTGGCTGGCCCCTGCAGCACTGGCTGACGCTGGAAAATCTGCAGGCCACCTACCATGCGCTGGCAGCGTGGAAGGCACAGTATCCCTTCAGTACGGCACTGCTTTTTTTTCTCTGTTACCTGACCATGACCGCCCTCTCGTTGCCTGGATTGACCCTGCTGATGTTGGCCGGCGGCGCCCTGTTTGGTCTGGGCATGGGCACACTGCTGGTCTCCTTTGCCTCCAGCATGGGCTGTACAGCCGCCTTTTTGTTGTCACGCCATCTGTTGCGGGATTGGGTGGTGCGCCGCTGGGGCGCGCGTCTGCACACCATCCAGCAAGGTTTTGCCCAGGATGGTGCGGTCTATTTATTGACCCTGCGCCTGCTGCCGATCATCCCCTCCTCTCTGGTCAACCTGTTGATGGGCTTGACCCCCATACCGGTACGCACGTTTTATTGGGTCAGTCAGGTTGGCATGCTGGCCGCTACGTTGCTCTATGTGCAGGCCGGAACCCGCCTGAGTCAGTTGCAGCGCCCCGCCGACATTCTTTCCTTCGAGTTATTCCTCAGTCTGTTCGCTCTGGCCCTATTACCCGTGCTTGCCAATACTCTTCTGAG
>PDZU01000117.1 GCA_002753095.1 Magnetococcales bacterium
TTTTCCGGGAGGCGCCCAGTCCCCAGCCCCCCCCCTGGCAGTCGGCAACCGGCAGGCTATGCCATCCAGGTTGCGGCCATGGACAGCGCGGAAAATGGCCGTCGTTTGGCGGAAGAGTGGCACAAGCGGGGCTTTCCGGCCATTGCTGTCGCCTCTGTGGACGATAAAAAAAGGCCGGTCTATTCGGTACGCTTGGCCTATTTTCGTGGACGGGATCCGGCCATCTTTTACCGCTGGCTGTTGCTGTTGGCCACCGGGGTGGAGAGCGTTATCGTGACCGCTGACGAAGAGCAGTTGGCGGGCCTGCCGGAAGTGCTGCTGCCCGCACCGCCCCAAGCTGCCCAACCTCCACCCGATCAGGCGGCGGGCAAACCGTTACCCAACAAGGATGGCAAGGATGTGGCCGATAAGAAACGCCCCAAACCCGCTGCGGAAGAGCCAGAAAGCGAGCGCTAGACCACACGCACGATGGCCAAGCGCTGCGCTGTTGCTGCTGCTTTTGGCCACCCCCCCATTGTTCGGTGCGGAAGAGCGCAGCAAGGAGAGCGCCAGCAGTTGGCGGGTGGAGCTTTTTGCCAAGCGGCGCAGCCAACTGTCCAGCGAGATGGCGGCCCGCATCACCCGCCTGACCGTGCGCGAAGGGCGTCGTTTCGACAAGGGTGCGTTGCTGGTTGCCTTTGACTGTGCCCTGGAGCAGGCGCAACTGCAACGGGCCCGTGCGGTTCTTGAGGCTGCCGAGGCCAAAGCCCAGGTGCATGACCGTCTCTCCCGTCTACAGGCCACCAGCAAACTGGAAGAGAAGGTGGCCCAGGCCGAAGTGGCCCAGGCCCGTGCCGAGATGGCCATCATCCAAGTCAAGATTGATCATTGCCAGATCCATGCCCCTTTCGCCGGTCGGGTGGTCAACGTGACTGCGCAGGAGCATCAATATGTCAAGGCTGGCGATCCGTTGCTGGAAATTTTGGACGAAACCAACCTGGAAGTGGTCTTTTTGCTCCCTTCCCGACAGTTGCCGCAACTGGCCATGGGGGATCGTTTCGACATTGCCATCGATGAAACGCACCGCACCTATCCAGCCCAGGTACTGGCCTTTGGCGCCATGATTGATTCGGTCAGCCAATCGATCAAGGTGTTTGGGGCCATCGATGGCCATTTTGCCGAACTGCTGCCCGGCATGAGCGGTACCGCACGCCTGCCCACGCGGGAAAACAGCCCCCCCCATTCTCCACCATGACCCGCTCTGCCCCTGACGAAGCGTTGCAACAACTGGTCACGCTGCTTGGACTGGTGCGCAAGGCCAGAGCGTTGACCGACCCGGTCACTTTGTCCTTTTTGATCGTTAACGAAAGCAAGCAACTTGCGCCCTACCGTCAGGCAGCGCTGTGGCGCAGTACGGCCCCAGGTACGGGTTATATCGAGGCGCTCTCTGGGTTGGCGTTGCCGGATCAGCAGGCCCCATTTCCGCTCTGGTTGCAGGCGGTGTTGGGCCAGTTGAGCCGGCAGGAGGGGGATGCGCGCTCGGTGCAGTTGTGGAATAGCCCCTGGCCGGAGGGGTGGCCGCAGCAGAGTGCGCTGCCTGATCAACGGGTAGACGGGTTATTGCCTGCCGCGTTGGCTGAGGAGTGGCAGCATTGGTTGCCTGATTATGCCCTGTGGTTACCCATGCGCTGTGCGGGGGCCAAGCACGGCCTGGGGGGGCTTTTTTTGGCCCGTGAGTTTCCCTGGCATGCGGCGGAGCGGCAACTGTTGGAGGAGTTGGCGGCCAGTTATGCGTTGATCTGGCAACCGTTGTTGCGGCAGCGTTCCCGGTTGGCGCTCTGGAATGAGGCTTTTTTTGAGCTGCCCTGGGGGCGGCGGCGTTTGCTGCGTCTGGCGCTGTTCTTGGTGGCGTTGGGAATTTTGACCGTGCCGGTGCGGCAATCGGCCCTGGCTCCGGCGGTGGTGGTGGCGGCGCAGCCGGTTCTGGTTCGTGCCCCGTTGGCCGGGGTGATCGACCGTTTTCATGTAGCGCCCAATGCGTTGGTCAGCGCGGGGCAGGTGCTTTTTACGTTGGAGGACACCCAACTACGCAATCAACTGGAGACCGCCAAGAAGGAGTTGGAGGTTGCTGCGGCCGATTTTCGTCAGGTGGTCCAGAAAGCCACGCGCGAACCACAAAAGATGGTGCAGACAACCGTGCAGGAAAAACGTTGGGAGCAAAAAAAGGCGGATGTGGCCTATCTGTCGGAGCGGTTGAGTCGGGTGGAGGTACGGGCCACACAGGCGGGTGTGGCCATTTTCTCTGACAGCAACGATTGGATTGGCCGCCCGGTCAAGGTAGGGGAGCGGGTTTTGCTGTTGGCTGATCCGCAGCAGGTGGAGTTGGAGATGCATCTGCCGGTGGCGGACGCCATCACCATGCAACCGGGTGCCGATGTCTCTTTTTTTCTCAACATTCACCCGGAGGCGCCCCTGCCCGCCGTATTGACGTTTGCCAGTTATCAAGCGGAGGTGACGGCTGAAGGGGTATTGGCCTATCGTCTCAAGGCCCGTTTCAGCCAGAGTGGTGCGTTACCGCGTATTGGTTTGGCGGGTTCTGCGCGCATTTACCATCAAACGGTCTCCCTGTTTACGCTGCTGACCCGGCGCCCTCTGGCTGTCGCCCGGCGTTGGATGGGCATTTAGTGGCATAGCAACAATGATCACGGCTCCATGGAGATAGATTATCCTTTGTGACTGTTCAGCGCCCAAAACGATTGCGGGGTCCAGGGGCGATCATCGCCCCTGGCGGGTGCAGGGCGGAGAGGCTGTGAAAAAATGGTCGCCCCCCCCCGGAAATGGCACCTTAAAGTTCCAAGGGGTCCAGGGGAGATTATCTCCCCTGGCGGGTGCAGGGCAGCGCCCTGCTGAAATGGCGCGCTTTTACGTGAGCAGATTTGCGCAGCAAATCTGCTCAGCGCGCCAAATCTGTGCCCCGCAGGGGCACGCTCCTGGAGGGCGGACGCCCGACTTTTAACAGCGCCAACGACAAGAACTTCGTTTGTCGTTTCTGGTCACAGCCAAAGGGAGCCTGTTGATCGCTTTATCGACTATTTTGGAGGTTGCACGTGAGAGTCAAGATGACTGATAAAGAGTTGGAAGCTTTGTTGGCAGATCTGGAAGGACCGTTTGGGCAGGTGACGGTGGACAATTTTGGCACACCCGGCATTACGGACTATCGCAATGCAAATGTAGCCGCAACCATGAAAGATCTTGGCTATGTACAACGATTCGGTCTAGGTCTTCCCACTGTCCGCAAGACACTGCAAGAAAACAACAATCCACCTCCAGAATTTGTTATTCAACCCAATCATCTCCTTGTCACCATCTGGAAACGTCCATGAATATACCCGTCATTGCCTTTTTCAACAACAAGGGCGGTGTCGGCAAAACATCGCTGGTTTATCATGTGGCCTGGATGATGTCCGATCTAGGGATCCGGGTGGTGGCTGCCGATCTGGACCCGCAGGGTAACCTCTCCTCTGCTTTTCTGGATGATGATCGCCTGGAAGAGTTGTGGCCGGAACCTCCCCAGTTGGCTACGATTTACGGTGCGGTTCGACCGTTGCAGCGTGGGGTTGGCGACCTCTCTGAACCACACATGGAGCAACTGGATGATAACCTGGCCCTGATTTTGGGCGACATGGGCCTTTCCAGATTTGAAGATGACTTGTCTCAGGTTTGGCCCAAATGTCTTGATCGGGACGAACGATCTTTTCGAGTCATCTCTGCCTTTTGGCGAGTACTGCAGAAGGGAGCCAGTCAGCATCGCGCACAGGTGATCCTGGTTGATCTCGGCCCCAACCTGGGTGCCATCAACCGCTCGGCCTTGATTGCTTCTGATTATGTGGTGATTCCTCTTGGTCCTGATCTGTATTCCCTGCAAGGTCTGCGCAACCTGGGGCCTGCGCTGCGGGAATGGCGGCAAGGCTGGCAGGATCGTCTGGAAAAAAATCCTGATCCTGCGTTGGTGCTTCCAACAGGACGGATGCAACCGCTGGGTTACATCGTTATGACACACTCCATTCGAACTGGGCAGCCTGTCAAAGCGTATGAAAAATGGATCAGTCGCATTCCTGTTACCTACCGTCATGCCGTCCTGAACCTGGAGGATGAAGCAGCCCTGACGGCTGACGTTGATCCAAACTGCTTTGCCTTGCTCAAACACTACCGCAGTCTCATGCCCATGGCCCAGGAAGTACGCAAACCCATCTTCCACTTAAAACCTGCAGACGGTGCGATTGGTTCGCATTTTGGTGGGGTTCAGGATGCCGGACAGGATTTCAGAAAATTAACGCACAAAATTCTTGATCAAGCCGGGATTTTTTAATGATGACCGCCCCCCCGCCTTATCGAACAGGTTTTTCTCCTGAAACGGCAGAATCCTGCTCGCTGCAGAGCACACGACGCACGTTGCAGAATGACTATTTGCTGAAGGTGAGGTAGCATAGTGCGACGTTGCCACCTGAGACCAATTGCCAATCATGTTCAATTCCTGCTTCAGGAGAAATCCCATGTTGCACACCATTGAAAAAGAGGTTGTGCTGCCCGCCGATGGGTGCCCCTGCGGGGCACAAATCTGTGCGGCGTGCGCAAATGCTGCGCATTTGCTCACGTAAAACGCCGCACATTGCAAGCATGGCTCCGCCCTGCACCCGCAAGGGGAGATAATCTCCCCTTGACCCCATGTGAATTTTGAATGTTTCCTTACCCCTTGGGCCAGTTCCCCATCATCTCGCGCACATCCTTCAGACGCGCACTGGCCATCTGCCACCCCCCCGAAATCTGCTCCAAAAGCGGAATCCCCATCTGAAAAGCACCGTTCACCCCACCAACCATCTCCTGTACCCCACGAAACAAAACCGGTTGCTGCTGCATCATGACCGCCATCCGCTCAAAAAGCTCCCGCTCCCGCGCCAACAATCCCACCAACTGCCCAAAACGATCCTGCGTCTGCTCCGCCCGCTCCTGGTCCAACTGAATGCGGCGAATCGTGTCATATGTGCGGTTGGCAATACTCTCCGCCATGGTGACGTTAATATGTGCCAACTCCTTGATCCCGTCAGAAAAAACCGCAAACGGACGCGTCGCCTCACTGCGCATGGCCTCGGCACTGGCGTTGGTCGCCAACAGATTGATCTGCAACGTGCTGTCCTTCAACTGCCGCAAAGCCCGCCCGGTCTCCGATTCGGTCGCCAACATCCGCTCCGCATCCTGATGCAAACTCTGAATCAATCCCTCCATGCGCTGCAAACCATGCACCGTCTGACTCACCACATCCTGCATCTGCCCAGACAAAATATGCAGCATGTCCGCATCCAATACCATCTGCTGCATCTCTTTGAAAGCCCGACTCACCGCCGGACGCTGCTCCCCCATCACCTGCTGCACCTGCTGCGATAACGGTTCATGGCTCTCCACCGCAATCTGTAACTGCTGCAAACCACCACCCAACTGCTCCACCGCCTGCGCCAATAACCGATACCGTTGCGTCTCCCGCTCCTTTTGTACCTGGATGATGATCACCAAAATCAACATCCCCGCCGCCATGGCAAAACCCATCATCGGCAACACCCGATAAAAAAAACGATCCCTCTGCCGCTCCGAATCCAACGCCACAGTCTGCGGCAACAACTTTACCCGCTCGGTCACATCCTTGATGCCCCCCTCCAAACGGCGTACCTCATCCTCTAAACCAGAAAGATACCCCCTCACCGTCGCCAAATGTTTGGTGGCCTCCTCTTCGCTGCTCATCGGATCAGCCACCGCAAACCCCTCCCCCTTGGACAGAAAATCATACTGATAAATGCTGCGAATCAGCGATGCCCCCAAATGTTCATAATCACTGTGCGACTTCTCTATCCCCTTGAGCAAGGTCTTGATGGCGTCAATCTCCTTGACCCGCGCCTCGGAATGCGCCAAATCCATGCCCTTTTGCGCCACATTGCGCCCCTCCAATACCTCGTCACTAAATCGCTTGCCCGCCTGCACAAACTTTTCGTTGCTAACCTCAAACTTTTCCCGGTCGGCAGTCCGTGCATAAAAAAGTACCTCGTTGAAGCGTAACACCTGATCCAGTTGGTGCCGACCCATCTCGGTGACAATGTGCGATAAAGGAAATTGCTCGCGGTCAATGGCATGGATGGTCTCATCGTAACGGTCGATCACCCATAACCCATAACCACCCACCGCCAGCAAAAAAAAGATTAAAACCCCGTACAAGGTCAACAAATGCACGGTCAGTTGCATTTTTTTAAACATCAAATCTCTCCTGGCAGATCATGGCCAATGGCATCATTGAAAAAGAAACCAAGCCATCGTTAACATCAATACCGGATAAATGACGATGGCCGCCGCATCCACCTTGGCCGCCAGCGGCTTTCTCCCCTTGATATGCAGCGCACTGGCTACCACCGTCTCGATAATAGCAAAAAAGATGAAATAATAGGTGGTGGTGAAAAAAGTATCGATCCGTACCAAATGGCCCACATCCACCTTGTTGACGTTATGAAACGACATCGAACTGAGCAACGTGGTCACCCCCACCGTAAAACGAGAGGCAGTAAACTCAAAGTTGATGAAAAACATCGCATAGGCCAACAATACCAACACCAATAACGGCAACAGCTTGATGATATATTGATCGCTCTTGCGCTCCAACAGCACATGATAGTTGAACTGAGAGTTGTTCATCTGAAAGAGTTTATTGTTATACTTGGGGTTGCGATAACTCCAAATACTCTCCTGCTCGCTGGTAAACTGAATGTGCTGCATATCCTTCCAAGCCCGCAAACCCAGATCCTTGCGCAAAAAAGAGTCATCGGAAATATCCGTCACCAGAATCAAGTCCTCTTTGTTTTTTACCTTGGGCTTGATCCGTATCTTCAACACCTGCCGATCAAATGGATACTCCTTGAGCGGGAAAATACCATCCAATTGGGCGCTGACATCATAGGAGATGAAATTATTGTTGGTGTTCTGATCATAATATTTTTCCCGAATGGCCGCCGCCAACACCTTGCCATAGGTCATCTCAAAATTGAGCTTTTCATTTTGATCGGGATCCCAACGGAACCATAACAGAAAGTCCGCCACAAAATTGCCCGCTACCGGATCAAAGGATTTGATTTCATTGACATGCAAACCGGTAAAAACCACCGTGGTGCGCTTGACGAAACGACCATCCATCTTGAAAGCCCGCACGCTGTCTTTGCGCGCCTTGACCAACTCTGGATACTTCACATAGGTAAACTGAAAGCGGGCCGGCACAAAACGCCCCCCCTTGACCTCACCAATGGCAATCGGGCGCCGACTGGAACCGTTGCTGTCAAAATAGAGCGGTCCACCAATACTGTCGATGGCATCATATTAACAAAAAA
>PDZU01000118.1 GCA_002753095.1 Magnetococcales bacterium
ACCAAGCGGAACAGTCACCATTTCTGGTACTGCCACCCAAAACCAAACGTTGACGGCCTCCAACACCCTGGCAGATGACGACGGGTTGGGCACGATCAGCTACCAGTGGCAAGCGGATGGCGTCAACATAGTCGGGGCGACGGGCAGCACGTTGGTGTTGGCCGAAGCGCAGGTAGGCAAGGTGATCACCGTTGCCGCCAGCTACACAGACGGCCATGGTACGGCGGAGAGCGTGACGAGTCCGTCCACCACTGCAGTGGCCAACGTCAATGATGCACCAAGCGGAACAGTCACCATTTCTGGTACTGCCACCCAAAACCAAACGTTGACGGCCTCCAACACCCTGGCAGATGACGACGGGTTGGGCACGATCAGCTACCAGTGGCAAGCGGATGGCAGCGACATAGCGGGAGCGACGGGCACAACGCTGTTATTGTCCGAAGCGTTGGTCAATAAAACCATTTCGGTCGTTGCCAGTTATACGGATGGCCACAATATGGCGGAGAGTGTCACCAGTGCCTCTTCTGTGCTGGTGGTTAACGTGAACGATGCACCGCAGTTGACCTCCGCCAGTACGGCCAGCGTGGCAGAGAATCAAGCGGGTGTGTTGGTCTATACGGTTGCAGCCGTGGATGCAGATGTGGGCGATGCATTGACCTACCAAATCAGCGGTGCGGATGCAGACTGTTTTGCCATTGATGTGCAGAGCGGGGCGGTTACGTTGCGTGATGCGGCAGATTATGAGAGCAAAGCAAGTTATACCTTTATCGTGACGGCGATTGATCGGGAGGGTTTGCCGGCGAGTCAGACGGTGGTCATGACGGTGTTGGATGTCAACGATGCGCCTCAGATTACGGCGGGACAGGCCAGCACGCTGTTGGTGGAGGCTGGTGGGGTGGCCAATGGTGCGCCAGGTATCGCTGAGGCGACTCTGTTGTTGTACAAAAGTGATGTGGACAGCGTCGTGTTGTATGATCTGGATCGCATGCGTGCCGAGGGATGGATTGCTCTTTCGCCCACCGTGTACAGCAGCCAAGGCCAGTTTGGGTTGGTTACCTTGGATTTGTCCAGCGATCAATTGCACTATCAGTTGCAGAACGATAATCCCGATACCCAGAGGCTGCTCCAGGGTGAATTGCAGAGCGAGCGTTTTGTGATGACGGTCAGCGATGGCGCGTTGTCGGCCAGCGTGGAGGCTGTTTTTGTCATCGAAGGGCGTAACGATGCGGCGCAATTGGGGACAGAACTGCTCACGTTGCAGGAGGGTGATCAGGTGTTGACGGCAGCAGGGCAACTGGCCATTAGCGATGTGGACAGCCCATTGCAGTGGGTGGTGCAAACGGGTACGGATGGACTTTATGGTCGTTTTGCCATCGATGCAGATGGACACTGGCAGTATACCAGTCTGGTTGCTCACGATGCTTTTGTGGCGGGTCAGTGGTACAACGAAGTTTTTACCGTCAGCAGTGTGGATGCTACCCTCAGTCAAGTGGAGGTACGCATTGAAGGCAGCAATGATGCACCAATCCTGTTGGTCGGCGATCCGTCTGGTGAGGTGCAAGAGTCGGGTGGCGTCAATGATCAGACCGTTGGAGTGAATCAGGTCACGCGCTTGTTGCAGATGGGGGATGTCGATGGGACGGTTGCCTGGGATAGTGCCTGGATGGTACAGGAGGGATGGCTCAGTACCGATCAGGGGCTGACTCTGACGCAATCGGGTCAGTATGGTACGGCAATTTTAACTGTGTCTACGGGGGAGTTGCGCTATCAATTGGACAATGGGCGTCCGCAGACCCAGCAATTGTCGGGTGATGCCATCGTGCAAGAAAGTTTTGCTGTGCAGGTAAGCGATGGGACCGCCACAAGCCACGCAACGGTCTCGTTTCAACTGAAGGGAGGCAATGATGCACCGCACCTGACCTCCTTGCCGCCCACCATCCGCTTGCAGGAACATACCCCGGTGACGGTATTGTACCGGGCCTCGGCGATTGACAGCGATCAGGGGGATATACTCACCTATCGTGTTGCAGGGTTGGATGCAGGCTCCTTCGTGATTGATGCGCAGAGCGGCGCGTTGATGTTGCGCAGTTCCCCGGATTATGCGACCCAATCGCGTTATGAGGTGGAGGTTGTGGTAAGCGATCAGGGCGGATTGACGGATCGACAGTTGGTCTTGGTGGAGGTGTCGGCAATCCTGGTGCCTCAGCCACCCGCACCACCAGCGTCGTCCAGTTCTGCGACACCGTCTGCCGTGGGGGGCGACAGTGGAGCCTCTTCGTCCACGCCCTCTGCTCCGGCAGCACCGCCTGCTTCTACACCGATTGTGATTGCCGATCCTCCATCGGCCCCTGCTGCCCCGGCGGCTCCGGCGGCCCCGGCGGCCCCGGCAGTCGATGCGGGTGGGGGTGCGGCGGCGGCAGGCGGTGCGGATGGCAAAGGGGCGGCAGCAGGAGGAGAGGGGGGGCATGCCACTGTCGTGACGCCAACAACGGGCAGTTCGAGCGACTCTTCTTCCCGTGCTGAAGGTGGCGATGGCGCCGACAAACGCCTGCCCACCGCCAGTAACCCGGCGGATCCTTTCCGGCCTAGTGCCGATGGCCGTCATGCGGTGACGCCAGAGGGGTTGGGGGATGGTGGCATGCACCAAGTGGCATTGGCCAATGAAGGGTTTGCTGGGGCGGTGCCATTTTATAGACCGCCGGAGGGCTTTTTTGCGGCGGACGGTTCCGCTCCGGCCAAGGTGGATGGTTTTGCTGGCAGTGCGGGTGGTATGCCGCCCGCTGTGGAAGGCTTTGCCGACAGCAGCGACAACCGGGGGATGAAACAGGCGGAAGTGGGCTTTTTGGATCAGGAAGAAGAGCCGACTTTACGCAAGAAACAGGTTGCCGAAGAGAGCGATCCAGAAAGTCGCGAGGCGGCAGAGAATGCGTTGGCCAAAAATGACCGTCAGAACCTGGAGCCCGGCTGGGAAGAGGCCAAACTGCAGGCGGAAGAGCATGAGAATCTGGACCGGGGCGAAGAGGCGGGGGTGGAACAAGGACCGTTACCGCCCCCTCTGGTGCCCTATGAAACGTTGCACACCGGGCATCACCGTTTTACGGCCCAATTGCAGGCGCGGGGATATGGTGGTTTTCACGAATGGCGCATGCAGTTGATCAAGGGGTTGCTGGAACAGCGGACCAGGGTGCTGTAAGCGCTGTTTTTGCGGCTGTCGTGAGAACGGGGTTCAGGAAACCTTCCTGAACCCCGTCTGTTGAACCTCAAAGCGGCAAAGACTGCATGTTGCCGGGGCTACATGTTGCCATTGTGCGAGGCCACGGTGACCGGTTGCTCTGGGCCGAAGCCGGGGATCTGGCTGGGGACCATGACATAGTTTACCGCGCTGCCCTCTTCGGTTTCGGCAACGCGATTCAATTTTTCCTGATGCACTCTGGCAAAGGCTTGATCAAGCAGGGAAGCCATCTTGTTGTCGCGAGAGACAGCCGAGCGTCCACCAAAGACCACACCGATCAACCGGGTTTGCTCGCGGACGGTGGAGGCAACCAGATTAAAGCCAGAGGCGCGGATGTAACCGGTTTTGATGCCGTCCATGCCCCGATAACGGCTCATGAGATGGTTATGGTTGTTGTGGCGGATTCCGGCGTAGGTGAAACCCTCACGGCTGAAGTAGGGGTAAAATTGCGGGTGATGGTAGATCAAGGCATAACCCAGGATCGCCATATCGCGTGCGGTGGTTACCTGCTCTGCATTGGGCAGACCGGACGGGTTGCGGAAGACGGTGCTTTTCATGCCCAGGGCACGGGCCCTATTGGTCATGATGCGGGCGAACTGTTCTTCACTACCACCCAGAGCCTCGGCAACCACGACGGTGGCGTCGTTGGCCGACTTGGTGACCAGTCCCAGGAGAGCATCCTCAACGCGAATCTGCTGACCGGGACGCAGGCCCAACTTGGAGGGTTCCTGACTGGCCGCGTTGTGCGAGACCGTCAACATCTGGTTCAAGTGCAGCTGGCCGGTCTTCAAGGCTTGGAAGGCCAGATAGAGGGTCATCATCTTGGTCAAAGAGGCTGGGTGACGCAGTTCATCGGGGTCGGTCGAGTGCAGGATACGTCCCGTGCGGGCTTCGATGATCAGATCCGCATAATTGGCGGACTGACGATCCACTGGCGGGGGTTGCCGTTTGGCGACACGGCCCCGTTTGCCGTGCGCAGCTTTTTGGATTTTGTGTGACTTGCCAACCTTGTGGGCGACCTTGTGGGCCGAACGGCGGTTTTTGTGCGCCGCCTCGGCAGCGAAAGGCGATAACATCCCAGCGACGATCCAGAAGATCAGAAGAATTTTTATCAGACCGGTGCTATGGCGTTTTGGCAGCATGGCTCGAATACCCGCAGTTGATGTTGACCCCGTTGGCGCGATAACCCTCGCAAAGGTGCGTTGAGCAATTTTATTGCCAACTGTATGGGGGCTGTGCAACTGCTTAAAAGTCAATGGATAAATCTTTCGTTAAACAGCTTGTGGAGCAATCGGGTGACTGTTTGATAACGCAGAGGAAAGAGAATCTCTCTTCTGTTGGCGCTGGCCGGTTGTCACCCGTCAGTCTGGCCAGTACATGCCCCTGACCCAGGGAGAAGCAGAAAAACAACCGGGTTCTAGGTTACAATAACAACCCGCGCAAATCACACACATTTTCTCCTCCGCAGGGATAATCCACGATCCGTGTCTCTCTGTCAAGATTACCCACATTCCCACCAGGATTTTGACGCCGCAGCGGTCAAGGCGGGGGTGGCCAACGGTGTTTGGATTGGCCGGGAGTGCCGCAAGCCGGGTGGGTTTTCTTGCCGGGGTGTGCTAGGATGTTTTGAGAGGGATAACAGTAAGGTAGGGCAAAAGGTGGTGAGGGAATGCACGATCAGACGCGGAAAGGCCGCATTGTGGTGCTGACTGGTCCTGGCAAAGGCAAGTCAAGCAGCGCCTTTGGGATGGCTTTGCGGGCGGCAGGCTGGGATAAGCGGGTTTGTGTGATCCAATTTCTCAAGAGCGCCAACCGCAAAAGCGGGGAGGAGCAGGCGGCGCGCCGTCTGGGTATCGAGTGGCATACCTTGGGGGATGGTTTTACCTGGGATAGTCCCGATCTGGAACGGGACAAGGCCACCAGCCGACGCATCTGGCAGTTTTGTCGCGAAAAAATGGCCTCAGGTGCCCACGACATGATGATTCTGGATGAGATCAATGCGGTGCTGGCCTGGGGGTGGTTGGAGATGGCCGCAGTGCTGCACGGTCTGCTGCAGGAAAAACCCGCCACGATGCACATCATCCTGACCGGTCGCGATGCGCCGCATGCGCTGCAGGAGGTCGCCGATACGGTGACCGAAATGGTCGAAGTCAAACATGCCTTTCATCAGGGGGTACGGGCCAGCAAAGGCATCGAATTTTGAGCCCGTCCGGCCTGCGGGCAGCGCAACCAGGCGGCGGGGCCGCGCTGGTCGGGACTTTCTTTTTCGTTGACGAGGTGTTGCACATGTTACCCCCCAAATACCGCAAGGATCGTCTGGCTGCACTGGCCCTGTTGGGGCTGGTGGCGCTGAATTTTCCCATTCTATCGCTATTTAGTCGTGCAGAACGTCTGTTTGGCATTCCCATTCTTTTTTTGTATCTTTTTTTGTTCTGGGTGTCGTTTGTGGTGCTGATTGCCCTGGTGGTACGGTTGGCCAAGGAGGAACAACTCTGAGATGATTTGGCATTGGCTTCTTCCTGTTATCTCCATCGCCTACCTGGGGCTGTTGTTTGCGGTGGCCTATTACGCCGACCGGCGGGCCGCCCAGGGGCGCTCCCTGGTCAACAACGCCACCATCTATACCCTTTCCATTGCCGTATACTGCACCTCCTGGACCTATTACGGCAGCGTGGGTCGGGCGGCAGTCAGCGGGGTGGGGTTTTTGCCCATCTTTCTCGGACCAACCGTGATGGCGGCTGTGTGGTGGTCCTTGCTGGGCAAAATCATCACCATCGCCAAACGCAACCATATCACCTCGATTGCCGACTTTATCGCCTCCCGCTATGGCAAATCATCGCTTCTGGGTGGCATGGTGACCCTGTTCGTGGTTGTCGGTATCATGCCCTATATCGCTTTGCAGTTGAAAGCGGTGGCAGGCAGTCTGGAGGTGCTCTCTTTCCATTTCAATGCCGGTTGGGGCGGTGAGGAAGGCACGGCAGTTTGGCGAGATACCGCCCTATATGTCGCTCTGATTCTGGCTCTTTTTTCCATTCTGTTCGGTACCCGCCACCTGGATGCCAGCGAACGGCACGAAGGGATGGTGACCGCCATCGCTTTTGAATCATTGGTCAAGTTGGGTGGTTTTTTGGCGGTGGGTATTTTTGCCACCTATGGTCTGTTTGATGGGTTTGCCGATCTTTTTACCCAGGCGATGGCCGATCCGCAACTGCACCGCCTCTTTACCTTTGATGTGGTGCCAGGGGGGTATGGGGCTTGGTTTTCCATGACCTTTTTGGCCATGATGGCCATCCTTTTTCTGCCCCGGCAGTTTCAGGTGCTGGTGGTGGAGAACGTCGACAGCAACCATCTGCGGCAGGCTTCCTGGCTTTTTCCCCTGTACCTGTTGGCCTTCAATCTGTTTGTGCTGCCCATTGCTCTGGCGGGTCGCCTGATGCTCGACGGCAGCATGGATCCCGATACCTTTGTCTTGACCCTGCCCATTTTTGGTCAACAGGATTGGCTGGCGCTGCTCGTCTACATTGGCGGATTGTCGGCAGCCACCAGCATGGTGATCGTCGAGGTTATCGCCATGTCCACCATGGTCAGCAACGACCTGATTATTCCGCTGCTGTTGCGTTTGCGCAGCCACTATGAGGATGATCTGTCCGGCACCATTCTGGGGATTCGTCGCGCCATCATCTTGATTCTGCTTCTGATGGGGTATGCCACCTTCCGATTGATCGGTGAGTCCCATACCCTGGTCAGCATTGGCATCATCTCCTTTGCCGCCGTGGCCCAGTTTGCTCCCCCCATTCTGCTCGGTCTCTATTGGCAGGGGGCCAGTCGGCGTGGGGCCATGGGCGGCATGCTGGCGGGTTTCCTGGTTTGGGGCCACACCCTGTTGCTGGCCTCCTTTGCCAAATCGGGCTGGATCGATGTCCAGTTTTTGAACGATGGTCCATGGGGCATCCATTGGCTGCGTCCCCAAGCTCTTTTTGGTTTGGAAGCGTTCGATCCCATTACCCATTCCGTCTTTTGGAGCATGTTGGCCAATGTGGGCGTGATGGTTATCCTTTCCCTGTTTGATCGTCAAAGCGCCGTCGAACAGATCCAGGCCCTCAATTTT
>PDZU01000119.1 GCA_002753095.1 Magnetococcales bacterium
CCAATCGACTTCCTGGAAAGAGAAAGATTCAAACGATTTTTGCAAAATTTCCCGCGCAACCGGATTGTCATCGGCCACCAAGACCCGCAATCCCAGCAAATCTCTCGATGGCAGACGAAAACGGCGCCGCTCCCGATTGGCACGGGGGAAAGAGGCGGTAAAATGAAAATGGCTGCCTACCCCCGGCCAACTCTCCACCCAAATACGCCCCTGCATCATCTCGACCAGACGCCTGCTGATCGTCAACCCCAACCCGGTGCCGCCAAAACGGCGCGTGGTCGAAGAGTCAGCCTGGGTAAAGGCACTGAACAGGCGGCCAATCTGTTCTGTTGTCATGCCGATACCGGTATCCTGCACCTGGAAATGGAGGGTCACCTGACTCTCCTGCAACGTTTTCACCCCTACCCGCACGGTGATATTGCCCTTCCGGGTAAATTTTACCGCGTTGTTAGTCAGGTTAACCAGCACCTGCCCCAAACGCAGGGCATCCCCCAACAGGTTGAGCGGAACCTCCCGGCCAACATAAAAATTGACCTCCAACCCCGCCTCTTGCGCCCGCAGCGAGACCAGATTGGCCACATTGTTCAACACCTCTTCCAGATGAAACGGTACCGACTCCATGGTCAGCTTGCCCGCCTCGATCTTGGAAAAATCCAGAATATCGTTGATGATCCCCAACAGGGACTGGGAGGAGGCATGCACCTTGCTCAGATAGTCGCGCTGTTTGGGAGAAAGCTCGGTCTTTAAAGCCAAATGGGACATGCCAATAATGGCATTCATCGGCGTGCGAATCTCATGGCTCATGTTGGCCAAAAAGTCACTCTTGGCCTGACTGGCCTCCTGAGCCTCCTCTTTGGCCACTTGCAACTGCAGGGCCTGACTGCGCAACACCTGCTCACGGGCGACCGTGTTGGTAATATCCTGAATCTGAATCAGACAATGACGGATCCCATCGGCATCGCGAATCGCCTTGATCATGACCAACTGGCTCATGCGACTACCGACCGAGCGCTGTTCCGAGGCGGTATACAAGGGAAACGGTGTCGGCGTCAAACGGTGCGACAGGGTGGTGGGCAACCCCGTGTTGAGCGCACTCGCAATGGCTCTGGCAATCCGTGTGGCGACCAACTCTGGAAACACCGCAAACAACGCCCGCCCCATCACCTCCTGGGCCAAGAGACGGGAACCCCGTTCCATCCAACCGTTCCACAACACGATCCGCTGCTCTGGATCCAACAGAATCGTGCCCACTGCCCCCACATCCAGCGCCCGACGCAACAGAATGGCATCCAGCTCAACCATGCCGCTCCCCACTCCCCATATTCAGAAGGCGCCCAAAATAACCTTCAATTCCCGTTTGAGAATCTCCATCGAACTCTGCGAAAACAGCAGCACCACAAACCCGCTCAAGGTGTGTTGCATCAGCTCCTCATCATGGGTCTTGAAGTCCATCATCAAGACAAAGGCCTGATCTTCCGCCCCACCCGGCAGCCCCCGCCGCTGTGCGGCCAGGTGCGACTCCAGGTCCAACAGAAATTGGCTGCTGCCCCGCAAAAATTCCGCCGATTCAAACTCAAACTGCACCGTCATCATCTGCGTAAAACTTTCCAGAAAAGCATTCAATACCACATTTCCCACATCCAGCAACGTCTCCTGCTCCAACTCCATCAACACCGCCAGCGGCATCTGTTCGTGCAGCAGGGTACGCACCAATTCCAGGCTGCCCGTCCCTGGGAAAATCAACAAGGCCGTGCCATTGAGTTCACCGGTAAAATTTTGCCGAACGGCGACCAGTGGCTCAGCCTGGGTAAACACCAACATCTGCGCCGCCTCCTGATAGGTGGCAATGCGCAGTTGCGGCAGGGATAAAAGCACCTCATTATTGACCATCTGGCTCAAGGAGGCCGCCGCCCTACCCAAACCGATATTGAAAAACTCCTTTAATGCATCCTCTTCCATCTCGGACAGCACCAGCACGGACTGACCCGTGGCAGGACGCAGGGAGATTGCCTGTTCGTTCATGACCCGTATACTCTGACCCAAACCATCCGTTAGCCCATAATCTCCACCAATTTGTGCTCCGAGATTGGTTTTTTGACAAAACCGATCCCCATGGCATCCGCCTTTTGCTGCATGCGCTCCTGGATATTGGCCGTCACCAGATACAGGGCAACCCCTGGATATTTGATCATCAGCTTTTCCGCCAATTCGATGCCGTTCATGCCTGGCATGTTAAAATCCAGCAGTGCCAGATGTACCTCCCCCACCACCGTCAGTGCCTCATCGCCATTTTTGGCTTCGATCATCTCCCAATCGGGAAAACGGCTGGCAAAAATTTTGCGCACCATCATCAAGGCCAAACTGCTGTCATCAACCACCAATACCCGTTTTTTGCCCATCCCCTGCTCCCCTGACCTTTGCAACACAACCATCAACCCTGCAACAACTCTGGCACATTCAATAGAAAAGATACTGTTCCATCCGGCATCACTGCTGTTCCAGCCAGAACGCTGATCCCGGCAAAAAAACGTCCCAACGGCTTGATCAACAGATTGGCCGGTTCCAGAATTGCCTCGACCGCCAAGGCAAATTTCTGCTCCTCGCTCTGCAATACCACCATCTGCAGTTCGCTCCAACCGCGCAACTGTTCCCGCACCCCTTGGGTCTGCCCCATCCCGTTCAACACCTGGGCCAGAAGCACCAACGGCATCAGATGACCGCGCACCCGCACCATGGGTGCCTGCATTTTGCCTTCCACCTGCTGCAGCACCTCGGCCCCATGATAGGAGACCAGTTCGACGATCCCTGATTGTGGAATCGCATAGATCTCCCCCCAGGTACGCACCAGCAAAACCGGCACGATGGCCATGGTCTGCGGGATGCGCATGCGAAAGCGGGTACCTTCACCCAGGGTACTGCTGATGCTGATCGTACCGCCCAACTGTTCTATTGCCGACTGCACCACATCCATGCCGGTGCCCCGTCCTGATATTTTGCTGACCTGATCGGCGGTGGAAAAACCAGGCAACAGAATCAGGCGCAACAGTTCCGACTCTTGCAACTCTCCGGCCCGTTCTTCTGTCAACAGGGCGCTGGCCACTGCCTTGGCGCGCACCTTTTGCACATCGACACCGTGCCCATCGTCGGCAATCTCCAGATAGATCTGCCCCTGCTGTTGCCAGGCCGACAGATGGATCCGTCCCACCGGTGATTTGCCCTGCTCTGTCCGTATTGCTGGCAATTCGATGCCATGGTCGACGGCATTGCGCAACAGGTGACCCAAGCTCTCCTTGATCACCAACAGCACATTGCGGTCCACCTCGGTCTCTTCGCCATGCAGTTCCAGCAAGACCTTCTTTTTCGTCTCCACCGCCAAATCGCGGACCAGGCGATGGTAGCTTTCCCAAATCCGCCCAATGGGCTGCAGACGATAACGCAACACCTCATCCTGCAGGCTTTGGATCTGCTGCGCCAACCCTTCCATGGCCACCTCCAGTTGGGCGGGTTGCCGGGCCAGGGCATATTTCAACTGGTTGAAGCCCGCCCCCAACTCCCCAACATGGTTCATCAAGGCATCCAGGCGATCGATGGACAAGCGGATCGAATCCAGGCGCCCCCCTGCCGTCTCCATCTCACCACCCTGGCCGTTGGCGCTCTCCTCTGTGGCGGCGGGGGCATCCACCGGGCTGACCTCTGCCCTCTGGATAAGGCGTTGCAACTGGCTTTGTAACGGTTCGAAATGGCACTCCCCTTCTGTACCGCTGCGTTCAATCTCCTGCAAGGTGGTCCGCACAGCATCCAGTACCTGCAGCAGGCGACTACCGATCACTTGATCTATCCGCATGCGTCCGGCCCGCAGGCCATCCAGCAACGATTCTGCCGTATGGGTCAACTCCTCCACGCGGCCAAACGCCATCATCCGGCAATTGCCCTTGACCGTGTGCATATCCCGGAAAATAGCGTGCAACAGCGCTTGATTGGTCGGCATGCCCTCCAGTTGCAGCAACCCCTGCTCGATCCGATCCAACGCCTCTCGGTTTTCCGCTAAAAACTCTTGCAGCAACGCCCGCTGTGTCTCTTCGTCAAACATCCCTTTACCACCCCAAATTCCACACATGCCGTTTGACCTGCAGATTAGGCATGGTACTGCATTAAAAACAAGGATTCCGACAAAAAAATCATTTAATCCCACGCCGAAAGCATGCTACCCTTGCCGCAAATCGGGCATTTACGAAAAAAACGCAAAGCCAGTAACCTTTTCGGAAAGTCATGTTATGCAACCGGAACTCCAGCGCATCCTGATTATTGATGATGAACCAGTTTATCAGGAAATTTTGCACGGTTTATTGCGTCATCACTACCACATCGCTTCCGCCGACACGGGTCAGCAGGCATTGGCGCTCAGTTGCAGTGATCCGCAACCGGAATTGATCCTATTGGACATTCATCTGCCTGATATGGATGGTTTTTCTGTTTGCCGCCACCTGAAAGAAAACCCGGCCACCCGTCATATACCTGTTATTTTTATTACCGGTATCGATCAAAGCGGCCATGAAGCTGCAGGTTTTGCCGTCGGGGCGGTAGACTATATCAATAAGCCCATCAACCCGGCTGTGCTGGCTGCCCGTTTGCACACCCATCTTGCCATGGCCAAGCAGCGCCGCCAACTGGCGCAACAGAGCCAATATTTGGAGGAGCAGGTGCAGGAGCGCACCCGCGCTTTGGAGTTGGCCCAAGAGGCGTTGCGTGAGTCCATGGACAACCTACTGATCATTCCGATTGCGGCGGGTGTTTTTTGGCTACAGATCCCGGAGGCGGGTTTGTACATTCTCTGTGGCTGTCCCAGTGAGGTGGTCAAACTGCTAATGCGCAAGGGGCTGAACACCAATGCCGTCAAGAAGGGGGTCTCTTTTGAAACTGGACCCAACGCCATTTTGCTTTCTGACCTGTTGATTCAGAACGGTAGCTTTGCCAATTTGTCTGAGTTTCCTGTCTTGCAGATGCTTTATCGCCAGGGAATGATGATCCCTGGCCATCCCAACAATACTGGGACCAAGCCTTTATTGATTGGTTCCCCGGAGCAGATTCAGGCGCAATTGGGTTACATTCACCGTGGCAACTATGGTCTGCTTGATCGGAAGGAGATCATGGCCTGTGGTGTTGATGAGACGACGGCCGAGGAGATGATGCGCATCAAGCTGCATTTTGCCTTCGGAAAGATTCGCAATCCGACTGATTTTATTGATACTTTGGCGTTGGATGATCAGGAACGGGAGATTCGGCATGGTGTTACCATTCAGCGCATTGCCTTCAACCAGTTCCGTTTTCAGTATCGGGGGCATGCGGCGGAGGTCAATTTAAATCTGCTCCCGGATCAGACCTATCAGGCGCCTTATCCGTTGGGTTTTCACCGTTTGAAGCGTTATTATTTTGCTGTTCTGCACACGGGTGTTGGTGATGGTTGGGATCCAGACCGGCCCAGCATGAGCAGTGTATTGATGTTTCAGGGGCGCATTTATTTAATTGACGTGGTACCGGGCATCAGCAAGTTGCTCAGTGCTTTGGGGATTGGCATCAACGAGTTGGCTGGGGTTTTTCACACCCACGCCCATGATGACCATTTTGCTGGCTTGCCGGAGTTGATCCGCACGGATCAGCGTATTCATTATTTTGCCACTCCGTTGGTACGTGCTTCGGTTGCCAAAAAATTTGCCGCTTTGCTCTCTATTGATGAAGGTAAATTCGAGCAGTTTTTTGCCATCCATGACTTGAAATTTGACACATGGAACCGTATTGATGGCCTGGAGATCATGCCGTTCTATTCCCCGCATCCGGTGGAGAACAACCTATTACTTTTCCGTGCTTTGGGGGAGGATGGCTATCGCACTTATGCCCACTGGGCGGATTTGACCAGCAATGAGGTTCTTGACCGCATGGCGGCGCAGGGGATTTCTCCCTCTTTTATCGCCAAGATCAAGGCGGACTATCTATACCCGGCTGATCTAAAAAAACTGGACATTGGTGGTGGCATGATCCATGGACAGGCCAAGGATTTTGCCAAGGACCATTCCAAGCGTTTGATTTTGGCGCATTTGGCCCGACCTTTGACCCATGAAGAGATGACCATTGGTTCTGCGGCCTCTTTCGGTTCGGTGGACATTCTCATCTCTGGTGAGCAGGATTATCGGCGGCAGCGTATTTTCTGTTATCTTCGGGAACTTTTCCCGGAGGTGGACCAGTGTGAGTTGCGCATGCTCACCAATGGTCACATTGTCAACCACAATGTAGGGGCCATTATCCGGCAGGACACTGATGAAGATGATGGTTTTATCGATCTGGTGGTGGCTGGGGAGTATGTCTATCGCGAGGTCAAGAGTAATGTTTGCAGCCATTTAGGGTTTGGCTCTTTTTTGGGGTTGCGTCGTCTGTATGATGCGGCGCATCCTGACGAGGGGGTTTATCTGGCGGAATCGCATGGTTCGGTGTTACGTATTCCCATTTTCATGTTCAAGATTTTTCTGCAGGAGAACGGGCTTTCTGACATTTTTTTCAACATTTTGCAGACCATTCGCTTTTTGAACCGCACGCGTCTTTTTGGGGAGCGTATTACTTTCACCCGTTTATTTCATATTGCTGCTGCCATGCAGGAGGTGACTTTTCTGGATGGGGTTGAGATTCCTTTGGAGAATCCGACGCTTTGGATTGTCGTGCGTGGCGAGGTCGTTTTGCTGGATGCGGAGGGTGTGCAGCAGGAGGTTATTACCGATAACGGTTTTTTTGGTGAGCACACCTATTTGCAGTTGTCGCGTCCCTGGCGTTTTCAGAGTAGAGGGGAGTGTCAGCTTTATCGGCTTTGTTTGAGCAATTTATTGGAGGCACCGATTTTGCATTGGAAGTTGGTTGAGAGTTGTCAGAAGAGGACGACGCTGGCGCTTGCGGGGTAAGGAGACCGGGAGTGTTTCCACAATTTCACGGGGTCCAGGGGAGATTATCTCCCCTGGCGGGTCCAGGGCGGAGCCCTGGGGTTTTATCTGTTGAATTTTGCTTTTAATCTTTTAATCTTTTAATCTTTTAATCTTTTAATCTTTTAATCTTTTAATCTTTTAATCTTTTAATCTTTTAATCTTTTAATCTTTTAATCTTTTAATCTTTTAATCTTTT
>PDZU01000006.1 GCA_002753095.1 Magnetococcales bacterium
AACCAGAGGCGGCAACAGAGCAATGGAAAGACTGAGCAACATGCCATCCAGGAAGGAGTCATGGTTGGCGATAATCAACAGTCGTTGCACATCGAGTGCGGACACATCCCCTTTGACCTCGATCTTGAAGAGCCAGCGGGTCAAGAGACGCAACAAGGCGCGCAGCAAGGTTTTCATGAGAGACTCCGGGTGACGATGGATTGTTGCAGGGCATACAGGCTGCAGACGGCTGGTGCGCCTGATAGATGCAATCGGGTGACCGACCGCAAAATAACCGATACGTTGTGGTCATGGCACGAAAGCGGGTGCTTGTCAAGACAATCAATGTTTTGGCGATGTTTTGGCATTTCTTCGGGAGCAGAATCGGGTATGGTTTTGCAGGGGAAGGTTGTGGTAACCTGGGGACGGCTGTGATGCTCTTCTTTGCCACCCCTTCATTGAGTTGGATATGACAATGTCTTGCACGCCCCAAGCTTCCTCCCGGCAGCCCTTCTTGTTGCGGGCCAGCGCCCTGTCCCTGTTATTGGCTGGTCTGGTGCTTGCCGGATCCGCCCAGGCGGAGAACATCGGGGAGGGGTGTGCGCCGGGTCGGGTCGGCTGTCGCGGTTCTGCCGAGCCAGGCAAAGCGGCGCCAGAGAGCCCAAAACCGCCTGCTGTGCAACCGCACTCCCCTGCACCTGCCGCCGCCCAACCTGCCGTCATCCCGGAGCGTGCTCGACCGGTACAAACACCGGAGCCACGCCGCCCGCCGCGTTCGGATGCAAATCCAGAACAGGAACGGCCAAACCAGGAACGGCCAAACCTGGAGCGGGAACGGGTGCGCGACTTGCCGCAGTCACAACGGGCGCCGCTCCAAACGGAGCACAATCGACCGTTCGCCGCAGAGCCTGCCCAACGTCCGCACCGCCCGGATAGGGTCAGGGATGATGAGAAAACCGCTCAGGAGCAGGAGCGGGAACGGGCGCGCGAGCAATGGAGAGAAAGGGAGCAGGAAAGAGCGAAAGAACGACTGCGGGCAAGAGGTCAGGAGGAGGAAAGAGAGCAGGAGCGGGAACAAGAAAGGGAACGGGTAAAGGAGCGGGAACGAGAGCGGGCACGGGTGCGGGAGTGGCCGCAAACACCACGGACCACGCTGCCGGAAAACCCCCGGCCTGCCCTGGCAGAGCCATCCCAACGCCTGCACCGCCCGGATCCTCTCCCGGAAGGGGTTACCGGGCGCGCAGAACATGACCGGGAACGGGAGACACCTGTTCGGGATGCAATCCCGCGCCACCCGCTTCTGCCGGAGACAAACCACCCGCAGCAGATGCCCGCCTATGCTGAACCCACCCGCACTAGGCCCGCCTTGTTGCCAAACCGGGAGGAGCCCCGCAGTCGTCAGTCGACGGGTGAGCGCCGCGATCTGCCAGAGCGTGCCGTGCCGGCCAGACAGGCCATTCCAGTCAATCCCTCCACGACCCTATTGATGCAAGCGGGCAAAGAGGCCATGACGGTGCAACATAAAGCACCGGATGGTTCGGAGTGGTTCATGCACGCCCGACAAAGCGGCAAAGGACGTCCAAACGTCGAGGTGTATCGCTACAAGCGGGATGCGGAGAACGGTGCGCAAAGTCGTGACTATGCCGATGGGCGTCGGGTCGTCGTGGCACGAGACTCCGTGACCCATGTTGAACCGCAACGCATGACGCTGACCACCTATAACAACGGTCTACGCAGCGCCTATCTGCCAGCGGAACGGATCGGCAGAGGGGCTTCGGAACACAAACAGCGTTATTTTCAGGAAGAGTTTGCCACAAAAGTCTACCATGGCCACGCGCAGCGCATGATACGACGTACCCTGTATGCCTTCCTGGAGGGAGCGCGTGTGGTGGTTTTGCCACAGCCGCAGGTGCTGTGGTATGCCCCGGTAGTGGTACGTCGGGTGGAGGTGTACAGCTATTATCCTGTGCTGTGGCAGCCAACCATTTATGACCTGCTGTTGCAGCCTTTGGCCACACCGTTGGTGGTGACACGGGAGTGTCCCTGGTGTCCGCCCCCGGTGGTGGTCTACAGCAATCCTGTCAGCACCTATCGTCAACCCGTCGATTTGTTAAGCGATTGGCAACTTTCCGGGGCCATGTATGATGGCATGGTCTGGTCAAACGCGGCTGCCATGCCGGAACAAACGGCCACAGAGCAAGCGCTGTCTGACTCGGTACGCCAACTGCAACAACAGCTTGCCGAGGCGCTGCAGGAAAATGATACCTTGCGCAGTGAACTGGCCAGCCAACAGCAGCAATGGGATGCCATCGTGCATTGGGGACAAAGCGCCAGTTTGTCCCCAGGCGAGGCGGATAACGGCCCAGAGTTGCCACAGGTCACTGTTCCAGAGCGGGTACGGCAGCAGGTGCGGCGTCAGGTTCAGGAAGAGATTGTGCGGCACCAGGAACAAAAGCCAAACTCCCTGGCCGAATTGCTGGCCTCTGATCGGGCCCAACAAACCCTTTTTCAGGTGGCTGACCGACTGGATGTCACCGATGCCGAGAGCGGCATGCCCTGCCTACTCAGCACAGGCGATCTGCTGCAGTTGCAACACCTGCCAGGAGCAGAAGAGAGCATTGCAGCCATGAAGGTGGTGACCGGCAAGGCAACCAGTTGTCCGGTGGGCAGCGTGGTCCATGTGGGGATGGCCGATCTGCAGGAGATGCTCAACGCCTTCACACAGCGACTGGAGAAAAATGTCCAAAAACTCTCCGAACAGGTTGCCCCCACCCTGCGCCGTTGAGATCACGCCACCAACGATAGCCCGTCTGGGTCAGATGGAGTCATGGAATGAAAAACGCGCAAACTCAGCAGAAAATCGGGAGGGCAGGCAGAGGCTGGAGCCGTGTTTTGATTCTGATTTTATTGCTCTGTTGTGCAGTTCCTGGGGCTGGGGTCGCGCAGGAGGCGCAGAAGCGCACGGTATCGGTGGCCCTGTTGCGGGATTTTCCCCCCTTGAGCTATCTGGGCGGGGGCGGCAAACCGACCGGGTTTGCGGTGGAGTTGCTGGAGTTGCTGGCAGTCCAGATGAAATGGTCTTTGCGCTACCATCTGGTGGACAACTGGCAGGAGGCGGTGCAGGCCATACGGGATGGGGTGGCGGATCTTTCGCCGGCGGTGGCCATCACCGAGCAGTGGGAAAAAGAGTTTCTCTATTCGGATTCATTCTTGACCACCACGGTCTCCTGTTTTGTGGTTGGTGAACAGCACCAGAGCAGCAGTTGCGACCATTTGACAGGCCGGTCGATCACCGCCATTGAGCAGGGTGCCGCCTTCCAGCAACTGAGCAAACGAAGCGACATTCGCTTGCTCCCGGCAGAAAACTTGGAGTCGGCGGTGCAACTGCTGTTGAACCAGCAGGCCGATTTGTTGATTGCACCGCAGCCAACCGTATTACAAAAATTGCAAGAGTTGGGATTGTCTCGAACCATCCAGAGGGTGGGCAACCCTTTTCTGGAGATCAAACGGGCCATTTTGTTGGCCAGAGAGCATGCCGAATGGCTGACACCTCTCAATGACGCTGTGGCGGCCTTGCAAGCAAGCGGCGTTTTCAACGACTTGGTGCGCCGCTATTACGGGACAGCTCCTCAGGAGAGTGGCGCGACAAGAGGCGCCCCGTCGCGCGAGAACAGGGTGTTGCTTGCGCTGTGCCTGCTGCTGGTTTTGAGCGCCGCCTACTGGTTGCGGGATTGGAAGAAACATCGTTTATCCGATGTCGAAAAGGGTTGGCTGGGCGCATGGAACCTGAGCCAATCTGTCGTGCGCCAGGAGACCGCCTGGATTGTCCTGCTGATCTCCTTGGTGGTCACCATTACCTATTGGTATTTCAGCAAGGTGGCACAGGAAAGCCGTACCCATGATCGGATTGAATATGTTGTGGAAGAGGCTCGGCAAGCGATCAGCAAACGGATGATGGAGTATGAGCAGGTTTTGCGCAGTGGCGTAGCCTTGTTCAATGCCAGTCGTCACGGTGTCGATCGCCAACTGTGGCATGATTTTGTCGCCACGCTGCAGATCGACACCTACTGGCCCGGTATCCAGGGTATCGGTTATGCCCACATGATTGCCCCGGCTGATTTGCCAAAACACCTTGAGATCATCCGACGACAAGGCTTTCCACACTACACGGTGCGCCCTGCAGGGGAGAGGGAACAATACAGTTCGATCATCTATCTGGAACCCTTCCGGGATCGCAATCTGCGTGCCTTTGGGTATGATATGTTCTCGGAGGTAGTCCGTCATGAGGCGATGGTCCAGGCACGGGATACGGGTAACGGTGCCTTGTCGGGACCGGTCAAGCTGGTGCAGGAGACCAGTACGGATGTTCAGGTGGGATTCTTGATGTACCTGCCGGTCTACCAACCCGGTGTCTCCCTGGAAACGGTGCAGGAACGGCGCGAAGCGCTGTTGGGATTTGTCTATAGTCCTTTTCGGACCAAGGATTTGCTGCGAGGGATCCTGGGACACGGCATCCCGGATATGGATTTTGAACTGTTTGATGGTCCAGAGAGTCGGGAGGAGAGCCGCCTGTACAGCTCCCTGGGCAACCCGTCCGCCAGTGAAACGCGCCCACCTTCTCTGTACAATGTCAGTCGACCGATCACCTTGCTGGGACGGGTATGGATGGTCCATTTTCATAGCCGACCGGAGTTTGAGCAAAAATTGAGCAGCAATCAACCGGGTTTGGTCCTGGCCTTGGGCATCTTCATCGATCTGCTGCTGTTCACCTTCTTGCGCTCATTGGCACAACGACAGGCCCAGGTGCAACGAGAAGGCAATCGGATCAGTCGGGAGTTGCAACAGTCCGAGGTCCGTTATCAGCGTTTGGTGGAAAACATCCATGATGTGATTTTCCAGACCGATCAGCACGGCCATTGGCAATTTCTCAATCCGGCCTGGGTGACGGTAAGCGGTTATTCGGTGGAGGAGGCGTTGCACCACTCTTTCTTGGAATATGCCCATCCAGACCATCACAAGCGCTTGATCAAACAGTTCTCCGACCTGTTGGCCGGACGGGTCAGTTATTTTCGGGATGAGGTGCTTGGGGTGCGCCGTGATGGCAGCCATGTGTGGGTGGAGGTCTATACGGGTGCCCAGTGGGATGAACAGGGGCAGGTGATCGGCTCCTTCGGCACCTTGCGCGATATCTCGGCACGGCGCCAAGCGGAAGAGGCAGCCCATGCGGCTCGACTGGCCGCAGAGACGGCCAACCGTGCCAAATCAGAATTCCTGGCCAACATGTCCCACGAGTTGCGTACTCCTCTCAACAGCATGTTGATCCTCTCCAAATTGTTGGCCAACGATGCCACCTTGAACGCAGAACAACAGGACTCTGCCCAGGTCATCCATGACAGTGGCAGCGATTTGCTGCGCCTGATCAACGATATTCTGGATCTTTCCAAGGTGGAGGCCGGGCGGATGGACTTGGCGGCAGCCCCCATGTGCTGTCGGATGCTCCTGGATAGCCTACAAAAACAGTTTCGGCCACAAGCCTTTGCGCGCCGTTTGCAGTGGTCGCAAAGCCTGGACAAAAATCTGCCAGAACAGCTCGTGACCGATGCACTCAAGGTTGAACAGATCCTGCGCAATCTGCTGGGGAACGCCTTCAAGTTTACCGAACGGGGAGGAATCCACCTGGCCATCGAACGGCCCGCTGCCGGACAGCGCTTCGTGCAAGAGACGCTGACCTCGGAAAATTGTATCGCCTTCCAGGTTAAGGATAGTGGCATTGGCATTCCAGAGGAGAAATTTGCCCTGATTTTTGAGAGCTTTCAACAGGTGGAAGGGGCAACCAGTCGCAAATATGGCGGCACCGGTTTGGGGTTGACAATCGCCAGACGTTTTGCGGCACTGCTGGGTGGCGAGATCGAGGTCAAAAGTCGGGTCGGCGAGGGAAGTCAGTTTACACTCTTTTTACCGCTGGAGTTTCCTTTCCCGGATAAAATTGTCACCTTGACCCATGATCCAGATGCCGTTTTGGCTCTGGAGGTGGAGAGTGATTTTCGCCATGCCGGGGCGCAGATTTTGATTGTCGACGATGATGCGCGCAACCGTTTTGCCCTGCGCAAAGGGTTGGAGGGGCGGACCAAGGCGTTGTTTTTCGCGGCAGATGGGGAAGAGGCGTTGCACGCGTTGCAGGCCAATCCAGAGATCAATCTGGTGTTGATGGATGTCATGATGCCCCGCATGGACGGTTATCAAACCATGCAGACCATGCGTCAGGAGGTCCGTTATGCCCGCCTGCCGATCATTGCCTTGACGGCCAAAGCCATGCCGGGCGACCGGGAGCGCTGCCTGCAAGCGGGGGCCAACGCCTACTTGGCCAAACCGGTACAGTTGCAAGGGTTGTATGCGGTGCTGCGCGCATGGTTGCCGGCGGCGGAGATGCACCCAACGGACTGGGCGGTGGCGGAACAACATCCTGCGGCAGCCTCTGGCTTGCTTGCACCGCAGGGTGACGCCGCAGAGCAGACACCCCTGGCCGGTGGCGACACGGTCGTGGTGGTAGTCGGCGAGGACATTCGACGCAATTTTTCTCTGGCCCGCACCTTACAACAACGCGTCGCCAAGGTGCAGATCGCCAGCAACGTGCCACACCTGATCCGTCTGTTGCAGGAGCAGGCGAATATGGATCTGCTCCTGGTCGATTATCCTCTGCAGTCAGAGGCTTTGAACTGGATCTTGGCCGAAATGCGGCAACAAGAGGGCAAATGGTACAATACGCCCGTCCTGGTGATGACCGAAAAATGGGATGAAGAGAGTGTTCGTACTGCTCAGACAGCAGGCGTTACAGCCTGCCTGGGGTGTGCAACAGACACGGAGCAGTTATGGATGACGTTGGAGAGAATTCTGTCACCAGAGAGATCGGGTATCGGACCATCCCAAGGAGGTCGTGCTCTTCCATAAAGCCAATGCCATTCTGGACAATCATATCAATTTTTGTTTGACTTCCTACCCTGATTTACAGTACCCTACCAAATTGACTATAGACTGAAACCTGAAGGAGATATTCTGGCCACTTTCTGACCACACGTGCCATGCGGGGTTTGGTTCCTGTTGGCGTGGCAAGGAGAGCAGATCGGCCACTAGGCTGGCAAACAGCCAATGAATCCGATGATTGTTTTATGGTGATTTCCATACTCTTCGAGAAAACGCCTGAAGACTCATCAAAATAGAGGAATGCCCCTCTGTTCAAGAAGGCACACCCCTGCAGACGCATATTTCTCTGTTGACTTGTGCGCGACGTCATCGCCACCATCGAGGTTACGCACTCACGTTCTGTGACAAAGGCGGGCTAGAATTTGCGCTGACGGGCGGGCTGTTTTTCTTTTACTGGATGAAACCATCGTGAGTCGAGATACCTTTCGCATTGACAGTCACAAGTTGATCTACCATCCCGATCGTGCGGCCCAGGTATTGGCGGCCCAGGGCGATTGGCAACGGGCCAAACCGGTCTATCCGATCTATGTGGAGATGGCCCTGGTGGGGGCTTGCAACCACCGTTGTGTCTTCTGTGCCGTCGACTATATCGGGTACCAATCGGTACGACTGGAAGAGAGTCTGCTCAACGAACGCATTCCAGAAATGGCCCGCCTGGGCGTCAAAAGCATCATGTATGCCGGAGAGGGGGAGCCTCTGCTGCACAAACAGGTCGGTGCCATCGCTGCCATGACCAAAAAGGCGGGTATTGATGTCTCCTTCACCACCAATGGCACCGTGATGCCACCGGGCTTTTTGGAACTGGGTTTGCCAGCCACCTCGTGGCTGAAAGTCTCCATCAATGCCGGAACGCCCGCCACCTATGCCGCCATTCACCAAACCAAAGAGAGCGATTTTGCCAAGGTGGTGCAAAACATGTCGGCGATGGTGCGCACCCGGCGCGAACATAACCTCTCCTGCACGCTGGGGGCCCAGGCACTGCTCCTGGATGAAAACGCCGACGAAATGGAACAACTGGCCCGCATCTGTCGCGATGAAATCGGTTTGGACTATCTGGTGATCAAACCCTATTCGCAACACCTGTTCAGCAATACGCAACGCTACAAGGGAATCGACTACGCCCGTTTTCTGGCCTTGGGAGAGGCGCTCGCTCCCCTGAACACGGAACGGTTTTCGCTCATCTTTCGGGGCCATACCATGCAAAAATATGCCTCCAAAGAGCAAGAGCGTTATAACCGTTGCTATGCAGTCCCCTTTTTGTGGGCCTATGTGATGGCCGATGGCACGGTTTCTGGATGCAGCGCCTTTCTGAAAGATGCCCGTTTTGAGTACGGCAATCTGTGTCAAAACGGCTTTCAGGAAATTTGGGAGGGGGATCTCCGACAAAAAAGCTTTGCTCTCGTCAGCCAGGAACTGGACATCTCGGAGTGCCGGGTCAACTGCCGCATGGATGAGATTAACCGTTATTTGCACCAGATTTATAGCCAATCCGTACCCCATATCAATTTTATTTAGTGGCAGTCGCCAGCGCTGGGGAAGATATGAAAAACAGGTTGAGGGGAAGGGCACCGGCGAAGGTGCGCGTGCAAACCGTTGATCAGACGCACAAGTTGGCAGAGGCAAAAGGTTGCCATCAGGCAGGTGACTTCAGCAGAGCCCTGCGCCTTTACGAAGAGATGCTTGCGGTTGATCCAAAACAGTTGGAAGCTCTATTTTTGTCGAGCAATATCTTGATCAATCAGCAGAATTTTCCATTGGCCAAGGTGCGCATTGAACAAGCCCTGCAGTTGCAACCACAGAATGCAGCCCTGTTATTCAACGCCGGCTTGATCCTGGTAGGGATGAATGAATGGCAGACCGCCGCAGAGCGTTTGCGCACCTTGTTGACGGTGCAACCGCAACATCAACGGGGCCTGTTTTTGTTGGGCCATGCTCTGTGTCGGTTGGAGCGTTGGGAGGAAGCAGCAGAGATACTCCATAAATCCTTGGCTCTGGCCCCGGAGCATGCCGAATCTCACCTGTTGCTGTCGGACAGCCTGCAAAAATTGTCTCTCACCTGCTATGCCCATTACCACAAGGTGTTGGGTCGTCATCTGGCAGGTCGCCCACTGCACGATGGGCCAAAGATTTTGCGACACACACTCTTCCTGAACCCGGAAAGAGCCATGCAAAGCGCCCGTGCCGGGCACAGGGTGCAGGAGACGATTCAAAAAGCGGTGCCGCAGGTTTGCTATTATGTGGGGCAACCGGTGGCCGATGCCCCGGCAAACCTTTTTGTGCTGCCGTCCGACTCACAGGCCATGATGGATTATTTTATCCATAGCCCCATGACCCATCCAGATGAAATTGATTTTGATCCGGCCAGCCTGCAGGAGAGAGAAAAAGCAAAAGAAATCGTGCAGGTGTTGTACAAGGCCCTGCTCCTGCGCAGTCGCAAAAAAGAGGCGTTGGAACAACACATCAAGGATGGGCCTGCCCCTACCTATGGTCATGACGGTCGCCTGCGTATTTTTATCGCTACTTCGCGCAAACTGGACGTGATGCTCTCCAATTCGCGGGATTTGCGCTACGCTTTCGAACAGTTGGGCTGCGAAGTAAAAATGGCCATGGAACCGCATGAACATGAAACCTATCATGCCATACATTTTCTGCAGCAGATCATCGATTTTCAACCCCAGATACTTCTAGACATCAATAATTATTTCAAACTCATGGTCCATCCAGAGTGCTATTGCATCTATTGGTACACCGACCCCATGCCGGTGCTGGTACGTGGCAATCGCATTCATTGGCGGGAACGGGATTTGCTCTATTCGCTGAACCAGGAGTTCGCCCAGTTGATCTATAACTGTGGCGGAAGTCAGGTTCAGATTAAGGGGTTTTGTTATGATCAGCAGTTGTTTCATGACCAACACAAGCCGCGTAAACGCAAGGCGGTGTTTGTCGGTTCGACCCATGATTTTGTCCTGAAGCAGTATCCCAATTGCCAACCCGTTTTGGCCGAGCTGGAAAAGCTGTTTGTGCAAGGAATTCCCCTGACACCGGACTTGTTGGCAAAATTTACTGCCCTTGCCGGTGTACAGGCAACAGAACTGGCCACCTTTTTTTGGGGCTATGTGGTGCGTAATGTCAGCGTGCGCTGGTTGTGCGAACTGGCTGGCGAGATCGAGGTAGAGGTTTATGGCCATGGGTGGGACAAGGATCCGGTCGTGCGCCCCTTTTACCGGGGCGCCGTGGCCCACGGCCAAGCGGTAAACGATCTTTACAACGCAGCGACCTACGTGTTGGTGCCGCACCAGAATGATCTGCAGAGCCAAAGATTGGTCGAGGCGGCGGCCTGTGGCATCACCCCTATCGTTTATGATTGTCGCTTTTGTGCCGACCCGCCGCATTGGGATGAAAATTGCCTGTGGTATCGCACGCAGGAGCAGTTACGGCAACGTTTGCATGAACAACCGCCTCAGGATCCCAAGGGGATCTGTCGAGGCCGTTCCTATCTAGAGTTTGCACAACAGCTTCTGCATCGGGTGGGCCTGCCGGTGCAGTCGGTGCGTTGAGCACGGCAGGGCAAAGTGTTGTGCAACTGGGCAGCTTTCATGATCAGTGAGTTGGCAAGATGACAGCAAAAAAAATTGTCTCTTTGAGCGAATTGGGTAAACATGCCCGGCAGTACCAGCAGCAGGGCAAAAAGGTGGTGTTGTGTCACGGTGTGTTTGATTTACTGCATCCGGGTCATATGCGCCACCTGCAGAAGGCGCGTGAGTTGGGGGATGTGTTATTTGTCACCTTGACCACTGACGAACATGTGAACAAAGGACCGGGACGTCCGGTTTTTACCGGGCAGTTGCGGGCGGAAAGCCTGGCCGCACTGGCCTGCGTCGACCACGTGGCCATCAACGGTACGCCAACGGCAGTACCGGTCATCCATACCGTGCAACCGGATATATATGTCAAAGGTCAGGACTACAAGGTGGTGGAGGAGGATCTGAGCGGTAACATTTCCACCGAGCAGGAGGCGGTGGAGGCACATGGCGGGCGCCTCTGTTACACGGAAGAGATTCAATTCAGCTCCTCAGGCATCATCAACGATCAGTTTGATGTGTTTTCCCCGGTGACCAAAGAGTTTTTGCGACAGTTCAAAGAGGCACACCAGGCCGAAACCATCATCAAATCGCTGCAGAATCTGCGTGGCCTGCGGGTTTTGGTGCTGGGCGAGGCGATTGTTGACGAATATTGCTACGTCAACCCCATGGGCATGGTCGGCAAGGGGGTCAATGTGATTGCCTGTCGCTATGGTTCCACAGAGCTTTTTGCCGGAGGTTCTCTGGCAGTGGCCAACCATCTGGCAGGCTTCGTCGATCAGATCACCTTGTTGACCGGTTTGGGTCCACATGACCCCCATGAACCGTTTATTCGCTCCAAGCTGGCAAAAAATATCGAACCGGTTTTTCACTACTTTGAATCCGCTTCGACCTTGGTCAAACGGCGCTATGTCGATGAAAACATGAATAAGCTCTTTGAGCTCTATTTTGGCGATGAACAGCCTTTGACCGAAAAAGTGGAGAGCGCCATCTGCCGGTGGTTGGCGGAACACGCAGCCCGCTTTGATCTGGTGATCGTGCCAGACTATGGTAACGGCCTGATTTCACCACGCATTGTTGAGGCGTTGGCGACGCATGCCCGTTATCTGGCGGTCAATACGCAGGTCAATGGCGGTAATCGGGGGTATCACGTGGTAACCCGCTATCCCCGTGCCGACTTTGCAGCCGTCAACGAACCGGAACTGCGTTTGGCCGCCCACGACCGTTTTGGCAGCCTGGAGTCGCTGGCCCGACACATCAACAAGCAAATTCAGAGTAAATTCTTTGCCGTGACGCGGGGTTCGGAGGGAGCCCTGCTCCTGGACAGTACCCATGATTTCCTGCACAAAATTCCAGCCTTGTCCACACGGGTGGTGGATCGTGTTGGGGCAGGGGACAGTTTTCTGGCCTTCGCCAGTCTGGCATTGAGTGGCGGTTTGGATCCACAACTGGCCCTCTTTTTGGGTAGCGTGGCCGCCGCTCTGGATGTGCAGATTGTCTGCAACCGGGAACCAATCGAACCCGTACCACTGTTCAAGTACATTACAACATTATTAAAGTAAATCCGGTATTTGCCGCCCCCGTTTATCGTCGAAAAAGGTACAGCCATGAAGAATGATCCCGCCGCACAAGACAACGCCCCGACCCCCGATGCGGACAGCGGCAAGGTGGCCATATTGCGCCGTCCCGGCCACAAACTGCGCGCCAATATTCCGGTTGTGGAACGGGCCTCCCTGCCAGGAAGCAGCGCTTCTGCCAACGAAAATGAACAAAGCGGTGCGGGCAACACGTTTGTCCCCAATCAATTTACTGGCCCTTCCTTCCGCAACAAACGGGAACGGTTCCGTTTTGATGGCCACAAGATGATGTACCACCTGGATCGGGTCATGGCGTGGCAAAAGGGTGAACGGTTTGCCCCGGTGCACATCGATATGGGATTGACCAAATTTTGCAACACCGGTTGCATCTACTGTTACGCGGTGGTGCAAAACATGGATCGGGGTACCATGATCGCTTCTGATGCCCTGCTGCGTTATATCGAGGATTGCGGAAAATTGGGCGTGCGCTCTATCGGTTTTATTGGTGATGGCGAGCCTACCCTTAACCCGGCGCTCTATGATGCGGCGGTGCTGGCCAAACGGGTGGGCGTGGATACCTCCATGGCGACCAACGGCCTGCTTCTGGATCTGGATCGGGCCCATGACATGCTGCGCGACATGAGTTGGATTCGCTTCAACCTCTCGGCGGGCACCCCGGAAGGTTTCCAACGCATCCATCAATCCCGCAAAGAGAATTTGGCCGTTCTCAAGGAAAAAATTCGTGCCCTGGTACAGATCCGCAAAGAATATGGCTATACCTGCACCCTGGGATTGCAAATGGTGTTGATCCCTGAAAATTTTCAGGAAATCCTGCCGGAAGCGGAGTTGGGAGCCGAACTGGGGGTGGACTATCTGGTGATCAAACACTGCTCCGATTCTGAGTACGGCGAACTGGGTATCAACTACAGCCATTACGCGCAAGCCGAGGTCGATCTGAAACAGGCGGAATCCCTGGCCACAGATGACTATGTGGTGCAGGTCAAATGGAACAAAATCAATGCCGCCGGTGAAACGGCGCTCTACCGCGAGGGAATCCGCAAATATGATATTTGCTACGGAACACCCTTTTTATCGCAGATCTCCGGCAATGGCGACGTCTATCCCTGCGGCCCGTTCTACGGCAAAAAACGCTTTTTGATGGGCAATATTCATGAGCAATCTTACCACGATATTGTCATGGGAGACCGCTACTGGGCCGTACACGCGGATATTCGCACCTCCGTGGATGTCCACAAGGATTGCGCCATCGGTTGTCGGCAGGATTACCTCAATCAATTTTTGTGGGATCTGAGCAATCCCCCGGAACATATCAACTTTATTTAATGCGCAGCCGTCACTTTTAGGCACGGATAACAGGGACCATGATGAACCCCACACAACTGCTCTCTCTTTACCGTTCGATGTTGCTGATCCGCTACACCGAAGAGGGCATCAGCGACCGTTACCGTGAAGAGGGTCAACGGATGCGCTGCCCGGTCCACCTCTGTACGGGACAAGAGGCGGCAGCAGTCGGCGTTTGCGCCCACCTGCACACGGAGGATGGTCTGTTTGGTGCCCATCGTTCGCACGGTCATTATTTGGCCAAGGGGGGCGACCTGCAAAAATTTGTCGATGAACTGTATGGCATGGAGAGCGGTTGTTGTCATGGCCGGGGCGGTTCCATGCATTTGATCGACCGTCAGGCTGGCTTTATGGGGGCAACACCCATTGTCGGAGATACCATCCCTCTGGCGGTCGGCGCAGCTTGGGCGGGTCAACGACGCGGAGACGGCTCCCTGGCCGTGATCTTCTTCGGTGATGGCTGCTTCGAGGAGGGGGTGCTGCATGAGTCGATGAACTTCGCCGCCCTGAAAGGAATACCGGTGTTGTTTGTTTGCGAAAACAACAACTACGCCGTCTATACCCAACTGAAACAGCGTCAACCCCCCCGCACCATTCGTGGGGTGGCCGAAGCACATGGCATTCCGGTACTGCATGCCGATGGCAACGATATTCAGGCGGTGTGGCAGGTGGCGGGTCAGGCGATTGACCATATACGGCAGGGCAAGGGTCCATTTTTCCTGGAGCTGTTCACGTTTCGTCTGCGGGAACATTGTGGCCCGGAGGATGATGATCATCTCGGCTATCGCGAACCAGGGGAGTTGGCCGGATGGTTACAACAGTCGCCCATGGAACGCGCCGTCGCCCTGCTGCGCCAAATGGGGGTCGGCCAGGAAGAGATCACCGCACTGGAGGCAGAGGTCAAACAGAGCGTGGATCACGCCTTTGCTCAGGCCAAACAGGGACAGCCCGCCGTGGCAGAACGGGCCTCCGAAGGGGTGTTCGCCGCTGTGCAAGCAGTGCCTCCATTGGCGCCCGAAGAGGGCGCAACGCACACCTTGAGCGTGGCACAAGCAATCCGTGAGGCAACCGCCCAGGCGATGGCCATCCACTCCGAACTGTTCATCATCGGCGAGGGGGTGCCGGATCCCAAGGCGATTTTTGGCACCACGCAGAATCTCCTGTCCGAATGGGGAGCGGAGCGGGTCTTGGACATGCCCTTGGCCGAAAATGGCATGACCGGTATCTGCATCGGTGCCGCCTTGCGGGGCATGCCGGTGGTCATGGTGCATCAACGGATCGACTTTCTGTACCTGGCCATGGACCAGTTGGCCAACGTGGCGGCCAAGTGGCACTATCTTTTTGCCCAATCAGTGCCACTGGTGGTACGCACGCTGATCGGGCGGGGTTGGGGGCAAGGACCGCAACATGGTCAGAGCCTGCAGGCGCTTTTTGCCCACATTCCGGGCATCAAGGTGGTGATGCCGGTGACCGCCCAGGATGCCAAAGGGATGCTTCTGGCAGCCATCGCCGATCCCAACCCGGTCTTGTTCATCGAACACCGCTGGTTGCATACCATCACCGGCGAGGTGCCCACAGCACCCTATCAGGTGTCACTGCAGCATGCCCGCTGGGCCAGAAGAGGGCAGCATCTGACTGTGGCGGCCTTTTCCTACATGGTGCTGGAGGCTCTGCGGGCAGCAGAGGTGTTGGCCTCTTACGGTATCGAATTGGAAGTGATCGATATGCGGGTGGTGCAACCATTGGATATGTCGTTGGTGCTGGAATCGGTGCAGCGGACAGGTTATCTCCTGGTTGCCGATACCGGATGGCAATCCTTTGGGGTGGCGGCAGAGGTGCTGGCGCGCACAGCGGAGGCAGCCTTCGCGGCGTTACAGGCGGCACCGCGTCGATTGGCATTGCCCGACCATCCGTTGCCCACCGCGCCCAGTCTGACCCATGACTACTATCCCGATGCCGAGTCGTTGGTCCGCACGGTGTTGGACATGCTGCAAGGAAAGTTTAAGGTCAATCCGGAGGAGGTTGCGGCCCGCCTGCACCGCCATGGGCATCGAGACATTCCCAATGCACAGTTTACAGGACCATTCTAGGCTTTGGAACGGGCAAGAGGTAAGCGATGAATAAGATAGACGAATTGTTTGCGGCCAAGCATACACCGGCCCAGTTTGCCAGCGGTTATCTGGCCTATGTCGGGCGGTTGTGCGCCGCCTTGGACCCGGAGCCGATTGGCCAATTTATCCGGGCTTTGCTGGAAGCCAGAGAGCGGGGGGCTCGGATCTTTTTCATTGGCAACGGTGGCAGTGCTGCCACAGCCAGCCATTTTGCCAACGACATCGCCATCGGTTCCCGCGCCCGTGCCAAACCGTTTCGGGCGGTCAGCCTGTGTGACAATCAGGCCATCATCACCGCCATTGGCAATGATTTTGGCTATGACCAAATCTTCCTGCGCCAGTTGGAAAACCAAATGGAGGAGGGGGATATTGTGGTGGCCATCTCGGCATCGGGCAATTCGCCCAACGTGTTGCTGGCGGTGGAGTATGCCAACGGTCGGGGCAACCTGACCGTGGGGTTGACCGGCTTCGCCGGGGGACGTTTGCGGGAGATGGCAGAAATCAAGCTGCATGTGCCAACCCAACCCGGTGAATATGGACCGGTGGAAGATCTGCACATGGTTGTGGATCATCTGGTGGGGGCATTTTTGATGCAGACGGTGCGCCGGGAACTGGCGGCGGGATAAGTGGAATCAATAGGCAGGATGGGGAGCAAGCAGCATGAGCACAACAAAACCGATTGCCGTGGTGACGGGTGGTGCGGGTTTCATTGGCAGTCACATGGTGGATTTATTGTTGGCATCGGGCTATCGGGTGCGGATTCTGGATAATCTGCAGGGCGGCCATTTGAGCAACCTAGCCCATGTGGCCAAAAATCCGGATGTGGTGCTGGAACAGGGAGATATACGGACCCTGGAACCGGAAAGCGCCCTGTTCCAGGATGTGCAGCAGGTGTACCATTTTGCCGGGATTGGGGATATTGTCCCCTCCATGGAGCAGCCTATCGACTATATGGCCACCAACGTGCAAGGAACGGTTCGGGTTTTGGAAGCAGCCCGGCATGGGGGAAAGGGAAGTTTGCAGCGCTTTGTCTATGCTGCTTCATCCTCCTGCTACGGGTTGGCAGCCACGCCAACACGGGAAGAGTTTCCCATGCAGCCCCAATATCCCTACGCCTTGAGCAAAAATCTGGGCGAGCAGGTGGTCATGCACTGGCGGCAAGTGTACGGCATGCCGGTCAACTCCATGCGCATTTTTAATGCCTATGGACCGCGCGTGCGGACAACGGGCGCCTACGGGGCGGTTTTTGGCGTGTTTTTCCGGCAAAAACTGGCAGGCACCCCCTATACGGTCGTCGGAGATGGCACCCAGACCAGGGATTTTATCTATGTAACCGATGTGGTGCGGGCGTTTTATATGGCAGCCTGCAGCCCGCACGAGGGGGAAATTTTTAATGTAGGCGCCAACAATCCGCAATCCGTGCTGCGTTTGGTGGAGTTGCTGGGTGGGGAGGTGGTTTTTGTCCCGAAGCGTCCCGGTGAGCCCGATTGCACCTGGGCAGAGACGGGCAAAATCAATCAGTTGGTGGGCTGGTATCCGCAGGTTGATTTTTCCACAGGGGTGCGGAACATGTTGCAGAATATTGAGCGCTGGCAGGATGCCCCGTTATGGGATGTTCAAAGCATCGCCAAAGCAACGGAAAGCTGGTTCAAATACCTGGGCAAAGAGGGGTGAGCCCAGCCAAGAGAGGCTCTACCAGTCCATTTTTTTTAACAATTCCGCCCACCGCTCCCCCCAACAACAGGAATGGTCAAAGGAGGGCTCTTCCTGCAGGAGAGTCCTCCCGTCAATAAACGGAAAAAGGATCTGTTGGCTGAGCGCTTTGGGCACAATCTCATCCCGGCCACCAATCCAGTGCTGTTGGCGCATTTGACCGGATTGAAGCAATGCCGTGCGCGGATTCAGCGAACGATCCAACGGTGAAAGATTGTGCCACTGGGTCCAGGCCTCGGTGTCAAGGGGAGCCGCGACAGTGATCAGCCACTCTGGTTGCAGTTGCGCCGCCAGAAGGACGGCCAAACTCCCCCCCCCCGAATAGCCCACCAACCGCAAACGCTGTGCGCCAGAGCGTTGCAGCAGTTGTTGAATCGCCTCGCGCAGCGCGCTGACCACTTCCGGGGCATAACGGGCGTTGCTCCAGTAGTGGGGAGAACAGTTGCGCCGTTCGCTCTCCTCGACAAACTGACACGGTCGCGCCAGATAGGCCACACTGCCAGCATAATCCCGACTGGCCATCTTCAATGCAGTGGCCTCCTGTGGGGTTGGATCAACAGAGAGACGGGTTGGGGTAACCCAGGCCGCACCATCTCCCTCCAGATAGACAATCAGCAGAGGATCCGCCTTTTTCCAACGCACATAGCTTTGCAACGTGAAGAAGGAGGTATGCAGCAGCACAGGCTGCATCTGGGCCGCCACCGCCCACTGCGCAGCCCGCTCCCCCCGTGACAAACAGGCCCCCAAAAACAGCATCAACACCCATCCGGCAACCACTCTCCTCACGGCAAGAGGCTCACATCTTAATCTGCCACAACAGTTGGTAAAGCGGGGCCAACAACAGGAAATCTTTTTGCAAAGTGCTCGCCAGTTGCGGACCAAAAAGCGGAGGGGAGAGGGGTTCAAAACGGTGCATAAAGAGAGTCTTGCGCGCATGCCAGTGCTGCAACTCTGCCGACAGATTCGGGTTGAGGGGTTTTTTATAGGTATCCCCTCCAACACTGAATCGGTCGGATTGCTGAGGGATGACCTGCTGCAAAAAGGTGTGCGGATCTTCCTCAAGGTAGTCACGAAAGCGATCCATGGTAGCACGGCTGGCGGCATAGAGTCCCATGCCGTAGTGGGCCTGGCTGGGGCTGATGCCAAAAAAGAAGGCAGGAGCATCCTGCCAATTTTTATTGGGTCGCTTGAAGGTAAGCCAAACACTGGCCCGATAGGGAGATTTATCTTTGGAGAAGCGGATATCGCGATGAATGCGGGAGAGCGTTTTGCCGATGGCGGGCCGTGTTTCCAGCTCTGGATCGATGCTGAGCATCTCCTCGCTCAGGGCAAGAACCAGTTCACACATGGGCTCCAACAGGTACTGCTGATAGCGCGGGCGCTGCGCATCAAACCACTCTTTGTTGTTGTTCTGCTCCAGTTCCTGCAGAAAGGTAAAGCTCTCCTGGCTTAAACCATCAAAAGGGGATGGGCTCATGACTGAGCCTCCTGCACTGGGCGGGCGTTCAGCCAATAGTGGCAACCGTGCAAACGTTGGCCTTGGGCAGTGATTTGCCACCCTTGGGCCAAGAGCAGTTGGCGCAGTTTGGCGGGCAGGATGCGCTCATCTTCCGGGGGACCGGCTTGGCGTCCGGGTTCTCGTTCCGGGCAGTGGACAATTTCGCCCCAATCGAGAACGATCAGCAGGCCATTGGGGCGCAGGATGCGTTGCATCTCCTGCAGCGCAGCCAGGACAGGCACCTCGTGCAGGGTAAAAGCGATCAATACGGCATCACAACACGCGGCGGGCAGCGCCGTCTGCAACAGATCAGCGGGATGAATGGTCAGGTTGCTTTGGGCCGGGAAGCGTTCACGCAGCATGGAGAGCATCACCTCCTGCAGTTCGACAGCGATAATTTCGCCCGTTGCACCGACCGCCTGCAACAAAGCGTGGGTAAAAAATCCGACCCCGCACCCCAGATCGGCAACCCGCATGCCCGCCTGAATGCCCATTTCATGGAGGAGGGGCAGGGGATCATCAATCAGGCGTCTTTTGGGATCCAACAGGTTGGCGGCCTTGGCGGCATCAAAACGATGTTTGGGGAGGTGATCATGAAGGGGATGGGTCATGACTGAATGCTCCTGCAAGAGGCCAGAGGTGAAAATCAGGACGCAGTATAGCAGAATTGGGCCTTGGCAAAAGCAGGCAATGATGCCTGGGCAGGAGGTTATTTGTATCTTGTTCTTCAGGCTTTCGATAAACTTGAACTTAATCAGCAGAGCATGGACAATTTTATTATTTTTATAATTTATCTATAATTATTTTTTTGATTATGTGTTCTTATTATCATTTAATATATTGAATTAAATTATTATAATGCGGACAAAAAGTTGCCTTGTTTGGAACGCATGATTGATGCGTGCAACAAACGGCAGGTCTTTATGTGGCTGCTTTAGATAATTCAAGCGCCAACTGTAGAGAATATGCATAAAAACATTGCCGTTGTCGGCTAGCAACACAATAATAAACAATGACTTACCGCAGCAAGCATAAGTTATTGTTAGATAAATCATTGTTAAACGGTTATTCTTTCTTTAAGGTTGAGTAAAAATGTCTCTTAAGGATAATACTGAAAGTAGTGCGCGCTCGTTTGAATCGTCTCTGTATAAAACTGGGGTCCAGTTGTTGTATAGCAACCAACCTGCTGATGCAGCCCTTCTACTGCGCAGAGTCGTGAATACTCCCGATATTGATCCAATGTGTCACTTGTTTTATGGCAGGGCTCTTCGTCAGATTAATAATTTAAATTATGCACGAAACAAATATAATAATCTTAGTCAATTGTACAAAGATTGCAGGATAGCAGGAAACAAACCGGCAACAAAATCGTCTCCAATTATTATGACTGATCTTATCGCACTACAACAAAAAACGCCTTTTCTGATTTTTGGCGATGACAAATATGCGAATGATATTGAACGCCTATTGATTAAATTTAAGCGAGTAGACAATTATGCAGGAAGGATTACACGCAACTCCTTTTCTCAGTATAAAGAAGAAATGTTTCATAATCGCTATGTTATCGTTGCTGGTAGTTTATGGGCTGATGATGTTGATTTCCTTGTGGCCAATGGCGTGCAATATGAAAATATTATTATTTTTATAATGCCAGTGGGAAATGTTTGGGGGTATCACAACGTTTTTATTAACGATCTTGATCTTCTTCGCGTTTCAGATGATGGTAATTCATGGGAGATATCGTTGAGCGATTTTCATGCTCTCTTCCTACGTCGGAAGGAGGCCATGTCTGGTTTATCACCGTTAAATGCTAATCAACAGGGCAATGATTCTGTATCCATTACTATTTACAAGAAAGATATTGTCAATAAAAGTATTTCAGACCAATTTGTAAATGATCAGGTCGTTTATGCTACACGTGTTTTTGATAGGGATGGTTTTTACTCAAGCTATCATGACGCCATGAAGTCAAATCAAAACAACTCCAGGATTATTGAAGATCGTTTCTCGAATAAGACAAGTAAAAATTTGTATACCTCATTGTTTAGATATCAATATCATGAAATGATTATGTACTATGCAAATATTTGTTTTCGTAAATTCCAGTATTCGGACTACGTTGATATTCGTGATGGGGATGTTATAATCAATTGTGGAGTAGAGAATGGCTTTGAGATCCCTTTTTTTGCAGCAATGGTTGGGCGGACAGGACAAATTCATTGTATTGATCCATTCGGCTTCCAATATCTTGACGATTATGTGAAACCAACTGTTAAATATTTTGATGAGGTGGTTATCAATCACGAAGTGGCCTTGATGGACTATACTGGTCAGGTGACTTGGAAAATAGCAGGAGAGGATCGCTCCTTCCCATGCGTGACGTTCGAACATTTTGTTGAATCTATGGGGCTTGATCGTGTAGATTTAATAAAATTGGATCTTGAAGGTACGGAATCGGTGCTGTTGAGAAGCCTTTTGCAAATGTGTAAGAGTTTTCAGTGTCAGTTGGCTATTTCAATTTACCACAGCATGCAGCAATATTTTGATATTCCGATGTTTTTTATGAATAATTTGGCCGACTATTCTTTCTATCTTGATCACTACAGTTTTGGTCGTTACGAAACGATTTTATATGTCATCCCAGAAAGCAGAAAGAGGCAAATCAAGGGAAAATAAAGTCACCATTGGCGTGGTCTTTGCTGCACGAGTCGTACCATTCCCATATTCCCAAATCCAGATTGTATTTATACCAATTTGACGTCCAGATTTGGCAGGATCAGCGACAAAAGGCAGTAATGGCACCACTTCCCGCACTACGCCAGTTACTTGCTAGTTCGTCGCGTGCCCTCCGACATGACACCGTTGAAAATTTCGTGACACAGAAACTGTCTCAACCCAATTGGCCGTATCTCGTTCCGAATGTGCCATAGAACACACTGGAAGGAAACACCCAATGCGTGTATCTGCGGCGAATCTGGTGGCATTTCGTATACCGACAAGATACACTGACCGCGTGTTCCTGCTTGTTTCCGTCATAGGTGGCCCAGCCATGAAATTCATTGATCCACGCATTGACTTTGCCTTCAAAAAAATCTTCGGCAGCGAAAGTGCCAAGGATGTGCTGGTCAGTTTCCTGGAAAGTCTCCTGGGACTGGAGGGGGAACGGTGCATTGCCGAGTTGACCATCCTGGACCCGTTTCTGGCACCGAAGATTCGCGCACTGAAAGATTCCATTCTGGATGTCAAATGTCGGGACCGTCGAGGGGTCACCTACATCGTGGAGATGCAGGTACAGAAGGTGGCCGCCTTTCTGAAGCGGATTCAATATAACGCCGCCAAGGCGTATGCGCACCAGATTGAGCGTGGCGAGGAGTATCCAAAGCTCAATCAGGTGATCACCATCACCATTACCGATTTTGTTTTGTTCAGTGGTTTTGCCCACTGTGTTTCGCGCCACGAATCACGGGAGACCCTCACCGGACACTCCTACCTGCAGGATATTCTCCACTTTTTCGTTGAACTGCCAAAGTTCACCAAGCCGCTGGATGCGCTGGATGGCATTCTCGACCAGTGGATCTATTTCATCAAGTATGCCGGATCCTTGCAGGAGGTGCCTGAAGAACTGAACGCGGCACCGTTTCGCCACGCCTTCGAGATGGCCAGGGTAGCCAATATGACGGCAGAGGAGCTGGAAATGTATGACAAGGCCGGCATTGCCATCGCGGATGCACGGGGTGCCGTTGAACTGGCGCGCGAGGAGGCTCTGCGGGAGGGTGAGCAGAAAGGCATCCAGATCGGTGAGCAAAGAAGAGAAGCGGCTGTTCTGACCCGGCAACTCCAGCGCCGTTTTGGCAACTTGCCTCCATGGGCCAGCCAGAAAATAGCCGACGCCGACCTAGCCACTTTGGAGGAGTGGAGTCTCCGCATTCTGGACACACCGACGTTAGAGCGCGCGCTGGCGGACCCGGCGTAAAGGTGGTGGAGAAGCTGCATCCCGCCAACCGCTGCGCTGCCGTCGCACACCAAAAAGCCGAACAAGACTCCTGCACCAAATTGTGCAACACCTTGCGCTCCCGCTTCTGAGCAATCAGTTGACGGTCGGCATTTTGGTGCGCCGTATATCTATTCAGGCAGCAGTACCGTCGTCAGCCAGACGGCTTTTCCACATTTCGGCGGGCAGATTTTCCTTGTTGCGGTTGCATTCTTGACAGGCGGGAACACAGTTGCTGCGCGTGGATTGTCCACCACGCACAATGGGAATTTTGTGATCCATGGTCAATTGACTGGGATGCACCCGTTTGCCACAGTAGCTGCAACTCCCCCGTGCCAGGCAGTTTTTCCACCAAGCACTCTGTTTGAGCACCTTGGCCTTGCGCCGTTCACGGGCCATGCTCTCATCATCAACCGGGATAAATAACGCATCCATGGTCACACCCTAAACCGACGGGAGCAGGGGGGAGGTACCCGACAAATAGGATAGTACAATGGGCAGGGAACGATCCATTAAACCGTGCAGTTTTGCAACCACATCCTCCCCTTCCGGCAAGTCGCATAAACGGCGCAACTGCTCTCGCACCACTGGACTGGGACCAATGCGATTTTCGGAACGGCCATGCAACAGGCGTAAACGGTTTTCGACCAGACGCAAGAAGCTGTACACCTCTTCCAGGGTGTTGTGCTCCTCGTGACGAATCAGACCCGCCTGTTGACAGGCCCGCAAGGCTCTGGCCGTGTTGCTCTGCACGATGCCGGGATGGTCCGCCGCAAAACTGAGCAGCAAAAATTGGCTCATGAACTCAATGTCTACAATACCTCCCCGGCTCTGCTTGATGTCAATCCAGCCAGCAGGGGGGCTCTTCTCGCCCAGCATGCGCGCACGCATATGGGCAACCTCGCGGCGCACATCCTCCACCGCCCGCCGTCGGCAGATGATGGCATGCATCCCCTGGCGGACCTGCTCGGCCAACTCAGGATCACCCGCCACCACCCGTGCCCGTGTCAACGCCTGATGTTCCCAGGTCCACGCATCCTCGCGCTGATAGTGCAAAAAAGCACTCAACGAACTGACCAAAGCCCCCGAATTGCCAGAAGGACGCAAGCGCATATCCAGTTCATACAACTTGCCGGTACGGGTCAACGTGGTGATGCCATTGATGATGCGCTGACCCAAGCGGCTAAAAAACGGGCCGATCCCCAATGGGGCAGTGCCAGAGGTCTGGACAATCTCCCCCGGATCACCATGCAGGAAAATCAGATCCAGGTCGGAGGCATAGTTCAACTCCCGCCCCCCCAACTTGCCCATGGCCACAATCACAAAAGGCAGGCATGGTTCACCATGCCGTTCGATCAACTCCAAATAGGCATCTTCCATGACCCGCGCCAAAATCACCTCTGCCAATCCCGACAAACCTGCCATCACCTCTGGCGGTTCGGCTGCCTGGGAAAGATCGCGTACCCCCATGCGCAACGTTTCACTGTTCTTGAATTCGCGCATGATATTGATACGTTGTTCCCGAACGACCTCGTCACGCAACAGGATCTCCAGGTCATGGGCCATCTCGGCCCGACTGCGGTAATGTTGAAAAAAATCCCTGGCCACCAGATGGTCCATCAACTCCGGGTGACGCATGAAAAATTGCGACAACAACACCGAACTGCCAAAAAGACGCGTCAGCAGTTTCAACACCGGGGGATTTTCCAACAATAAAGCCAGATAACTGACCCGATGCCCCAACCCGTTCAAGAAACTCTCCACATGGCGCAGCGCCATGTCTGGATCGGGGGCAGTCAAAATTTCTCCCAACCAGGGGGCGCCAATCCGTTTGTACCAACGCCGGGTCGGTTCGGTCATCTCGCGACGGGGCCCCTCACGCAAGATCTCCATACTCTGCAAAGCCCGCTCTGGATCCAGAAAACCCGCCTCATGCAGGCGCGGCACGGCTTGCGGATTCTCTGCGCTGCTGCCCAACAGAGACTCCAGCAATGGATGACGGGCCATGCCCTCCTGCTGTTTTTCCGCTTCATAAAAAAGGCTCTGATAAAGCGCGTGTACCTGCTGCGTTACCGCCTGAAAACGGGCCTGCAACTCGGTACCGCTCTGTAGTCCCATGCGACGGCTTAACCGTTCGAAGGCCAGAGGATCCTCCGGTACAGAGTGCAACTGTTGATCGTGTTTCAACTGTAAACGGTGCTCCAGGGTGCGCAAAAACTGGTAAGCCTGACTCAAGAATTGCTGATCCTCTTCCTGAATCAACGCACAGTCGCGCAAAGCCTGCAGGGCAGGCAACGTCTCCCGCTGGCGTACAGCCGGATTTTTGCCACCATGAATCAACTGTTGCGATTGCACAAAAAATTCAATCTCTCGAATCCCACCGTAACCCAGTTTCACGTTGCGGCGGTAGTCGTCGGCCAATACCATTTTATGGTCGATGCGCCGTTTCATCTCCCGAATCGCTTCCAGGGCGGCAAAATCCAGATAACGCCGAAAAATAAAGGGTTGCAAGTCTTTTAAAAAGCTCTCACCCAAAGACAAATCGCCAGCAACCGGACGGGCCTTGATCATCGCTGCCCGTTCCCAGGTTTGCCCCCACGCCTCGTAATAGATCTCTGCCGAACGGCACGAGATGACCAGATCTCCCCCTTCGCCCTCCGGTCGCAGGCGCAGATCTACCCGGAAAGCATGCCCCTCTGCCGTGGATTCGCTCAGCAGGCGGATAAAATCCCGACCCAGGCGGTGGTAAAACTCCTTGATCGGCAGTGTGCAACTTCCCTCCACCTCGCCGATTCCGGCATCAAACAGATAAATCAGATCAACATCTGACGAAAAATTCAGCTCCCGCGCACCCAGCTTGCCCATGCCTAAAATGACAAACCGGGCAACCTGCTGCTCACCCGTCTGGGTGTGGATCAGCGGTTGGCCGTATCGACTGGCCAGCGAACGGTTCAACCATTGATACCCCGCTTCCAGACACCCCTCCGCCAGCATGGTGATCTGCTGCACCACCTCCAACAAGGTGCTTTCACCGCTCAGATCCCTGGCGCCAATATGAAAATACCAACGATGTTTGTGGGTGCGAATCAGGCGGGCCGCATCTTGCCAAGTGTTAACCGTTTGCAGGGTCTGCAACAACGCCTGATTCGCCTCTGCCAAGGCCAGCGGACCATCCATGGCCAACGCCAGGGCCTCCGGCCAACGCCGCAACACCTTGCCCAGGTAGGGACTGTTACCCAAAGCCAACAACAAACGCCGTGCCCGCTTTTCCTGCTGCAACCACTGCAACAACAGGGGGGCATGGGCCGGGGAACGCTCCAGAAGTTCCAGCAAACAGGGGGCAATGCTGTCTGGATCGGCGGTAGCAACGGCAACCTGCTGCCAAAAAGCTACCTGCTCGGAGGATACCTCCGCAAAGGGAGTCATGGCTTGACTGAGTTGAGCGAACATGAAAACAACACTTCCCGCAAAGAGGGTTTATGCGTGCATTATATCCTGTCCATCACGACAATGATATTTTATACTCGACGCATGTCGGACCGAGTATAGCAAGTTACAGTGGAGGAACCATGATCAAATTGGGCGTCAACATCGACCACGTGGCAACGATCCGTCAGGCACGGGCCGGTATCTCTCCCGACCCGGTGGCCGCCGCCCTGGCCGCCGAACGCGGTGGCGCCGACGGCATCACAGCACATTTACGGGAAGATCGACGCCATGTCCAGGAGCGGGATATTCGTCTGTTGCAGGAGATGGTGCAGACCAAGCTCAACCTGGAGATGGCTGTTACCCCGGAAATGATTGATTTTGCCTGCGAACACAAACCGGCTGACTGTTGCCTTGTACCAGAAAAACGCAAGGAAGTCACTACGGAAGGAGGGCTGAATGTGGCCGATCATCTGGAGCGCATCCAGGCGGCAGTGCGGCAGTTGGGACGGGCCGATGTTCGCGTCTCACTGTTCATCGACCCGGACAGTGATCAGGTCCATGCGGCGGCCAGCAGCAGGGCCCCGGTGATCGAACTGCATACCGGTCGCTTTGTAACCGCCAAGAGTCCGCAACAACGCAAGAAGGAGTGGGAAAAAATTTGGCAGGCCGCCGCCCTGGGCCAGGAACTGGGCCTGATCGTCCATGCCGGACACGGCCTGGATTATCACAATGTGCAGGAGATCGCTGCCATCCCAGGTATCCAGGAGCTGAATATCGGCCATGCCATCGTGGCCCGCGCTGTCTTTTCCGGCATGGAAGAGGCGGTACGCGACATGAAACGGTTGATGCGCGAGGCCGCCAGCAGTGGTGGATGAACATGGCCACCGCCCTGCCTTGGCGATACCCCCGGAACTCTCTCCCGCCAAACGGCAGTTGCTGCAAAAAATACAGTTCCAACTTGGCAAAGCAACCACCTTCTCTGAAACCCTGCCAGAGTTGGAGGAGGGGCTCTTGCAACTCCTGGAGGCACAACGCCTGACCGTCTACCAACAGAGTCGCGACGGACAGGAGTTAATCGCCCGCCATAAAACCGGCCAGGAACTACACGAAATTCGCCTGCCGCTGGGTGCCAACTCCATCGCCGGGTATGTGGCCCTCAGTGGTCGCTCCCTCAACATTCACGACGTAGGCCAAGCAGATCAGTTGGCCCACATTCATAAAACTCTGAAATTTGACAGCAGTTTTGATCGCCGCTCCGGTTTCACCTCCCGTTCCATGCTGGCTGTACCGCTCAAACATTCCGCTCCGTTGTTGGGGGTGCTGCAGGCCATCAACAAGGTTGGAGCGGACCATTTTTCCGAGCTGGATCTGCAACTGGCCCAACTGCTGGCAGAGTTGCTGGCCAGTAAATTTCACGAAGAGTTCGAAGGCAGCGACGGCCCCTATGATCTCTTGATCAACAAGCAGTTGCTCAGTCGGGATACATTGGATGAATTGCAGAGGCGGGCTAAAAAAGAGGCGGTGACCGTCACATCGCTGCTGGTGAACGAACTGAAAATTGCCCCAGAGTGGGTAGCTGCCGCTTTGGAAAATTTCTATCAGGTACCCTTTCAGCGTTTTGACCCGGAAATTGTGCCACCAAAACGGCTGCTGCGCAAACTCAACATGTCCTATCTGCGCCGCCAGTTGTGGGTTCCTCTGGCCGGAGAAATCGACGAAGAGATTGTCATCCTGATCGACAATCCCAGCGATGTGGCACGCCAGATGGAGATTCAACGGGCTTTGCCGGCCAAGAAATATATCTTCCGGGTGGGGTTTAGCGAGGATATTCTGCAATATTTGGGTGGTGGATCCATCTCTTCCTATCTGCATGGATTGGCAGGGAAACTGGAAGAAGAAGAGGTGGAGGAGGGGGAGAGCAGCGATGAAGGGATGGAGACCGGTGAGGTTAACGAAAATGAGAATACCATCATTCAACTGGTCAACCGTCTGATCGTCGATGCCCATCGGGCTGGGGCCTCGGATATTCATGTGGAGCCCGCCAAAGGGGCTTCGCCGTCCAAAGTGCGCTTGCGCATTGACGGTATCTGCCGCCCGGCTTTGGAGATCCCATCCACCCATATCCGGGCCGTCTTGTCGCGGATCAAAATCATGGCCCGTATGGATATTGCCGAACGCCGCAAGCCGCAGGATGGTAAAATTGTCATTAAACTCAAGGGCACCCCCTTGGAGTTGCGCGTGGCCACCATTCCGACCATTTTTGGCGAGGGGGCGGTTTTGCGCGTGTTGGCCTCTGGCGGGGCTTTACCGTATGACAACCTGAATCTCTCCGAGCGTAATTATCGCGAGTTGGATCGTCTGTTGGCAGTACCGCAGGGCATGGTCCTGGTGGTGGGGCCGACCGGTTCTGGAAAAACCACGACACTGCATGCCGTTTTGGGCCGCATCAACACCCCGGACCGCAAAATCTGGACCGCCGAAGATCCGGTGGAGATCACCCAACCCGGCCTGCAACAGGTTCAGGTGGACCATAAAATTGGTTTTGGCTTTTCTGAGGCGTTACGGGCCTTTTTGCGCGCCGATCCAGATGTGATTCTGATCGGTGAAATGCGTGACCGGGAGACCGCGCATAGTGGTATCGAAGCCTCCTTGACCGGTCATCTGGTCTTTTCCACCCTGCATACCAATTCGGCGCCAGAGACCATTATCCGCCTGCTGGATCTGGGCCTGGATCCCATGAACTTTGCTGATGCCCTGCTGGGCGTTTTGGCGCAACGTCTGGTCCGCACCCTCTGCAGCCAGTGCAAACAGCATTACAAACCAAGCGATGCCGAATGGCGCCGCCTGGTCAGCCTGTACGGCGAAAAGCATTTTGATGCATTGGAGATCCGCCAGAGTGATACGGTGCTCTTCGCCCCAGGCGGTTGCAGCAAGTGTGGTAAAACCGGTTACAAAGGGCGTACCGGCATTCACGAACTGCTGATCGGCACGCCAGAACTAAAAAAATCCATCGCTCAACGGGGCAGGGTGGATCAAATCCGCGCCTTGGCCCAAGAGGAGGGCATGCGCACCCTGCTGCAAGACGGCATTGTCAAATTACTGAAAGGTCAGTTTGATCTGCTGCAACTGCTGCGGGTCGCCTCGGAAGAGTTGGGTTAGGCGATGCTCTCACCGCATGCACCGGTGGGAGGAGGGCGGTAATGGCAACGGTTTAGGGGGTATAGCCGGGAATTTTGTTTTCGTCCACATCATCAATTTGAGTGGGGTTCAGATATTTTTCAGCATACTGCAGATAGATTTTTTCCCGAATGAATACATCAAACAGGTCGGGATCAATGTGTTGATCTTTTTTCATGAAACCGAGAATTTTTAGCGAAGCAGAAAGGGATTTGGCCGGTTTATAGGGGCGATCGCTGGCTGTCAAGGCTTCAAACACGTCCGCCACCGCCATGATCCGAGCCGGAATAGACATTTCATCCCGCATCAAACCATCGGGATAACCGGTCCCGTTCATGGTTTCATGATGGCTGCCGGCAATCTCCGGTACACGGCGCAAACTTCTCGGAAAAGGCAATTTGGTAAGCATTTTCTTGGTCACGGTGACATGGTTGTTGATCACCTGACGCTCTTCCTTGGTAAGGGTGCCCTTGCGGATGCTCAGATTGTAGACTTCGTTCTCCGAGAGGAATGGCTCTTCTGCACCTTCTGGAGTCACCCAACGATATTCAGCGATTTTTTTGATACGCTCCAAGGATTCATCGGACATGTATTCACCGCCCACGTTGCACTCTTTAATAAAGAGACGATCCGCCTCCAGTTGCGCCACACGTACCTGGTAAGCCGCCTCCAGTTGTGCCAACTTTTCCTGGTGCTCAGCAAACCAAAGCGGGGCGGAGAGTACCGCACTCTGCGTCTGGGCGAGGAGGGCGAAACGCTCCTTCAGATAGGCGATCTCCATATCCCGTTTCAGAACCTCAAAACGGGTCATGACTGTATGCACACGGTCGTAGATGGTCTCCAACTTGGTGGATTTGTCCACCACATACTCTGGCGTAACGACCTTGCCGCAGTCGTGCATCCAGGCGGCAATGCGAATTTCGTACATCTCATCTTCGCTGGGATTAAAATCTTTTAAATCACCCAACTCGGACTCTTTTGCAGCACGGGCGATCATTTCGGACAAAATCGGCACCCGGTAGCCATGACCACCCGTATACGGGGATTTTTCGTCGATGGCGGTGGCAATGGTCTGGATGAAAGCCTCAAAAAGCTTTTTCAGGTCACTGATCAGACGCTGGTTGGTGAGGGCGATGGCTGCCTGCGAAGCCAAAGATTCGGCCAACTGCTGGTCCTCAGCACTGAAAGGCTTAATTTCATTGGTTTCTGGATCTTTGGCGTTGATCAATTGCAACACGCCGATCAGTTCATTTTCATGATTTTTCAGCGGCACGACCAAAAACGACTTGGAACGATATTTCATGGCGGCATCAAAAGCACGCATGCCAGAAAAATCAAAGCCTTCCGCCTCGTAGGCATCGGGAATATTGACGGTTTGTTCCTTCAGAGCCGTATAGGCCGCCACCATGGCCAAATTGGGCTGTCCGTTGCGATACAGGGGGAGTTCCGGCAGCTTGATGGCAACCCCGGTGGTGCCACCCTGGGCAATGTTGAGCGAATCCGTGCGCAAAATCTGAAATTTCAGGGTTTGATTTTCGGTCAGCGTGTAGAGGGTGCCCGCGTCGGAATTGGTCAGCGCCTTGGCGCCCAACAGAATGGTTTCCAACAACAAATCCGCGTTGCGCACGACAGAAAGGGCAACACCAATCTCATTGAGACGGTTGATCCGTTCCAACAAGTGACTCAGACGGGAACGTAACTGGTCAACGGTGTCATTGGTATCGGTTGTGATTTCCATTTCACGGCCATGGCAAACGGTTGAAAGAAGTCAACCTCCCTGTCAGCGTTGCATCTTATGCCTGACGGTTAACGTCTGTCAATGATTGGTAGATAGTTTGCTATATGGGTTCACAGTATGATAAATTTAACATAATACATCTTATGCGCCGCATCCGGGAATCTCCGTGCTGGTTGTGTGGTTTTGTCGTATAAGATGTATTATGTTAAATTCGATTCAGCGATTTACAACGCCACGTGGTTCTCCAGACAAAAAATGGATTTCCGAGGGAGAAATGAATTGCCGAATCTTGCCGAATTGGATTTAGGCGCATAAAATCCGGGTCAGGTTGTTGTCTGTTCTGGAGTCTGTTGCAAATCAAGGAATCTTCTACCCATGACCCGCCAAATTCTGGTCACCAGCGCTTTGCCATATGCCAACGGTGCCATCCACCTGGGACACCTGGTGGAATACATTCAAACGGACATCTGGGCCCGTTTTCACCGCGCCCGGGGGCATGAATGTCTTTACGTCTGTGCGGATGATACACATGGCACCCCCATCATGATTCGGGCACGTAACGAAGGCATCAGCCCAGAGGAGCTTGTGGCCCGCATGCACGGCGAACATGTGGCTGATTTTCGTGACTTTATGATCGGTTTCGACAACTATCACACGACCCACTCCGAAGAAAACCGCTACTTTGCTGAGCTGATCTACCAGAATTTGCTGCAAGGCGGACATATCGCCGTAGAAACGGTCCATCAGGCTTACTGCAACCGGGATGCCATGTTTTTGCCGGACCGCTTCATTCGTGGCGCCTGTCCCAAATGCGGTGCAGTGGACCAGTATGGCGACTCGTGCGAACACTGTTCGGCCACCTACTCCCCCTTGGAATTGCGTGAACCTTTTTGTGCGCTGTGTGGCGAGCCCCCTGTCTCACGGGCTTCGGAGCATCTTTTTTTCCAATTGTCCCACTATGAGACCTTTCTGCGGGAGTGGACCCGATCTGGTGCCCTGCAGGTAGAGATGGCCAACAAGCTGGATGAATGGTTTGCCAGCGGATTAAAAAATTGGGACATTTCACGAGATGGCCCCTATTTTGGTTTTGCCATTCCCGGTCAAACCGATAAATATTTCTACGTTTGGCTTGATGCCCCCATCGGCTATATGGCTTCCACACTGCACTATTGCCAACGCACGGGACGCTCCTTCGATACGTTTTGGCATCCAGACAGCACCGCAGAGGTCTATCATTTTATTGGCAAGGATATTCTCTATTTCCATACCTTGTTTTGGCCTGCGATGCTGAAGGGGGGTGGTTTCCGCACCCCGACTGCCGTGTTTGCGCATGGTTTTCTCACGGTCAATGGACAAAAAATGTCCAAGTCCCGTGGTACGTTCATCAACGCCCGGACCTATCTGGACCATCTTGACCCGGAATATCTCCGCTACTACTATGCCTGCAAGCTCAGTAACCGGGTTGATGATCTGGACTTGAACCTGGACGATTTTGTGCAGCGGGTCAATGCCGACATGGTTGGCAAAGTGGTCAATTTGGCCTCCCGCACTGCCGGTTTTGTCCATAAATTTTTTGCTGGTCGTCTTGCCGAGCGCTATCCAGAAGATGGCGGTCTATTTGCGACTTTTGTACAGGCTGGCGAAGAGATTGCGCACTATTACGAGGGTCGGGAGTATGCCAAGGCCATGCGCACCATCATGGCCCTGGCCGATCAGGCCAACCGATACATCGAAGAGCAAGCCCCCTGGAATTTGGCCAAACAGGGCGAAATGGCTGCCTTGCACGCTGTTTGTTCCGTGGCACTCAATTTGTTTCGCATCCTGATGACCTATTTGGCTCCGGTACTGCCCGGCATGGCGGAAAAAACCCGGTCTCTGCTTGACCTGCCCGGTCTGCAATGGGCCAGTTGTCAGACGCCTCTTTGTGGCACGACCATCCAACCCTTCAGCCACCTGATGGCCCGTATTGATCCCAAACGCATCGAGGCTCTGTTGGCTGCTGCTCGCCCACAGGAGAGCACGCAGGTTGCTGCGCAAGACCCCCCTGCAGCCAACAGCCCAGAGGAGCGTGTTGCGCTCCCCTCCTCCTCTGCACCTGTGGCAGCCACACCCACCATCGCTATCGATCAGTTTGCCCAAATTGACCTGCGTGTGGCCCGAATCGTTCAGGCTGAACAGGTGACTGGGGCCGACAAGTTGCTCAAGTTGACCCTGGATGTTGGTGTGCTGGGTACCCGTACCGTCTTTGCAGGAATCCGTGCCGCCTATCAACCGCAGGCATTGCTGGGCCGTCTGACGGTCGTCGTGGCCAATCTGGCCCCACGAAAAATGAAATTTGGTCTTTCAGAAGGGATGGTGTTGGCTGCCAGCCATACCGATTCCACCGATAAAAGTGCTCTGTTTTTGCTCTCCCCCGATGCGGGGGCCGAGCCCGGCATGCGTATTCAGTAACCTTGCTCTTTCCCATATAAAGGACGACCATGGCAGCTCAATCGAAAATTATCCTGCTGACCGATTCCGTCATCATTGACCGGATGATCATCAGCGGTCTCGACAAGGAGACGTGTGACATTCTGGCTGTGTATACCAAGGATGCCGATTTCTTCGATCGTATTGTCGAGTTTGAGCCGGATTTGGTCTTCATCAAGGCGGAACTGAGCAACTCTCTGGGTGTAGAGATGTGTGACCGCCTGCGCAATAACGCGGTCACCAAGCAGGTCAAGATTGTTTTTCTCTCATCCAACCCCAATATGCGGGAGCAGGCTCTGCACCGTAAGGTCAACCGTTTCCTGTCGTTGCCATTTACCCCGCAGGATGTCAAGTTGGCCGTTGAGATGGTCCTGACGCGCAAGCCGATTGTCCTTTATACCGATGACAGCGATATGATGCACCACGTGGTGGTACCTGCCCTCAAAGAGGAAGGCTATGAGGTCTGGGAAGCCTGGGATGGGCGCGAGGCGGTGGAACTGTTGGACAATGTGGATGGCAAAGTCGATCTGATCCTTTCGGATGTGGAGATGCCCACCATGACTGGGCACCAGCTATGCCGCAATGTCCGTTCTTCCTTTCCTTATGACATTCCGTTCATTCTGCTCACCTCTCTCGATACCGAAGAGGCGGTGATGCAGGGCTTTGAGGCTGGGGCCGATGACTATCTTCTGAAACCGGTGGTGATGCCGGAGTTGCTGGCACGTGTCGGTCGCTGGTTGAGTGATCGCAGTCGTGGTGCACAGCGGGTGGTGCGACCGGAACGCATCCTGGTGGTAGAGGATGCCCAATCCATTCGTACCATGAGCGTTAAAGCACTGACAACACAAGGGTTTCAGGTTGATGAAGCCGAGGACGGCATGGCTGCGCTGCCCATGTTGAAGCAGCATGAGTATGACTTGTTGGTCACCGACTTTGAAATGCCGCGCATGGATGGTTTGGAGTTGTGTCAAAAGCTGCGGCAGGGCGAGGCTGGGCGTGCTGATTTGCCGATTGTCTTTGCCACCAGCCGCACGTCCAAAACCGATACCGTGAAGATGCGTTCCATCGGTGTACAGGCGGTGATTGCCAAACCGTTTGGCCCGGATCGTGTGGCTGCTGAAGTGGAGCGTGTTTTGGCCGAAGTCTCCATGCAACGCCATCGCCAGATGATTCAGCATTTTTTCCCGGAACAGCTCTTGGCCTCCACGGCGGGCCAGCAACTGATGGGCACTGCCGGGCACAATCCCGACTTTGCCGATGACCAGTCGCGCACGGTCATGGCGATTCGTCTGGTTAATTTTGTCACTTTGGCCAAAAACATGAAGTCTCTGGAGCTGGTGAAACAGATCAATCAGTATCTGGCTACCGTAGAGTTGGTGCTGGAGAATTATGATCTGCCGGTGGAGCAGGTGCTGGGTGATCGTCTTTTTGTTTCGTTGAGCGGTCTGGAGGCAGGAACCCAGCGGGCTGTGCAGGTGGGAGCCAGCGTACTGGAAGCTGTGGAAAAATTGAACAAACAAGCCGGTTACATGCTGAAAGTTGGTATTGGCCTGCATGTGGGACATGTGATCGTTGGAAACGTGGGCCTCAGAGGCATGGGCCGTCAATTGAGTTTGTTGGGAGAAGGGATGCAGGTGGCGCGGGCTGTTTGCAACGCCGCCTCGGACAGCGGTCTTTTTCTCTCTGCGGCGGCTCTGAAACAGATTCAAGGTGCTGAGGCCAAAGAGATTGGCCCGGTGTTGATTCAGGAGCGTAGCGATTCAGTGGTCGTCTCCCGGATCAGCAAATTTCCGGAGTATTGATCCCCGGCCTACCCTACCCCGCTCCATCCCGCCTTACCCAACCCCGCCCATCCCCTAAAGTTTCATGGGGTCAAGGGGAGATTATCTCCCCTTGCGGGTGCAGGGCAGAGCCCTGCTGCAATGGCGCGCTTTTACCGAAGCAGATTTGGCGCAGCCAAATCTGTACCGCGCGCCCAAATTTGTGCCCCGCAGGGGCACGCCTTGGGAGGGCGGCAGCCCGACATGCACCTTGTCGTTTCGATAAGTGCGATGGAAGGGATTCACATACAGGCTCCCTCTTCTCCCCCCCTCCTCTTCGGATCATAACCGGCCATGGCGCATCCATTTCTTTCCCCGGAACAGGCAACCGTTTTAATCACTGGTTGTTCGTCGGGCATTGGTCGCTGTGTTGCGGAGCAACTGCGTGCCAGGGGTTACCGGGTATTTGCCACGGCCCGCCGTGCGGAGGATGTGCAGCAACTGCAACTGAGTGGATTTAACGCCTATCGTCTGGATTTGACGGATGAGCGTTCTATGGACGAAGCCGTACACTGGGTGTTGCAACAAACCGATGGCCAACTCTATGCCCTGTTCAACAATGGAGCCTATGGTTTACCGGGGGCTGTAGAAGATATCACGCTGCAGGCGTTGCGGGCGCAATTTGAGACCAACGTGTTTGGTACCCATGCACTCACGTGTCGCGTTTTGCCGATCATGCGTCGTCAGGGCTATGGCCGCATTATCCAGAACAGTTCCATCCTGGGCTTTGTGGCGTTGAAATATCGAGGTGCCTACAATGCCAGTAAATATGCCCTGGAGGGGTTAAGCGACACCCTGCGTCTGGAGTTGCTGGGCAGTGACATACACGTCTGTTTGATTGAACCCGGCCCGGTGATCAGCCGTTTTCGCGAGAACGCGGCGCAGGCTTTTGAGCGTTGGGTGGCTGAGGTACCAAGCCGGCATCAAGAGGCTTATCAGCGTTTACAATCTACCCGCCGTTCCGGCAAACCCACCGCATTTTCGGTCCCCCCGGAAGCGGTTTGTCGGCGGGTGGTACACGCCTTGGAGAGTCGTCGCCCCCGCATTCGCTATCCGGTCACTTTTCCCACCTATCTGTTTGCCTTTTTGAAGCGTATTTTGCCGACCCGTATCATGGATCGATTTTTATCCTCTAAGTTGATGTAATCCTGACTATTTTCTGAGATGAACTTGATGATAATTACAATGCATAGCATGTTTCCCCTTGACATTTGATTTTACAATGTCTATTAATCCTAACCTTGTTGCTGGAATGGTGTGCAAGTTGACAACAGAGATCCTGTGTGTGTCCGCAGTGTATAACTAGATGCTAAGGGTGGGTTTTCGTGTACAAGAAACTTGAGATGTTTTGTCTTGTTATGAGGAGACTGAGTTCACCTGCCATAGAGATGGCATGTCCTGCGGCGGTCTTTGGTCGGGATGGCAAAGCTGGATTTGTGGATCAACGGGTTGTGCATCCGGGCATAGAATATAACTTTCAACAGATGTATGAATCTGGATGGCAAACAATTCAATAATGTAAGTCATAAATTCAGGAGAGTGTTGTGCATAAGCATATTTTGCTGATTGTGTTAGCAATATTGTGTTGCTCATCTACTGTGCGTAGTGAAGAAGAATATTGCCAACAGAAAATCGATGAATTGTTTGTTGCTGGACAGCGTTGTCCTGCTTATGCCTCTATTCGAAATGGCAAGATGGTGAATCCCGATGATTTAGTCTTAGAAGCCGGTAGAAAATACGGCGCCCATGAACTTCTGAGTTTAGATCGAGATTTTGATCCTCAGGAGCAGTGGGTATACGTTCATGTTCCAGAAAGGTATCCCACTCAATACAGGAATCGGTGGGTCAGAAGAATGTGCGGCTCATTGCAAAAATTTCCTTACGATAATAATGGGCAGAAAACAGGAAGATGGGATAAATTTGTATTGTCGCTCAGTTGGTTACCCGGACAATGTATGAAGTACTCAGAATACAAGAGACCTGAATGTATTTATTCAATTCCTCTTGATTACAGCGCCACCAACTTCGTTTTCCAAGAATTTCGACCAGAAGATAGTGATAATAAAGCGTACAATTTTTGTGGCACTCAAAAAGATAATCTTGAAAAATATAGTAAATGTAAATTCCCTGAAGTTGCTTGCGTAAGTTGTGGATTTGATAAATTTAATGATGTCATACCGAGTATATATTGGAAATCGTGTATGGAGAGAAGTGCGTGGTACAAACACGGTACATGCACCTTTTGGACTCCAGAACAATATTTCACAATTGCCGCAAATTTAGTGAGGCAGTTCAACAAATCTGGTATCTCTGGTTTCATGCAAAAAAATATTGGCACAGAAATAGATAGCAATTCCTTAATGAATGAAATTAAAAATCACTATGGGGAAGAGGCAGGTCAGCATATCTCATTGCAGTGCGAAAAAATTGACGAGGAACTATTGTTGATAGGTCTTGAAATTTATCTTCCAGGACACATCGAAATTGGTGACAATCTGAAAGAATTGATTGAAGAGGCTCCAAATAAGCCAAAAAAAGAAACACACTGCAAGGGTAAAATCAAAATATCAGCGTTCTAGTGACTTAGTCAACAGAGTAAGGGAATAAATTACAGAGCGACAGCAAAAAATGAAAAACAAATCACCAAACTATAAATTTTTTTTATTGATTCATGCGATCTTCCTTACTGCAGGAACAACGTCTGCACTGGCGCAAACTTCACCTCAATCTACGATTGTTATACCCAAACAGTTTTTTGAACCATTTGACAAGAGGATGAAGGTTCCATCAGAAATTGAAATTCGCGATCCTGCAGCGCTATCAGACGAAACTGGCGATATTTGTATTGATGCTCAAGGAAAATGTAGTGAACTGCGAGAACAGACTGTTAATCTTCCCCTCAGATTGGAATTTACTAAAACGAGCGAAACAGGACAGTCGGATAGAATCAATTCGAAAAAAGATGGGTCTCATGAAAACGAAGAAAATTATTCGAGTGGAGGTTATAAAAAATGCGATAACAACTCATCTGTTCATGATGATGGAACAGTTTATTATCCAATCATTGATAGACAGTTAATTAAACACTATATCCGTGAGATAACTGGTTTAAAGACAGAGATAAAAGAAATTCAATCCCCTGACAATCCTGTCCTTTCCTTTGAAATTCAAGGCGATGACAAAAAAAGCGTCATTTCATTGCTTGAGATTATGCAGATCATCAAGAAAATGAATGACTACTACCGCAGCGAAGATTATTATAGCTCGTTTGCATATCTTCCCAACCAGACGATAGATAATCTGGCAAGAGAACGAAAAATGAATATCGCAGTAAATGAGCCACCTCTTGATATCGAATTTGTTGTTAGAGATAGATCAAGAGATAGATCAAAAGATAGATCAAAAGATGGATCGGAAAGAGAATCTCAGGAGAATAGGTTCTCAGAACTTGTAAAAGAGCACTACTGTCAACTTGCTGGTGTTGCTAATGCTCCCGTCAGACGAAACGATCTTGAGTCGTTTATTGTCAGATTAAATTCATTACCTGGAATTAGCGTAAATGTGGTTGTGAGGCCAGTTTTTAACAGTGGTGAAAAGGATCAGCTAAGCCACATCAATAAATTTAAAATGGAAATCGACTACGATTATAATAATTATGAGATACAAGTAAGTTATGATAATTATGGTAGCCTATTCATGGGGCCGAGATTGTTTATGTTGAATAGCGCCTATAATTTTGAAAATGGCTCTCGTGTAGCTCTAAGCCGTGTTCAAACAGATTATCCTGATGAGCTAAAATATTTTAAAATGGAGGCAGTGACACCTCTTGATAACTTGACATCATTTAACAGAACAAATCGAGGTAGGGATTCCTTTTTAAAGACTGGGAAATTTGATTTGGTCGGTAGTATCAGTTACAACCGCGCATCCCCAGCCCACACTCTTAAGACCATGGATATTGACAACTCCATACTCGAACTGATTGGTGGTTTAAGATTTCATTATTGGCGAGGCAGATACGAAGCAAAATTCTTGCAAGACTATCTTTCAGGAGTTCGACAAAACTCAAGTGAACCGAACGCAGTTTTATTTGATTATACTGGAGACCATCGGATAGATGTACTTTATCAGGATTATAAAGCAAGAATGTCTGTTCTAAGTGGTTTGCCATATACTGAAGATATTATCCGATCATTTACCGTGCAGCATGTGACTGATGCTAGAGGAAAACTGAATCTGTTAAATGTCCCCAGAATTTTTGGTACAAAATATCGCTTTCGGGAGCAATTTGAGCTATCCAGCAATATTGGCTACACAAAAGGAGTTCGCTTTGGTGGGGAAACAGAAAAAGGATCCATACTTTCAACAAGAGCTGAAGCGGATCCTTCATTCTGGAAGCTCAGTGGCGACCTTAAAGTATCTTATATGCTGAAGAATTTTCCTTTCTGGAGAAGCTCATTCATCGCATCAACACAACTCGAGGGACAGTATGCGGATCAGCCACTGTTTGCTGGACAGGAAATATCCATTGGCAACCGTAATGGTGCCAGAGGGTATGCTCCATCAGAAATGTCTGGCGACTCAGGATATGGTTGTCGTAATGAATTTGGTTTCACTTTTCTTGATAGTTTTGCCAAAAATACTGATCCTGAATATGAGTATAAAGACAATAAGGTAGTTGGTCTTAAAACACACTTCAATAAAAGTTTAATTGAATTTCTGCAAAAAGATTCAATAATTCACTTTTACTATTTTATTGATATTTCAAAAATTACGAATAGAGACCGTTCTGTTGTTGGTACAACTGAAGATAAAGATTCCTTGAAAGCAAATGGAGTGGGTTTGCGCATCCAACACGAGGATGGTTTAAGCTTCAGTCTTGAGTTGGCAAAGCCGCTTGGCCGTACTCCCTATAATACCAGCGATCCGTCTTATCTTAATGGTGGTGATACACAGACTTATTTTAAATTTTCAATGAATGAAAAATTTTATCATACCATGAAAAAAATGTTTGACAGTAGTGTGAGATGAGTTACATCCACAACCATGTATACTGTTGACAGGGGTGTCAGATCGTGAAGCCAAGAATTTTTTTGTCCCATAGGGCATCCATGGCTGGTCGCACAGCTAATACACTGCTGGCACGAGCAGTTGTACTTGCCCGTGTTGGTGCACTGTCAACAGTTGGATTGATTTCAGTGATACCTGAATCCGCATTCTGCATGCCTCAAGGTGGTGTTGTTTCCAGTGGCAGTGCCACCATAAGTCAATCTGGTAGCCATATGGAAATTCAGCAATCCTCACAGAGAGGCGTTGTGGATTGGCGTTCTTTTGATCTCTCCAAGGGAGAGTCGGTACAGTTTAAACAGCCAGATAGCAAGTCTGTTATACTCAATCGTATCAATGACAATAACCCTTCCCAGATTTATGGAAAATTATCGTCTAATGGACAGATTATATTGTCAAACTCCAACGGTATTCATTTTGGTCCGAATGCAGATGTTGATGTTTCTGGCATGGTAGCAACCACCTCTCAGATTGAAGATAAGGCATTCATGTCTGGCAGTAAATCCCTACATTTTCAATCTGGGAAAATAAATCCTGAAGCACGAATTATTAATCAAGGTCTGATCCATATCAATGATCATGGGTACCTTGCACTGGTTGGGCCTGTTGTAGAAAATTCTGGTCAAATTGTGGCTCGATTGTCCCGTGTTGTTTTAGCATCTGGAATCGGTTTTACCGTAAACATGGATGATGACCAACTTTTTAAGTTGGATGTTGGACCTTTCCTGGAGCGGGCTGGTATTTTACGTGACGGAATGTTGGTGACGCATAGTGGTGAAATTTTAGTGGAAGGAGGGACTGTTCTTTTGACTGCGGAAGCAACCCGTTATCTTTTACAAGGTATTGGGATAAGCGGTTCCATACGTGCACCTACAGTTCTTCAAAATTCAGGAAAAATAATTATTAACAGTGGCGGGGTAGCCCAGATATCTGGTCGATTAGAAGCAACGGGCGAACAAGGTGCAACTTTTGGTGGACAGGTACAAATCATCGGCGGCGAAGTCAACTTGACCAGTAGTGCCAATATTGACGTTTCTGGTCGTCGTGGGGGTGGCGCTGTTCAAATTAGCAGTGGCTTAAAGCTTTCAACGAACGAAACAAATTCTGCTCCGCGTGTAACTCTATCCGTTGATAGTCAGATTTCTGCGGATGCGACGGAATCTGGACAAGGCGGAAAAATTGTTATTTGGTCAGAAGGACATACCCAACAGGATGGTAATCTTTCTGCCAAAGGTGGTCCAAAAGGAGGTGACGGAGGATTTGTGGAAGTTTCTGGTCGGCGCAGTGTCCAATTGAAAGGGAAAGTCGATACTTCGGCGCCTAAAGGCAAGTTGGGTACTCTGTTGATCGATCCTGCAGATATTGTCATCGCTACAGGTGGAGCCACTGCGACTAGTGGAGCAGACCAATTTACCGATACAGGTTCTACAGTTACGTTGGATCCGGCAACTCTCAATAGCTTGGCTGCCAATGTGACACTCCAAGCCACCAATAATATCACGTTCACAGATTCCGTAAATTTGACTACTGCCGGTGCTGGCTTGACCGCACAAGCTGGCAATCACATTTATGTCGATGCAACAATCACAACAACAGGTGGTACAGTTGTGCTTTCAGCCAATGATAATTCTGGCGGCACTGCGACTGGTTCAGGATCCATTTTCCTGAATTCCGCGATAAACACAGGCAATGCGGGCTCTACTGGTGGAGCTGTCACTTTGAAGGTCAATGGTGGAACGGGGCAAATTAATCTTGGTGCTGATGTTACGACAGCTATCGGTGATATTACCTTGTCCGATTCTATTATTTTAACGAATAGTGTAAGTTTATATGGTGTCGACGCTAATATAAGTTTTCTTTCAGCGGTCAACGCGGACATGAATACCAACAACCGTGCCCTCACCATCACGGCAGGTAGCGGTACCGTGCAAGTTGATGGGGCCATCGGCCAAAGCCAAGCCCTGCAGGGTTTGACGGTCAACTCCGCCTCCTCGACCACGCTTGCCGACTCGCTCAAATTGCGCAGCGACGGTCTTGCGGTTACCTCAGACGCCATCACGCTGGGTGGTTCGCAAATTGTGACCACCGATAGCACCACCGCCGGGGCGATTACCTTGACAGGTCCGGTCACCCTGGCCAATTCGTTGACCATGAGCACGGACAGTACAGTTGACGGTAATATCCGCTTCACCTCCACCATCAATGCGGATGCCAATACCAACAACCGTGCCCTCACCATCACGGCAGGTAGCGGTACCGTGCAAGTTGATGGGGCCATCGGCCAAATCCAAGCTCTGCAGGGTTTGACGGTCAACTCCGCCTCCTCGACCACGCTTGCCGACTCGCTCAAATTGCGCAGCGACGGTCTTGCGGTTACCTCAGACGCCATCACGCTGGGTGGTTCGCAAATTGTGACCACCGATAGCACCACCGCCGGGGCGATTACCTTGACAGGTCCGGTCACCCTGGCCAATTCGTTGACCATGAGCACGGACAGTACAGTTGACGGTAATATCCGCTTCACCTCCACCATCAATGCGGATGCCAATACCAACAACCGTGCCCTCACCATCACGGCAGGTAGCGGTACCGTGCAAGTTGATGGGGCCATCGGCCAAAGCCAAGCTTTGTACGGTTTGACAGTTGCCTCTGCCTCATCTACGACTCTCTCTGGTTCAGTAAAATTTCGTAACGGAGGGTTATCTATTGCCTCTAACAATATTACATTTGGTGGTGAGTATATAGATGCTACAGATAGCGGAATTGCTGGAGATATTTCCATATCAGGGCCTTCATTGGGAGCAGGAGCAAGCCTCACCAATATAATTGTTAATAATCGTATTAATGGGCTCAATTCTCTGATATTTGAAGGAAACAACATTACCATAAACGGGAATATTACGAGTGATTCAACTCTAAATTTTATAAATACACCAACGACAGTTTCTGAAATAAAAAATGGCAGTCAAGTGTGTATAAACCAGTCGCAATATTTTACCGATGGTTTGTTGACATTGAATGGACGAGTCACTCTTACCTCACCAACTGCCAATTTTGTCCAGAGTGGTATCGGTCCTATTAAATTGAAAGGGAGCACTACACTACATTCTGGCAAGCAGAAGATTGATACTCAGTATCTAACAACAGATAGCAATAGCAATATATTAACAAGTGGTGGCTCTGTGAAATTTACTGGTCCAGTGTTATTTTCGGGAGAGTACATAATAAATACCAATGGAGGAAATATAGATTTTTGTATCGCCTGCGCAATTAGAGATAGCGCAATAAGAAATAACAATCATCTGGCGCTTTTAGCAAATAAAGACAATGAAATTTTAGATGCTGGCGTAATAAAGAATACGACACTATCTGGAAAATATCCATACGTTGATGTTTATGACCTAACACTGTCAGGAAATTCTGGATCACTTTACGGTTTAGCCTCTATATTCCCAAGCGATCCTTCAGGAAGGGGTGCGGCAAGTTCGGTCTTAACAATTCCTTATCCGCATGGTGGCTTTTATTTTAACGATTATCTTATTGTGACAATCGCTCAGGACATCCACGATCCAAAGTCTGAGTTAAAGCGAAACATTATTCCCGTTGAAAGTAAATTGTTCAAGCATGAGCCAGTCTTTACAGAAGATTACCCTGTTTTATACAATGCGTTGTCAGAGTCAATTAAAAACGGTACACTTGATAGCTATCCTTCAAACGAAATATTTGAGAATAATGCTAGAAAATTAATAGTTATTGCAAATAAAACAGGTTCTACTCTGGGCAATATTGAAGATAAATTTTATCTTCAACTTAGTCTAAAAGATCTATTATTCTCTCTATATTCGATAGAAAACGATTATTCAATTGATAAGGTTCCATTAGAAACCAATCAATATCGTAAAGAATTACAATCGATTTTCTCAAAGATATCTCAACGCGTGAAATATTACAAGAATAACCACAATAGTGAATATGATGCTTATTCAGAAAAAATATCAACACTCTATAATAATTTAAAAGAATATATTGATGACTCTCAATCACCGCCAAGAGAATCCAATGCAAACGGTAACAAAAAGCTGTTGCATATTATTTCAAACAATAACTATCTTACAACATCAAGGGATATCGCAAAACTAACCGACAAAGATTCAAAGTCGTTGAATCAAACATTGAGAAAATATTTTTCAGTATCTAGAATGGGTAGTTCAGCTGAAAGGAAGGATAGTTTAGAAGAAGACAGCCACTTGGCGACAGCATTTAACATTGATAATTATTTGTTAAGCAACACAAACAAGAGCAACCGAGATGTTCTTATTTATTCTGGGCATGGCTACCTACACCAGGGGAAACTTTATTTTCTTACTGCGGACTCAGTAACCCTTGGATACAATGGCGAGTCTGCATTTTCAACTGGCATAATGTCATCTGATAAAATATTTTCGCCGTGGAGACTTAATATTACTTCTAGTTGTCATGCAGGTGCGGCTTCTGATTTGGGAAATCGTTCCATTTCTTCCGTTGCATGGGATGAAAGAGCACTTGATCAGATTGAAACGCTTCGTAACGGAATTTTAGATGAGAAGAATGACCAGTTATCGTTTTCTCTGCTGTTGAAGGATTCCGTTAAGGTAAGCAATACTGAGACCAGTAAAGACAATATAAATCTTGATCAATTGTTTAATATCCAATCGCAATTATTAATCAGCAGGAGGATGAATGATATATTGTGGTTTGATTCTGGACGTTTTTTGAGTAATACACCTGAATTTAGCACAGGAAACAAATAATAGTAATTAAAGAAACGATGCTTCGCTTGGCATGGTTAATATTTAGTGATCTTCAAACCAAACAAACCACCTTTTAGGAGAGACTTATGAAAAAAAGCGGAATAATCATTTCACAATTGCTTGGAATTTTTTTGATGGCAATCTCTTCTACTGTGTTTTCTGGAGAGCCTAAAGACCATCACTACAGGGTTTATAGAGATGATACCCATCTGTGTTGCGGAAAGACAGATACACGCTGTACCAACGGTGGTATGCAATTTATATGTGGTCAAGAAGATGTATGTTCTAGTAACTATGATCGTATGTCCGATATTGAAATTAAAGAAGCAGTCGATCCTAGGGGGGCATCAAGTCATCAAGTGGGGTCATCTAACATTAAAAATCATTGCAGATAGGAATGTTGCGATGATAACCACAACGACCATACTGTAGATTCTGTCTTTGGTGTGGCTGTTGTGTCAGTTTAGTTTCTCTTTACGCTCTAAATCAATGGGTAATCCCCCGGTTCTGCCGGGGGATAGTTACTTATTACTTAAAAAGGGCATCAAAATGGGTGTTATTTCAAGTGTTGTTTCATTTATAATCTATACTGTCATCGTTATTGGGGTTACGCATGAGATTGTCTTTTACGATAATTTAAACGTCAATTTCAGCATGCTAAATGATGACTATTATAAGTATTTTGCTTTTGGATTAAGGGCGATCAAGCAGACATACTATAGTGTCATTTTTCTTGTTCCTATCAGTATCCTTTCTCTATTAAGCGGGATGTTGGTCGAGAAAGAAAAAAGTAAGCCGTATATAACTAATAACAATTTAATTTACAATATAATCAGACTAAACAGGTCACCAATTTGTTTTGTACTTATATTTTTTATGTTAATTATTATTCTGACTGTTTCTTCTGTTGAAATTGGTAGATTGGCAGCAATAGAAAAGCTGAAAGAGTATCATTATAATGGCTTTAGACCGTATCCAAACATTACGCTACAGTCTTGCGATTCAAATTTATATAATTTTACCAACGATCAGTTCCTAAGTGGTGGTGGTTGTTCAGGTGAATTTATCAAATCATTTAAACTGATAACGAGTAGCGGTAATAACTTAATTATAATTGCCTATTGTGCAGAAAATGATCCTGAGAGGACACCTCGTTGTCTGAGAGCAAAAAAATGCGGAAGAGGTGACTATTTTACATATATAGTTCCATCCAATCAATTGAGCATGGCACAACTGTCACCCGTTCCACCGGAACGCAAAAAGGCTTCCTGTCTAGAGCAAAATGAGCAATAGCTACCAACGATAACCATGGTGACGGTGATGGTGACGTGGTGCTGGCACAATGGTTGTGACCACCACCGGTTGCGCGTACACAGCCACCGGTTCAACATAGCGGGTGGTCACATAACGCGGAGCGTTGTTCCAGCCCCTGGCATAAGCCGGTCGGTGATGGCGGTAGGCACGACTCCCCCCATCGGCGTCGTCGATCAGTTGTCCAACCACCCCACCAACCACCGCCCCCAAAACCGCATTGCCCAAGCGATTGTGGGCCGGTCCTGCCATACTGCCAACCAGGGCACCTCCCAAGGCCCCCAACTCCAGGCCGTTGCCTGCCTGCAGAGCCAGGGGTGACAGGGCCATTAGGCTGGCCAGGGTCAATGCGATCAGGTTGGTTGCTTTCATGTCTGTCTCCTTTGGAAAGTCGTTGCCACCCTACAATGGATGTGCTTGTCCGTATGGACGGTAACCCGTCACTCTTTTGTCGCCAGAGAGGAAAATTTTAGCTGCGCAACAGTGACAGAGCAATCAATGGACCCCTTTGCTGTTCAGGTACTCCGCATAATGTTTGTCGGATTTAAGAATGTGCGAAGTCAACCATTGTTTGAGAAAGCCCAACAGTTCCATTGCCACTGCCCGATCTCCCCCCTTCATGCGCGGCAAAAAGGCTTTTGCCTGCTCCACCAGTTTGACATGGCGCGCGGCATGTTCCACCGCGCCCGGATAATCATAGCGGCGAAACAGCTCCTCTTCAAAGGCAAAATGGGAGACCGTGTATTCCAGCAATTCCGGCAACACATGGTTGAGGGCCTGGGTAAAATCGCCTCCCTTGATCAAACGGTACAGTTGATTGACCAGTTCGACCAAACGTTTGTGCTGTGCATCCACCTCGCGTACCTGGATCCGAAAACGGTCGTTCCAGGGAAAGATTTCATCTTCGCTCACCCCCGTCTCAAGACGGAAAAAGGTAAAGACCCCTTGCAATTTATTGGCCTGTTCGGACAGGGAATCGGCCCCACGGGCAAACTGCTCTGCCTCGCCGGCGTTGCTCTGGATCACATCATTCAACTCCTGCAACGCCTGATTGACTTGGGCAATGCCCGTACTCTGTTCCCGTGATGCCTGAGCGATCTCCCGCACCAGATGGGCCGTCTGATCGATCTGTGGCGTCAAGTCTGCCAACAATGTGGTGGCCTGCTCAGCAATCTCTGTGCTGGAAAGGGAAATTTGATTGATCTCACCGGCTGCAATTTGACTGCGCTCGGCCAGTTTGCGCACTTCCGCCGCGACGACCGCAAACCCTTTGCCCTGCTCCCCGGCCCGGGCCGCCTCAATCGCCGCATTCAAAGCCAGCAAATTGGTCTGGCGGGCAATCTCCTCGATAATCGTGATCCGCGAGGCAATATCCTTCATGGCGACCACCGCCTGCCCCACGACCTCAGCACTACGCCGCGCTCCCAGTGCCGCCTTGTCTGCCAAGGTTTCTGTTTGTGCCGCATGGTCGGCATTGTTGCGCACTGCTGCCGTCATCTCTTCCATGGCGGCGGAACTTTGTTCAATGGCTGCCGCTTGCCGACTGGTCCCCTGCGACACCTTTTGAGAACTGTCAAAGATGGTTTCGCTTTCGCGCACCACCTGATCGCCAATCGTGGCGATGGTGGCAATGGTCCCTCGCAAATTGGTGACCATACTGCCCATGCAGGCGACGATACCGGAGGCGTCCTTGGCCGTCTCGCCGGTCAAATCCCCCTGCGCCACCCGCTCCACCATCAAACGCACGTTTTCTGGTTCACCGCCCATCTGCGCCAGGATGGAGCGCACGATCAGCAGTGCCAACACCAATACCACAGCCAGCAAGAGCCCAACCACGCCGATCACCAGCCACAAGCTGTGCAACGCTTGTCGGTGCAATGCCTGCGCCTCCTGGTTAATGGCTGCCGACAGTTGATCCTCCACCTCTTTGTACAGATCGATCTTGCGGCTGATGGCCTGGAACCACTGTCTTGGATCGATGCCAAAGGCACCCTGTTCCCCCCGTTCCATGGCCAGTTGGCGCATCCGTTCCACTTCGGCAAAGACCGGATCTTGACTTATTTTCTGTAAAAGGTCTTTATGCGCCGTGCTGGACAGGGACAAAAAGACCCGTTGATAGGCCAACTGTTCCCCCACCCGTTGCGCATACTGCACCAGCACCCCAGGGGCAAAACGGTCTGCACTGAAAACTCCGTTCAAGGTGGCCCGTTCCAAACCGATCTGTTCCTTGGCCAATAAAAACTGGGCATAGGCAGTGGACTGGGCAGCCAATTCGGCATTGGCCGCCAGTGGGGCCAACAAACCCGCCACCTCCAAGGCCCGGCCATTGAGGGTAGTATAAAATTGGATCATCTCCTTGCCACTGATCCGCAAACCGTCCACCTCCCCCCGAACAGCCGCCATCTTGCCCAAGTCGCTCGTTGTTCCTTGCAAACCCTGGTGCAAAGCAACCCCGAATTGGCTACTCCTGAAACGGTGCAGATACCCCTCCAACGCTTGTTTGCGTTGGTCGGTTTGCAGGCGTTGTCCACTCAACTCGTCCCGAAACCGTTTACCCTGACTGGCCAGAAAGCCTGCCGACAAACCCCGTTCCCGTTGCAGTTCATGCACCAGACTGCTCAAATGCGTTCCCAATCCGACCAACTCTTGCATGGCCGTGGCCTGTTGCAGCATCCCCTCCTTTTCCTGCACCTGCCACAGGCCGAACAAGACGATGCCTGTCACTGGGAAAGCAAGCAACAACAGCAACTTGTAACTGAGCCGCAACCGATTGATCCACACCATGTTCTCCCCCATTCATAAAGATCATTGTCGGCAAGATACAACTGATTATCATTCTTAATATGCGCATGATTACGCAATATTGAAAAATCCATTCTGCCGCTAAATTTGCGATCTGTCAATCAATTTCACTTTTTGTTATCCATCATGGTGTAAATTACTGATGCTGCAGGCAATATTTTATCTCTATTAATTTGTACAAAAGTCAAGGATGGCGCGCTCTGTTGCCAAGGGCAAACCAGACTTTTTCTCCCCTTCCCTGCAGGTTATCCAGCCGAACAGCGTCATCACACGCACCGAGACAAACCAAAATTGTTACTCATTGTGAAGAGATGAGGTGCGAAGTCTTGCAGATCTTTATGTCTGACTAAAAAGTACAATTGACAAGGAAAGAGGTATATCTTAGGATGGAGAAGAATACTGCCGCCGGTCCTGGTCATGGATTAAAATAATCATGTTAATGATTTAGATCTGCGTCACGATCCTTTATATTAAGTATCTGACAATGCACTGGAATTAGAAGATCCGTGTAACGAAAATTTTAATAACTGGCTTGCCGGGATAGAATCACATGGTGAGAGCAATATTAATGCTATTTATCATATTTTTGAGTGGAATTTGCCTGTTTGAAGTGGAGGCACAGACACATTCGTCTACCGGTTTGCGGCAAGTATACGCGGAGAGCCATGCAAACGGGCAACAGAAAAGCCACACCGAAGCGACGAGCCTGCCACCAGGACGTGGCGTTGCTGAAAGAAACGAAAAATCAGCCAACTGCCCATTGAGAAGACTGAGGGTCTACATTCGCAACAGTGTGGACACGGAAAGTGGCAGTTGTCCCAAACAAGGATCTTTCTCTGTGCTGCATCATGGCATGAACGACCCGTATTTCCAGAGATTACGCTGGGGAGATTTGACCGACCAACGGACCGATCAACAAAGCGGTGTGCAGGCATACACTTCAGAATCAGTTCCTGCTGTGGGGCAAGGAATAACCGACGAAATCGTGAAAATTCTCGCACTGGGCGGGATGGATTGGGAGCCTGCCGAAGATATGACCCACCAAGTGCTGCAAACGAAAATGTTTTGCATGGGTGAGATCAAAATAGAAAGCAAGGAGTTGTTGTGTCTTTCCGGCAAACAGATGCACACGCTGGCCATGCATTTTACCAAACAATTTCGTGATCAGCGCCTTGTTTGCAGTGAGGCGGTCGTGACCAAGTCGGCGGATGATCAATTCCCAGCGCTGCGCATTTGTCTTTTCAATGAGCATGAAAAGCGGTGCCGCTGCCCGGTCAACGAGGAAAATGGCAATGACAGCTACTGACATGAACGGATATACGGCGGTGCAGAGAAAATCTTGCAAGATCTATTATCTGATACTCATTTTTGCGAGTGTTCTCCTGCTGGCGGGTTGGCCGAGTAGCGTTTTTGCCGCTGGGGCTCAGAAAGCGTCTACGCCAACATTGCCACCCACAGGCCTGTTTGATTCTTACAATGTCAAGGAACGGCAGGACAATGGCTATCTGTTTTTTATACCGAAGGACATACAGGCTGTTGAGAAACAGGACAGATTGGGAAGTGTATGCGTCAAATTTTCCGGGTTCAGTATTGAGTGGGACAAAAGCAAACTCAAAGAAGGATTCCGTATCACGCCTGACGATGTGAAGCGGTTGTTTGAGGAAAAATTCTTCCCACAGCAATCACACACATTGGACTCGGATATTCAAGCGACTGACATTCCAGAAAATGACATGCGTGACAAATGCCATAGTGCAATGGAAGGCAATGCACTTGCCCAAGGCGCTGTTCAAGTTGATATGGAACAAGAAGAAAATCGTATTATCCTGCGACTTCAGAAAGAAAAAAGCTACTGGCTGTCCCTCTCTACCGTCACCCGTTTTGTCAATCAACTCACCAATCTATATCGCCATGAGCCTGTAGAGAAGAGCCTGCTTGAGAAATTATTTTTTCTGTCAGAGAAAGAATATTTTCTGACACGCGCCTATCTCCCAGAGCAGAACATATGCGGGCTTAATCTGGAGGATTATCACGGGAACAAACATGCACAGGATAGCTGCGGAGAAGTGACAGAGTTGTTTAAGGTTGAGACGATTCTGGGACATGTCAAGGATATTCATATCGCCAACCAAGAGCAAATTACTTTTCTTGAGAGAGTCTTTGCAGGAGAGGACGCTGAGAAAAATATAAATTGTTTAATAAATAGAATTGATGAACTAAATGATATTTATGACACTTTAAACAATCTTATCAAATCAATATCGGAAAATCTGGACATTAGGGACAATCTTGTCAAATCAATATCGGAAAATCTGGACATTAGGGACAATCTTGTCAAATCAATATCGGAAAATCTGGACATTAGGGACAATCTTGTCAAATCAATATCGGAAAATCTGGACATTAGGGACAATCTTGTCAAATCAATATCGGAAAAACTGGATAAATGTTACAAAGATCCTGCAAAAGCCTGTTCAGAAAATGAGGTTATAGAGTTTAGGAAAATTTGGAGGTTATACAAACAAGGGAAATATTCAGAGTTAAAAACAAGTTTCGCCAGTAATTTCGAGTCAATTGCTCCCGATATTATTTCATCTCTGAATGATACGTATGAATATCACTGCCGGGAAAGCACTGATAATGGTAGATGCAAAAAAATAGAAAATATAGTTAAAATGGTAACAATAAATAACACTAATGCGCTTGATAAAGTGGAGGAGTTATACAGACAAAAGAAATATGGAGAGTTAAAATCAACCCTAATCCGTAATTTCAAGTCAATTGTTCCCTATATTATTTCATCTCTGGATGGTACGTCCAAAGATCACTGCCAGGAAAGTAGTAATACCGATGGATGCAGGCAAATAGGAAATATAATTGAGAAAGCAATAGAGCTTGAGAAACAAATGATAAAAAACAATAAAATATGCACAAAAAGCAAAGAACATAAAAATGATGGATATTTATCAATTTCAGAACAGGCCATCTGCGAAGCGATGGATCCAGTCGCAAGTGAGACGCCGATTACCCAACACACCTTGGACCGAAAATTGATTCAGCTTGGTCAACTACCTGGCATGGACGTTGAGGCACAACTCCAACCATCGGAGAGTTACGCCGAACCTGGGGCTACCAACCTGCTCCTTTCTCCAAAGGTGCAGCTCTATGAGGTCACCATTGGTACGGACAATTATGGTGGAGAAGATATGGGGCCTTGGCTCAATTGGGGTAAATTGGCCATTCATCCACTCTACAAGCCTGGTGATGAATTATCCATCCTTGGTGTCAGGGCACTAAACAGCGACGAATTTCTTTTTTATCAGCTTGATTACAGATACCCTATCAATCTGGCTTCTGGTTTATATACACGAATGAGCGGAAGGGGTGACAATAGCTTTCCTTCTGGCGACTATAAAGATTTGGAAACTTTCAGGAGGGGGTGGTCTGCTGATTTTGCAATTGGCAAAGAGGATCATTTTGATCGCAGTCTAAAGCGTAGCATTGAATTTACCTTATCATTTTCTGATACATCTATTGACTTACTGCGAAATAGATTTGCGCATGATCGGATTGCCAAAATTAAGATTTCTCCTTCCTATGAGTATTTTGAAGAGTTTCTTGAACTGGAAGATACACCCAACAAGGAACTGCCAGGAAGCAGAGAGGTTAATTTCTCACTTGATTATGCCAGAGGAATTGACTTTATCGGTTTTTCAAACGGTTATGCTGATCCTCTCTCCACACGCCCAGAAGCAAACCCAGACTTTCAGTATTTCCACAGCAGCCTGAAGGCAACCAGAGAGTTCAGAAAGAAACGAGAAAGTTCAAAAAGCGAAAGTTCAAAAGGCAATGATGTGCTTGGTATTGACAGCTTTATTGATGACCATCTCCTGCCGGAATTTACAGACCGCTTTTATTTATCTGCAGAGCTTGACTATCAAACGACCAATTCGGTTTTGCCGCAAGCTGAGATGGCAAGTTTCGGCGGCAGGCGTTTTGGCTCTGCTTACGAGATGTCAAAAATTATTGGGGATCAAGGTTTTGCCTCACGTGTTGAGGTGGGTTGGAAACATCTTACCGGGTGCATATTGGAGAATGAAATCAATCCTTCAGACAGTTTGTTATGCAGTGTTCTGCCTAGAAAAGATAAGGAAGGAGGAAATAAGATTATACGCGACCTGGAAATGTCGCCGTTTCTGTTCACAGACTATGCCCAGGCAAAGAAAGTTGACTTGATCAGCAGAGCAAAGGATGAGGATTATTATAAAATGTTTGATGCCGGTGCGGGCTTGCGGTTAAAATTACAGCCGGATACTGACATACGCAAAAACAAAGAATTTGGAGTGTATCAAATCACCTTTGATAACTCCTTTGCCGTTCCCTTTTCGAGAGTGAATCCAGATGACACAAACGGTCGTCCGGTATGGCGGACCAGTCTGGTACTGCAATTCAATATACCGAATAAGATAAAATGAATCTTCTTCTTGCGTATCACAACGGAGAATGTTCCATGCAGAGCGATGAGAGTTCACCAAATCGTCCTTTTGGACAAAGTTGCAGGAGAATCAACGCCAAAAGCCTGCTGAAGGTGCATGCCGTCCTATTGGGTTTGGGTTGCGGTCTGGTTGTTCCCCACACAGCGCTTGCCTTGCCCAGTTCAGGGAGTGTCGTCAGCGGTTCTGCCACCATCACCGAGTCTGCCAAGTCGCTCAGTGTGCTGCAGAACAGCAACAAGCTGATGCTTGATTGGCGCTCATTCTCCATCAAGTCTGGTGAACAGGTTAATTTCCTGCAACCCTCTGCATCCGCTGTGGCCATCAATCGTGTGACCGGCAAGCAATTGTCACAGATTGCCGGCACCATGCGCGGCAATGGGCATGTGGTGCTGGTCAATCCGAACGGTATTGTTTTTCAGGGGAGTGCGCGTGTCGAGTTGGGCTCTTTGCTCGCCACAAGCCACTGGATCAGCAAAGAGGATTTTGAAGCAGATCGGATGCATTTTGTATCGCCATCCTCTGCCGCAGAGGCCAAAGTCATCAATCATGGTGTCATTAACGCTGCTGAAGGCGGAACGGTACTGCTTGCTGCTCCTTATGTAGAAAACAGTGGGGTGATCCAGGCCCATCTGGGCCACGTGGCTCTTGCCGCCTCGGATAATGTGACCGTGCGCTTTGAGGGCAGTAAATTGGGCTATGATGTGCCTGCCAACAGTAAAATGGGTAAAGCTTTGCAGGCGGTCAATAACGGAACATTGCAGGCCAACGGTGGTACTGTTTTGATGAGCACCAGCGCCAAAGAGGAGATCATGAACTCGGTGGTCAGCATGGGGGGCAGAATCGAAGCCAAGGCGGTCGATGTTCGCAATGGACGTGTCATCCTGCATGCTGGCATGGGAACCAGTCAGGTATCTGGTTCTGTCGATGTCTCAGGACAGGGCAGCGGCGAAAAGGGCGGCAGCGTGGAGGTAACTGGTGACACAGTACGGGTGACGGAAAGTGCGCGCCTGAATGCCTCTGGCGATGCCGGCGGGGGTACTCTGAAAATCGGTGGGGATCGCCAGGGGAAAAATCCCCAAGTCCAGAACGCCAGGAAAACAACCATTGCCAAGGGAGCCACCTTGACTGCCGATGCCTTGCGTTCAGGCAATGGCGGGCAAATCATCATCTGGTCAGACAAAACAACCGCGTTTCAGGGTAACCTCTCTGTGCGCGGCGGCAGTCAATCTGGCGATGGGGGATTTGTCGAAATCTCTGGCAAGGAAAAATTGCTCTTTGCCGGTCAGGTCGATGCCGGTGCTGCCAAAGGAAAACAAGGCACGCTCCTGCTCGATCCAGACGATATTTATATTGAATCAGTAGACAGTTGCAGTTCTGATGCGTGCAGTTCCATCTCGCCACAAACTTTGGCGGACATCACGGCAAACATTGATCTGCAAGCAAACAATACCATCCAGTTTACAGCAGAAGTTTCACTTGCCAACGGTGTATCCCTGAGTGCCACGGCAGGCGGCGATATTTATATCCAGAAGGAAATTATTGTAAACGGGGCAGATCTCACCTTTACCTCAAGCGGTGGCAACATTCAATTTTCTGGTGAAGGTGCCATTAGAGCCGAAGCCAATACGGTAACCCTGATCGCAGAACAGGGGAAAATTACTGTTGCCTCAACCACCAATACACATATTACTGCTGCCAATCTGGTCCTGCGCAGTGCGACTGGCATTGGCCACAGCGATGACAACAACCCACTGAATACCGCCATTGATACTCTCTCCTTTGTCAACAGCACGAGTGGCACGGTGCGAATCCGTAACAGCGAAGGCATGACGGTGAGCGGTGAACAAAGTACGCAAGGCGACATCATCCTGACAAGCAGTGAAGGCGATATCACGGTCAATACACTTAGCACAACTGATGCCATCCAGTTGGCAGCCACTGAAGGGGCAATCAAGGCAGGAATCGATGCCACATTCCCCCATATTACCGCCAACTCCCTCAACTTGTCGGCAAAAACGGGGATTGGCGTTGATCGAGTCCTGATGACGCATGTGGATACCCTGACTTTATCCATGCAAGACGTCGCGTCAGGAAATGTCTTGCTTGCCAATGATAAATCCATCAATGTCGGTGGAACTTATGGTGGCTCCGGCTCCATTCAGATCAGCACAAGCACAGGGGATTTGGCGTTGGATGGCCTTTTGGCTGCCGATGCCACTGTCACACTTTCTGCTGCGGGCAATATTACCGGTAATGTTCTTTCTGGTGACACCTCTTATCATCTTACTGCCAATGCAGCGGAATTAAGTGCCGATGGCGGCATCGGCGCCAGTTCCACTCTTTTGACACAACTGAATTCTCTTTCCTTTCATTCTGCTGGCAATGTCGACATCACGAACAGTTTATCCGCGACGGGTGCATTGACCATCGACAATAGCGACTATGCCAATGCCAACACAATTTCGATAGAGCACAGCAGCGGTGATATTCGGATACGCTCCATCACCCCAAGAGATGACAGCAGTGCCAGCCTGACCATTACTGCCGCTGCCGGTCAGATACTCAATGACAATAGCAGTGCGAGCGATATCAATCTCAGTGCCGACCAACTCTATCTGACGGCCAGCAGCCATATCGGCGCTTTGGATAAACCTCTGCAAACCTCGACTAACACGCTTACCTTTACCACGCAAGGTGGTGATGTCTATCTAAAGAACGATAAGAGTTTGCTCGGGGTGACTGGCAGCTATAGTGGTACGGGGACCATCTCCCTGGAGACAGCAAACAGCGGTGATATCACCCTGCGCTCCATCACCTCCTCCGACCAGTCTCCGCAAGGAAAGTTGGTCCTGATTGCGTCGGGCAGACTGCTGGGAGATGGCGGTACCTCACCCCACATTGAGGCCAGCAGTGCCGACCTGACCACCAAAGGAGGCATCGGCAGCAGCACCACCAAGCTGGAAACATCGGTCACTTCTCTCAGTTTTAATAACAGTGAAAGCGGAGAAGTATGGATCAGCAATTCAGGCAGTGTGACTGTCGAAAGTGGTGTACAAAGTGCGGGCGACAGCCTGAACCTGATTGTCGGCAATCATCTGACCATCAAGAGCATAACAGCCTCAGACACTGTCAATCTGACTGCCGGGGGCAGCATCAAAGCGGAAGGGAGTGGTTCCACCCATATCAAGGCCCAGTATGCCAATTTGCAGGCCACGAGCGGCATTGGCACGGAAAGCGGTACGCCTCAGTTGGCAACGGAAGTGGATCGCCTGAAATTTTTCGTTTCCAATGGAAGCGTGAGTCTGACCAACAGCAAATCGCTGCGCATTGGTGACGACAGTTCAGCCAGTGACGACCGTTCAGCCAGTGGCGATGTGACCATCAGCAACAGTGCTGGCGATCTGACCATTGGGAAGATTGATGTTGGGGATAGCACGGTCACCTTGAGTAGTGTGGGAATGATTCTCGGAGATGACACTTGCCCCATCAATATTATCGCTGGTACGGCAAAATTGACTGCCAGTACTCAAATCGGGACAGACAGTTCTTCCCCTCTGCACACGCAGGTGGATCGTCTGGAGTTTGATGCCAACTCAGGCCATGTCTACATCAGTAACAACAAAAGCATGACAGTATTGGGTGAATTCGATAATGGCAATACGCTCTGGATAAAGAGTAGCGGTTCCATGACCGTAGAATCCATCACATCCACCACGGCAGACTCTCTAACATCGCAGCTTACGCTGATTGCCGAGGAGCAGGTTATCGCTGGCCAAAGCAACACCTCGCGCCACGTGGATGCCGATCTCCTGACCATTGATGCCGGCAAAGGTATCGGTAGCGACGGCCAGCCCCTGATTGGCCAAGTGGACCATTTATCTTTCAGCAACAGTGGCAGTGGCGAGGTTTGGTTCAGCAATAATCGGGCCCTGTCGGTTAGTGGTACTTTCCAAAATGGTGGTCATGTCACCCTGGCTGTCACCGAAAGTGGTGATTTGACGGTGCAAAAGTTGGCCACAGTGGACGATACATCCTCTGGCAGCGTTTCACTGGCGGTCAGCGATGGCCGCATCCTGGGTAGCAGCACAACGACAGACACCCAGGTGACGACAGATACACTTACGTTGAGTGCAAACAAGGGGATCGGTGCCGATGATGGCGCTTCTGGGGTGATCGAAGGATTAACAACGGCCATCAATGTGGTCAATTTTACCAGTACGGGAGGCGACCTTTATCTCACCAATACCCAGGATTTGAGTGTCGCTGGCACAGTTCTGCGGGTCAAAGGAACCTACCAGGGTGCCAGCACCATCAACCTGACCAGCAACACAGGTTCTTTGCAAATTGAGTCCATCGCCTCAATACCTGAAAACGACCTGCAGCAAGGCATTGTCACCCTGACTGCCAGCGCGGGTCAGATTACTGGCTTTGGCACGGGTACACACGTCAAAGCAGATGCCCTGGATTTGAACAGCGCTACAGGCGTTGGTGCTTCAAACCTGTCCTTTGCAACCTCGGTCAATACACTGACATTCAATAATACATCCTCTGGCAATGTGGAAATTAAACAGGATGGATCATTAACCGTGACAGGCAAACAACAGGAGGCTGGAGAGATCAAAATCACTGTCAGCAGTGGTGACATGACCGTTCATGCGCTCAGCGGCAATGATTTGGTGACTTTACAGATTGATCAAGGCACCATCAAGGGGGAGACAGGCCAAACAACATCCCATCTTGTTGCCCCTTCTGCCGATATTACTGTACACTCAGGCAATGGCGATGATATTCTTACCAGCAATGTGGCTGCGTTGACTTTTGATGTCACAACTGAGGATAGTGCCATGGCCATCCATAATGCGGGCAGTTGGACCGTGACCGGTACCGTACAAGCTGGCAGCGTTGAGTTGGTGACCGAAAGCGGGGATATTCATGTCAGTCAGATTGCATCATCCGACCCGACTCTTACCGGAACCGTTACCTTGTGGGCAAAAGCAGGGGCGGTGATTGGCGATGACATCGCCGATGCTGCTTCTCACATAACCGCTGATCAGCTCATTCTCAAGGCCACAACGGGGATTGGCAGTGATGATCCCTTGCGAACTTCGGTCAATGCATTGACCTTTGACAGTGGCAATGCGGATTTGCAACTCACCAACACGGCTGATTTGGCTGTTTCTGGTCACTATCAGGAAAGCGGTTTCATCCAGATTACAACGAAAACTGGAGATTTAATGGTCGGGGCCATTACAGCCGACTCTGCCAACGCCACCATTAAACTGACTGCCACTGCCGGGCAAATTCAGTCCGATGGCAGTGGCACAGTGGAAGCGGATACCCTGTATCTGAGTGCCTCCAGCGATATAGGCACAACGAGCCAACTTTCGACTCAAATCAACACTCTCGACTTTGACCTCACCTCTGGCAGCATTTATCTGCGCAACCATGGCAGGGCAATGCGCGTGACTGGTGTCAGCAAGGGCTCAGTTTCCGAAGTGGATTTGGGTAGTGATACGGGTGATTTAACCATTGATTCCATTGCCCCGGAGAGCACAAACGGTTCGGCCAGCATCGCTTCAATCAAACTGTATGCCGATAATGGTAGTATCATCGGCTCCGCGAATCAACCTGCCCTTGTGGCCGAAGCGGCAGCGTTGACTGCCAGTACAGGTATCGGCAGCAGTATTCAACCCTTTCGCACAACGGTTTCCCAGTTAACCTACGACAATACGGCATCAGGTGATGTCTATCTGATTAACAGTCAGAACGTAACGATTGCATCTGGTCAGAATGGGATGGGAGGATCAACCACAATCGTTGCTGAAACGGGTAACCTAACCGTCCAATCCATTGTTGCCAGCGATCTTAGCCTTTTGGCGATGGAGGGGAGCATCCTGGCTGAAACGACAGAAAGTGCCACGCATCTGACGGCAGATTCTGTCTCTCTGCAAGCAGTCTCTGGCATTGGTCTGAGTATGGCTGTAAACAGTCTCTCGTTTGAAAATGAAAACAATGCTACCGATTTAACGAACAGTAAAAGTATTATTCTTACCGACGGGAAAGTAACTGGTAATGGCACAGTTAATATTTCCGTTAGTAATGGTGACCTGACAATTGGCTCTATATCTCTTGCGGAGAGTATCAGCCTGACGACATTAAACGGCTCAATCATTGGACAAAACAGCGATACAGCAGCCGTCACTGCCAGCAAAGTTACCTTTAGCGCAAGTGAAAGTATTCATGGAGAAAGTAACACAGCATTCTTGACCAATGTAAAAACAGTGCAGTTAAATAATCAAAGCTCAACAGGCGATGCTTTCATTACTAATAATAGTAGCGCCACGTTCACTGGTACACTGGTTGGTACAGGAACAGTAGAGTTGACTGTTCAAGAAGGCGACATCACTTTGGATCAACTAACCGTTTCCAATCATGTTATTTTAACTGCTCAATTGGGGGCGATTGAAGAACTGAACGGTACACAGACCAACTTGACGGCAGGCAAGGCCATCCTGGTGGCTGGTCGGGGGATTGGTGGAACCGATGGAGTGCACAGCGAAGTGAACTCTATGGAGTTCAGTAATGATCAAGGGAATGTTGTCATCAGCAACGAAAGTGCAACCTTCAGCACCATTCGCGGATCCATTACCGACTCTGGGGTGGTATATTTCAAGCAAACCACAGGTGATGCAGTCATTGATTCCATTACAGCCAATCAAGTTGAATTGGAAGTGACCAATGGTAACCTGACAGGAAGCAGTCAGTCATCAATACATATCACAGCCAATGATGCCAAGCTGACAGCCTCAACAGGACTTGGATCAACCACTACTCCCCTCATGGCCGCTGTCGCCATATTGGATTTTAACAACACAGGAGAAGGCAACGTCTATATCAGAAACACAGATTCACTCCAGGTTAGCGGCTTACACCAGGGAACAAACGAGAATAATATTTCTATTTCTGCCCAATTTGGTGACTTGACTGTGAATAAGATCGCTGCCAGTAATAGTCATATCACACTTACTTCAAGCGCTGGCAATATTATCGCACAACCATCCATCCCAACACACATCATCGGTGCTGACTTGGTTTTGAACGCAGAAAATGGCGATATTGGCAGTTCTGAAAATATTCTCAACACCCAAGTCAACCAGTTAGGCTTTAACGCTGGCAACGATTTTTTTCTCTCCAACAGTAGTGCACTTACTATCACCACCGGTGTTGCCGGCTCTGCCCTGCAAGTACACGCTGAAAGCATCAATGGCAACGAAAACACAAACTCCTTGCAAGCCCCAACCATCACCCTGACCACAGAGTCAGGCATCGGAAATACTACACCAGTCAACACTGTAACGGATCATTTAATATTTACAAACACTAGCGGCAACATTCATCTTGTCAACAGTGGCTCATTTACAGTGCAAGGCAAACAGAGTGGAGGGGGAACAATCGATATTTCAAACACTGTAGACACAATTACCCTGGATAACATTGTGGCAGAAAGTGCCACGGTCGAGATGAATGCCGGCAGTATCACTGGTATTGATGGCAATACACATATCGAGGCAAATTCTGTAATACTGAATGCGGCGCACGGTATTGGCAACGATTCTCCGATAGTCATCTCAGCTCCACACATTCATTTAGATAACAGTACAAGCGGCGACATTCACCTCCTGAGTGATGGTGTCACGAACAGCTTCGTGAGTGCAACCAACTCAGCTACCGGAGGAAAAATCACTCTCACTGCTGCCACTGGCGATATGACTCTCAATAAAGTGGAAGGTGGTGGAGGGGTTTACGTGCAAAGCAGGGAGGGTTTCATATTGGCTGCAGAAGGCAATCTGATCACTGCACCGGAACTGACGCTTCAAGCAGTATATGGTGCAGGTGAAGATAGCAATCCCATTTCCATGTCCATTGATCAGTTGACCGCCAATGTTGAACTTGGCAGCCTATATGTAAAAAATGATAGAGATCTTGCTCTGAATACCTTGGCTGCAGGCGACACAGTGAGTATACAGATTGACAAGAACGGTATGTTGAACAGCAATCAAGCTGGTCTGATCAACATCACTGCCAATAAGGCTGTACTTTATACAAACGGCATCGGTGAGACATTAGAAGTTACATCCGATGTTCGCTTGCTTGAATTGACGAATAATATAAATGGAGTCAATATAAACAACAGTGGTACCTTAAAAATCAGTGGAAGTCAGTCTGGCAATGGTGATCTGGTCATTAGCAACACTGATGATTTGCATATTGGAACCATTGTATCGAATGGGCAAGTTTCTTTAACATCCCAGTCAAACATCTGGTTTGAGAGTGATGGCAAAATCACAGTTCCAGTTTCTGCTGCTACACCCAATAGGACATTATCGGCGAACCGCTCATATTCTTCCAACCCGCGTCCTGTCGCTTTGGCTGATGCCTCTGGAGCAGCAGAGATTGGTGTCTCACTGTATGCACCGAATGGCACCATTGGCTCTTTAGACCAAAGTACAAATGCAAATATCATTGCCCCCTTTGTGGACCTGAATGCAGGCTTTGGGGTTGGCAGTAAACAAAACAAGCTTCGCCTGCAGGTCAACTCTCTGCGCTTTAGCCAGAGTTATGGGGCTGGTCAAGTTTGGGTCACCAACAGCAGTACCTCCCTTTCACTGGGAAATATAACCACCAACTCAATTTTTAATTTTTCACAAAGTGGTAATCTTGTGATCACTGAACCGTTGACTGTCGGTGGATTGACACTCGATGTCACGAACGGTTCTCTTACTATCAATGAGGGGGCGATTATTACCTCAACAGGAACCGATACAAGTGGTGGTATCAATCTGACTGCTTCTGGGGGTATTTTCTCTTTCTCAAACCTGATTAAAACCATCGGTGCCCCTGTAACAATCGATTCCGAGTTTACCTATACGGCAGATCTTCCAAGAAAGACTACAGAGCACAAAAACAGTACCATAAGGTATTCATGTCTCAATGGGGTCAGTTGCCTAAGTAATGCTGATGGTATTGCTGCTGAAGAGACGGAATTCACGATTATAACAAATGGTGGAGACATTCAGTTCAAAAAAATCACCGCAACGGCCAATCCAGGCGGTGAGTACGGAAAATTGGAGGTCTATTTACTGGCTGGAAAACCTGTTGACGCAGCCGATGGTGCTTCTTATCAGTCTCTTTATCCATCTATCGATGGTGGGAGAGTGGAGGGAGAACTGGATGTCTGGAACGCTTATGTCAGCGCATCAAGCGCTGCTCTGAAGGGTATTGTTGCAAAAGCTGCCAAGTTCAGTGTTAAAAATTACAGCAAGGAAGCTGCAGAGGTGATTTATACATTTCCTTACCCTCACAATGGTGATATAAAATTTAACGGTTATGGAGTACCCGGCGTTGGTCGCCCAAATAATTTTCCCGGACCATATATTCTTTTACTGGCACGCTCTTCCAGTGATCTTATTCCTGATAAAACTTCCAACTCAGATTGGGTTCTTGACACCTCAGAAAATCCTGTACTATATAAGGCAATGCAGAAAAGAGAGGAATATCCAGACTTGGCAAATGATTCATTTGACAGTTCTCCAGATGCTTCCATCACTGTGGATCCTTCATATGACAGCAATGTAATTTCAATTGGTGTCAACTACGACAGTAAATTTGACAGAACCGGAGACGGAACAGAAGCACTGAAGTACAATTTTTTTGCTATGCTTAGTGACTTAAAATCAAAGCAAAATATATTTATGGACCAGTTGGACCTAATAGGGTATGGACCAATTTCATTCAAGGATAGTCATACATATGACACTTCAACCCGCAAAAATATCTTGAAAAAATTGACAAAATATGTAGAAATCTATAATAAAAACAAAACGCAAGGAATATCAAACAAACCTCTGATTGTATATTTTACCGGACATGGATTATTGTACAAAAATAACGGATACTGGGTTCCATCGGATGCCTATGTCAACGAACAGGGCATCATGAAAAACCTGATCTCCAGTGACGACATTTACAATATCTTTAAAAATGTATCACAAAAAAATTCCATCACGTTGATTACTGACGCTTGCACCCCTGGCAATCTGGCCGTCGAGAATGTCGGGGCTGAAGATAAAATCTACTCTATGAGCGCATCTCGTCGTTACGCAAACATATTCGAAAAAATTAAATTCCGTAATCAAGCGGACCTTGGAGCAACTATTTTCTCAGATAAATTATTAACAGTTATCAAACAAAGAAATCTTGAGACCACGAGAATCACACCAGATCAACTCAGGGATGAGATTTTCTTTATGGTTCGGGATAGCGTGCATGGATGGCAGGATTGGAGTAAACGTTCACGACGGATCCTGGTACATAAACCGCAATTAGGTGTTGTAGAAATGAACCCCAAAAAAAAGGGGCTGTAACCATTACCATTGCTCAAGGAGAAAGTATCATGAGGACAAAAGCGTTCTTACTAACCATCATCCTGATGTCTGGGTCCATGCATGCCCACGCAGGGGCTATCATCAACGATTTGTGCAACAGTATTGCGCTAAACTGTCAGGTTACCAACAACGCCGCGTCTTGTGAGGGAGGTATTGTCTTTCAGCTCAATAATGCCGACCAGGTCACCAATTGCCCGAACAGCCTCGCTCAGCAAAGTGACTGTACCGTACAAAATGGCGTGACGAAACTCCGTTTTGCCAGATTCCCGGCATCCGAATGCTATCGTGGGGAACAGAACGGGCCGACCAACCAGACAGGTCGGCGTATGGGTACGGACGATTAATCCAACTGTGCAACACCAGGGGAGTTCTCCCCTGGTGTTGCACGGGAAGTGTGCTAACGGTGCTCAACCGCCTCGCGGATCACCTCCAAGGTTTTGGCATCCTCGATGGTCGGCAGTTCGCCGGGATCGCGGCCTTCGGCGATGGCCAGAATGGCGCGGCGAATCACCTTGCCGGAGCGGGTTTTGGGCAGGCTGGGGACAATGTGTACATACTTGGGCTTGGCAATGCCACCGATCTGCCGGGCCACCACTGCCTTCAGTTCATCCTCGCTGGGCGGCACTGCATGACTCATCAACACCACAAAAGCCTCGATCTCCTGCCCTTTTAAATCATCCTTGATGCCCACCGCCGCCGCCTCGGCAACCGCCGGATGGGTGCAGAGCGCCTCCTCCACCTCGCGCGTGCCTAAACGGTGCCCCGCGACATTGATCACGTCATCATTGCGGCCCATGATGAAGAAATAGCCATCATCATCAAACACCGCATAGTCGAAGGTGGCATACAACAGCTCGGTACTGCTGGAAAAATAGGTGGAGACAAAGCGGTTGTCATCTCCCCACACCGTGGTCATGCATCCCGGCGGCAACGGCGGGCGCAGCATCAACGACCCCTTGCTCTCCGCCTCGGTGATTGTTTTGCCAGCGCTATCCAACAAAACCGTCTCATAGCCAAAGGAAGGTAGGGACGGCGAACCAAACTTGATCGGCAACAGCCCCAAACCGGCAAAATTGCTCAAAATGGGCCAACCGGTCTCGGTCTGCCAATAGTTGTCCACCACCGGGGCTTGCAGCGCCTCACTGACCCAACGATGCGTCTCCTTGTCCAAAGGTTCCCCAGCCAAAAAGAGGGTGCGCATGCTGCTCAAATCATGCTTGCTGATCCATTCCGCCCCGGTTTTTTTCAACAGGCGAATGGCCGTGGGCGAGGTAAACAGACAGTTGACGCGATATTCGGCCACCAACGACCACCAAATGCCCGGATCGGGGCGAATCGGCAGCCCTTCGTAGAGGATGGTCGTTGCTCCGGTCAACAAGGGGGCATAGACAATGTAGGAGTGACCCACCACCCAGCCAATGTCAGAGCCGGCAAACATGACCTCACCCGGATGCACATTATAAATATATTTCATCGACATGCGCATGGCCACCATGTGACCACCCGTGTCCCGTTGCACCCCCTTTGGACGCCCGGTGGTGCCAGAGGTATACAGGATATAGGAGGGATGGGAAGATTCGACCCAAACCGGCGCCACCTCTTTGTCCGCGTGCGCGGCGATGGCGCTGGCAAAATCAAGCTCCCCTTCGATGGGACACGCCTCCTGCGCCAACCCCCGATCAAGCACCAACAGCTGCGGTCGGGCCACCGTGACCGCCGCCAAGCCCTCTTGCAAAAGAGGCTTGTAATGGGCCACCTTGCCGCCGCGCATTCCGGCATCGGCGGTAATCACCAGCTTGGGGCTGGCATCATCGATGCGCGATGCCAATGCCAGCGCTGCAAAGCCCCCAAACACCACCGAATGGACCGCACCGATACGGACACAGGCCAGCATGGCCACAATCGCCTCTGGAATCATCGGCAGATAGATCAAAACCCGATCCCCCGCCACAATGCCCAACGATTGCAGCAAGGAGGCCATCGCATTGCACTGACGGTACAGCTCCCGATAGGTGATCACCTGCCGCTGTTCCACCTCCGTCGAGACCCAAATGATCGCCGCCTGATCGCCCCGTTCTGCCACATGCCGATCCACCGCATTATAACAGATATTGGTCAACCCCCCGGCAAACCAGGTGGCAAAAGGGGGCTTGCTGTAATCCAAGACCTGATCAAAGGGGTGCTGCCAATCGATCAAACGCGCCTGTTCCCCCCAGAACGCCTCCCGGTCCTCAATAGAACGGCGGTACAACGTTTCATATTCTTGCCGATTGCTCATGCCAACTTCTCCTATCTGTGTGCGGGAACCAGACTTTTGCCAATATTTTCAGCACCCATCCCCCCGATCTTGACTGCGGCGGCCATTATTCCAGATTTACCCAGTTCCGGCAAAGCACAAAGATGTAGATTATGCACATTAGCGCCTTGAAATGACGGCCTTAAGGACGTACCCTCGCGTAACGGGGCTGTACAACCAGGACAGTGGGGGGACTGGTTGCCGCAGCCGGATCGGAATTCCACCTTAGGCAAGGATGCACGGCCCATGTCTGACCCATTACCCTCCGCGCCCAACACTGCCCAGTGGTCGCAATGGCAACAACAGGCGAGAAGTGCGCTGCGCGGTCAAGAACCCGCCTCTCTGCAGTGGCAAACCCCGGAAGGGATCGTCCTGCAGCCTCTCTACACCCTGGACGACCTGCAACAGCGGGCCCCAGAGATCGGTCTGCCCGGCCTGCCTCCCTATATGCGTGGCCCCTACCCCACCATGTATGCCAACCGGCCATGGACCATCCGCCAGTATGCCGGATTTTCCACCGCCGAAGAGTCCAACGCTTTCTATCGGCAAGCTTTGGCCGCCGGTGGACAGGGCATCTCCGTCGCCTTCGACCTGCCTACCCATCGCGGGTATGATTCGGACCATCCACGGGTTGGCGGCGATGTCGGCAAAGCCGGCGTGGCGGTGGATTCGGTCGAGGACATGAAAATCCTCTTCGAGGCCATCCCCCTGCAGCACATCTCGGTTTCAATGACCATGAACGGTGCGGTCCTGCCCATTCTGGCCGGGTATATCGTTGCCGCGCGCGATCAGGGGGTAAGCGAAGCACAGTTAAGCGGTACCATCCAGAATGATATTCTCAAAGAGTTCATGGTCCGCAACACCTACATCTACCCCCCGGCGCCCTCCATGCGCATCGTTGGCGATATTATCGCCTATGCCTCGCAGCATATGCCCCGTTTCAATCCCATTTCCATTTCGGGCTATCATATGCAGGAGGCCGGGGCCGATGCCGCTCTGGAACTGGCCTACACCTTGGCCAATGGCAAAGCCTATGTGGAGACCGCTTTGGCACGGGGCATGGCCATTGATCAGTTTGCGCCCCGTTTGTCGTTCTTTTTTGGCATCGGCATGCATTTTTACATGGAGATTGCCAAGCTGCGCGCAGCCCGTCTGTTGTGGTCGCGCATCATGGCCGCCTATCAACCCAAGGATCCCCGCTCCTCGCAGTTGCGCACCCATTGTCAGACCTCCGGCTGGTCCTTGACCAGTCAGGATCCCTACAACAATGTCATCCGCACCACCATCGAGGCGATGGCCGCCGTTTTTGGCGGTACGCAATCCTTGCATACCAACGCCCTGGATGAGGCCATCGCCCTGCCCAGCCCCTTTTCGGCCCGCATCGCCCGCAATACGCAGATTCTCCTGCAGACGGAAGCCCATTTGACCCATGTCATCGATCCCTGGGGTGGTTCCTATTTCATGGAGAGCCTGACCCATGATCTGGCCGAAAAAGCCTGGTCTCTGATCCAGGAGATTGATGCCGCCGGGGGGATGGTACAGGCCATTGCCAACGGTTTGCCCATGCGTCGCATTGAAACCTCGGCTACCCTGAAACAGGCCCGCATTGATCGTGGTGTCGAGGTCATTGTTGGTGTCAACCGCTATCAGCCAGAGCAGGAAGAGCCGTTGCAGGTTCTGGTGGTGGATAATGTGGCGGTGCGCGAAAATCAGTTGCGTCGTCTGGCCCGCATCAAGGCGGAACGTAATGCCGCAGAGGTCGCCGAGGCGTTGCAGGCTGTGAGCCGCGCTGCCCGTGAGGAAAGTGGCAATCTGTTGCAGTTGACGGTAAGCGCCATGGCAGCACGGGCCACCGTGGGGGAGGTCAGCGACGCCCTGGAAGAGGTCTATGGTCGTCATCAGCGGGCCTTGAGCCCCTTGGCCGGTGTCTACGGCAAAGAGTGGCAGGAGGAGACGGTGTGGCAGGCGTTGCGTAAAAAAGTGGCCGATTTTGCCGACAGGCAGGGACGGCGTCCGCGCATTTTGGTGGTCAAACTGGGCCAGGATGGCCATGATCGCGGTGCCAAGGTGATCGCTTCCGCCTTTGCCGACGCCGGTTTTGATGTGGATATGGGACCGCTGTTCCAGACGCCACAGGAGGCGGCGCTGCAGGCGGTGGAAAATGATGTCCATGCGGTGGGCATTTCCACCTTGGCAGGCGCCCATTTAACCCTGATTCCAGACATTATCCAGGCCCTGCGGCAGGAGGGGGCAGAGGAGATTGCCGTGGTGGCGGGTGGCGTCATCCCGGAACAGGATTTTGCCGCGCTGCACAAGGCGGGTGTGGATGCCTTGTTTGGACCGGGCTCCTCGGCGGTGCAGGCTGCAGAACGGGTATTGGCGGCGATTGAACAGCGACTGGTTGCACCGCGTCCATGAAAGCGGTGTGGCAGCAACTGCACGAGGGCATTTGCCAGGGACAACGGCGGGCCATTGCCAAAGGGATCACCTTGCTGGAGAGCAGCCATCCAGACGATGCCCGACAGGCGGCCCAGTTGCTGGCCGCGCTGGAGAATCAGCCCCAGGCGCGTCTGCGGGTTGCCATCAGTGGTCCACCTGGGGTGGGCAAGAGTACCCTGATCGAGGCTCTGGGCCTGCGGGCCATCGCAGAGGGGTTGCGTGTGGGCGTGCTAACCGTGGATCCCTCTTCCAGGGTCAGCGGTGGCAGTATTCTGGGTGATAAAACACGGATGCCGCGCTTGAGCTTGCACCCGGCGGCCTTCATTCGGCCATCCCCTGCAGGCACTATTCTGGGTGGGGTGGCGCGGCGCACCCGTGAAACCATTCGTCTGCTGGAAGCCGCCGGTTTTGATCTGCTGCTGGTGGAAACGGTGGGGGTCGGCCAAAGCGAAACAGAGGTGGATGGCATGGTTGACCTGTTTGTGTTGCTGCTGTTGCCCAATGGGGGGGATGAACTGCAGGGTATCAAACGGGGGATCATGGAGTTGGCTGAGATCATCGTCATCAACAAGGCCGATCAACAGTGGCAGGATCTGGCCGCCAACACGGCCGCTCAGGTCAGTCAGGCGATTCGCCTGCTGCAGCGCAAGCACACGGCCTGGGAACCGCAAGTGCTGCTCTGTAGCGCCCTGCATCACCAGGGCATAGACCGCCTGTTGGAACATTTACTGGCCTATGGCCAGACCATGCAGCAAGCCGGGGTTTTGCAGCAAAAACGCCAAGCCCAGGCCGCACTGTGGATGTGGGAAAGGGTGTATGAAGGCTTGCGGCTGCAGTTGCATGCGGATACGCTTGTCGGTCAATTGGCCCCACAATTGGAAGCTCAGGTTGCCCAAGGTGCATTGGGCCCCATTGAGGCTGCTGAACAACTGTTGCACTGTTTTGCCAACGCCAGGAAGTGAGCCATGCAGGATATTATTGATCGTTTGGAGATGTTACGCGTCGGGGCACGTTTGGGCGGCGGTCAAGCCCGGATTGATGCCCAACATGCCCGGGGCAAGTTGACCGCCAGGGAACGATTGGAAGCCCTCATGGATCCCGGCTCTTTTGAAGAGATGGATCTTTTTGTCGAGCACAACTGCACCGACTTTGGCATGGCGGATAACCATATCGCCGGGGATGGAGTGGTGACGGGCGTGGGCACCATCTATGGTCGGCGGGTGTTTGCCTTTTCCCAGGATTTTACGGTATTTGGTGGCTCATTGAGCGAATCGAATGCCCGTAAAATATGCAAAATCATGGATATGGCCATCAAGGTTGGCGCGCCGGTGGTGGGGCTTAATGACTCCGGGGGGGCGCGCATTCAGGAAGGTGTGGCCTCGTTGGCTGGCTATGCAGAGGTTTTTCAACGCAATGTGTTGGCCTCTGGGGTGGTGCCGCAAATTTCCGCCATCATGGGGCCCTGTGCCGGGGGAGCGGTTTATTCTCCGGCCCTGACCGATTTTATCATGATGGTCAAGGATACCTCCTACATGTTTTTGACCGGGCCGGAGGTGGTAAAAACGGTCACCCACGAGGATGTCAGCGCCGAGCAGTTGGGTGGGGCGATCACCCACTCCACCCGGTCGGGTGTGGCCGACTTTGCCTACGAGAATGATCTGGTTCTGCTCAAGCAACTGCGGCGCCTGTTGGCATTTTTGCCCTCCAGCAACCGGGAACCCGCCCCGCGCATCGATACCGGCGATGATCCCAAAAGAACCATCTTTTCCCTGGATAATCTGGTCCCCAATGATCCGCAACGCCCCTATGACATGAAGGAACTGGTGGAAAAGGTGGTGGACAACGGGGATTTCCTGGAAATCCAAGCCGGATATGCCAAAAACATTATCATCGGTTTGGCGCGCCTCAACGGACAGAGTGTGGGTATCGTCGCCAACCAGCCCATGGTGTTGGCCGGCTGCCTGGATATTGCCAGTTCGGTCAAGGCGGCCCGTTTTGTGCGTTTTTGTGACTGTTTCAATATTCCGATTATCACCTTTGTCGATGTGCCCGGCTTTTTGCCCGGCATGCAGCAGGAGTTGGGCGGCATCATCAAACATGGTGCCAAACTGCTCTTTGCCTATGCCGAGGCGACCGTTCCTAAGGTGACGGTGATCACCCGCAAGGCGTATGGGGGGGCCTATGATGTCATGTCTTCCAAACATTTGCGCGGTGATCTCAACTATGCTTGGCCCAACGCCGAAATTGCCGTCATGGGTCCAAAAGGGGCAGCAGAGATTATTTTCCGTAATGAAATCAAAGCATCTCCCAACCATGAGGCCAAGTTGAAAGAGGTGACTGCGGCCTATGCGGCCAATTTTGCCAATCCATTCATCGCCGCCCGCAAGGGGTTTATCGATGATGTGATCATGCCGCACGATACCCGTTGGCGGGTGATACGCGGCCTGCAGACCCTGGAGGGCAAACAGTTGAGTTTGCCATGGAAAAAACACGACAACCTGCCTCTATAGGAAAAGGCGTCATGCGCAAGATACTGATTGCCAACCGGGGTGAAATTGCCTGCCGGATCATCAAAACCGCCCGTCGCATGGGCATAGCCACGGTTGCCATCTATTCGGATGCCGATCAGGATGCATTGCACACCCGCATGGCCGATCAAAAGGTTCGGGTGGGCGAGGCGGTCAGCGCCACCTCCTATTTGAACGTGGAGCGTATTCTGGCTGCCATCAGCGCAAGTGGTGCCGATGCGGTCCACCCCGGCTATGGCTTTTTATCGGAAAACGCCGCCTTTTGCCGCACCTTGCAGGAGAAGGGTATTGCCTTTATTGGTCCCGGTGTTGAGGCCATGTTGGCGATGGGGGATAAAATTGCCTCCAAAAAATTGGCCCGCTCCATCGGTGTCAACACCATTCCGGGCCATCCAGATGCGGTAGCCAGCGCCAAGGCCGCCGTGGCCATCGCCCGCGAGATCGGTTATCCGGTGATGATTAAAGCCTCTGCCGGAGGCGGCGGCAAAGGCATGTGTGTTGCCCGCAACGATGCCGAGGCTGCCGAAGGGTGGAGTTCTGCCGCCAACATGGGGCGCTCCTATTTCAAGGATGACCGGGTGTTCGTGGAAAAATTTATCGAGCAACCGCGCCATATCGAGATTCAAATTCTCTGTGACCAGCACGGTAACGGGGTTTGGCTCAATGAGCGGGAGTGTTCCATTCAGCGCCGCAACCAAAAGGTGATCGAGGAGGCCCCCTCCTCCTTTGTCGATGCCGCGATGCGGACCGCCATGGGGGAACAGGCGTTGGCGCTGGCCAAAGCGGTGGGCTATGTTTCGGCGGGCACGGTAGAGTTTGTCGTGGGCGCCGACCGGCATTTTCATTTTCTGGAGATGAACACCCGCCTGCAGGTGGAACATCCGGTGACCGAGATGATTACCGGACTGGATCTGGTCGAAGAGATGATTCGTATTGCGCGCGGTGAACCGTTGCGCTTTGGTCAAACCGACGTACAGAAAAATGGCTGGGCCATGGAGTGCCGCATTTATGCAGAGAACCCCTATGCCAATTTTCTCCCTTCGACGGGACGTCTGGTCCGGCACCAGCCACCACAGGAGAGTGCGTGGGTGCGGGTGGATACGGGGGTTTCGGCAGGCAGCGAGGTCTCCATTCACTATGATCCGATGATTGCCAAACTGGTCACCTGGGGCGAGAGTCGCAACGAAGCCATTGCCACCATGCGTGACGCTCTGGACAATTACCTGATCGAGGGACCGAAACACAACATTGATTTCCTGAATGCCTTGCTGGCGCACCCCCGTTTTGCCGAAGGGGCGCTGACAACGGGCTTTATTGCCGAGCAGTATCCAGATGGATTTCGTGGCGCGCAGTTGGATCGGGATTCTGTACGCTTTTTTGCCATGGTTGCTGCCTGCCTGGAACGGGCCGAAGAGGCGCTTTTGGCTCCTCTGCCGGAGACCAACGACTGGGTGGTCACGGTGGAACAGGAGACGATTGCCTTGCGGGTTTCCCATACGCCGGGTTTTGATCTCATTGAACTGGCAGATGGTACCATTCTGGAGGTGGCGGAGGTCTATCGACCGGGTATGCGTTTGGCCACCTTTGTCATTGGCCAGGAGAGTCGCACGGTACAGATTCAACGTCGGGATTCTGGTTATGTGCTGACCCAGGGCGGTAGACGGGTCAAAACGGCGGTCCGTTCCCATCGTCTGCATGAACTGGCCCAGCGCATGCCGCTGAAGAGTCGCCAGGATAGCGGCAAGACCGTCACCACCCCCATGCCGGGTTTGGTCAGTCGGGTCATGGTCAGCGAGGGGCAAAAGGTGACCTCCGGGCAGATTTTGTGTCTTCTGGAGGCCATGAAGATGGAAAACACCTTGTGTGCCGAGCGGGATGGCATCATCGCCACGGTACATGTCCGGGCCGGGGAGACGGTGGAAAATGATACGGTTTTGTTTACTTTCCGTTAGGGAGTGAGGCATGATTGGCCGCTTGAACCATGTTGCCATCGCCGTGGCCGATCTGCAGCAGGCCATGGATACCTATCGCAACATCTTGGGTGCGCAGGTGGATCCGCCGCAGGATTTGCCAGAATTTGGCGTGACGGTGGTCTTTGTGCGTCTGCCCAATAGCAATGTGGAGCTGTTGCATCCCTTGGGTGAAGCGTCGCCCATTGCGCCCTTTTTGGCCCGCAATCCGGCAGGTGGCCTGCACCACCTGTGCTATGAGGTGGAGGATATTGCGGCTGCCGTGGCAACCTTGCAGGCCCAGGGGATCAAGGTGCTGGATCCCACCCCAAAAATCGGTGCGCATGGCAAGCCTGTGGTTTTTTTGCATCCAAAAGCAATGGGCGGTGTTCTGGTGGAACTGGAGCAGGCGTAAATATTCCCAGCGTGGGCGGATGTTAAAGGAGGCTTGCCAAGATAAGTGAGTCGTGGTAGTGTCCATTCAATTTATTGCTGTGGGCTGCTTGGGCAGTAAATTAGAAAATAAGAAAATAATAAAATGGTAAAATAGCCTGGATGGATTCATAGCAAGATTGTTGGCTTACGGGATTCATTCGTTGTCTTTTGCCGTTTTAGCGCAAGAGCAATTCCAATGCTTTGCGCAATGCTAACGAGTGCTTCTTTAACGGAATTTTTTCGACTGAATCAATGAGGAGTATGCAATCATGACCGAGATTGTTATTGCCAGTGCTGCCCGTACAGCCGTTGGTGCTTTTTCTGGTGGGTTGAGCAGTCTGTCGGCTGCCAAATTGGGTGAAGTGGCGATAGTGGAGGCTTTAAAGCGGGCGGGTGTTGCTCCGGGCGACGTTGATGAGGTCGTCATGGGTCAGATTTTGACGGCGGGTGTGGGGCAAAATGCGGCGCGTCAGGCGGCGGTGAATGCGGGCATCCCGGTCGAAAAGACGGCCTATGCCATCAACCAGTTGTGTGGGTCGGGTTTGCGGGCTGTGGTGAATGGATTTCAGTCGATCACGGTGGGTGACGCCGAGATTGTGGTCGCCGGTGGTCAGGAGAACATGAGTCAGGCCCCCCATGTGTTGCACCTGCGCAATGGGACCAAAATGGGCAACGCCGAAATGGTGGACAGCATGATCAAGGACGCCTTGACGGATGCCTTCCACCACTATCACATGGGCAACACGGCGGAGAACGTGGCCAAAAAGTGGGGCTTGACCCGTGCGGAGCAGGATGCCTTTGCCGCCCATTCGCAGCAAAAGGCGGAGGCAGCACAAAAGGCCGGTCTGTTCCGGGAAGAGATTGTGCCGGTGGTGATTCCGAGCAAGAAGGGTGATGTGGTTGTCGATACGGACGAGCATCCCAAGCATGGCACCACAGCAGAGTCCTTGGGCAAACTGCGGGCTGCCTTCGACAAAGAGGGTACGGTTACGGCGGGTAACGCTTCCGGTATCAACGATGGTGGCGCGGCTTTGGTGTTGATGACGGCGGCCAACGCAGCCAAGCGTGGCATTACCCCGTTGGCGCGGATTGTCTCCTGGGCCTCCTGCGGGGTGGATCCGGCGATCATGGGCACGGGACCGATCCCCTCCAGCCGCAAAGCCTTGGCCAAAGCGGGTTGGACCATCGACGATTTGGATTTGATTGAAGCCAACGAGGCTTTTGCCGCCCAAGCCATGGCGGTCAACAAAGACATGGGCTGGGATTTGTCCAAGGTGAACGTGAACGGTGGCGCCATTGCGCTGGGTCACCCGGTGGGTGCGTCGGGTGCGCGTGTGTTGGTAACCTTGCTGTACGAAATGAAACGCCGTCAGGCCCGTAAAGGCTTGGCAACGTTGTGCATCGGTGGTGGCATGGGCATCGCCTTGTGTGTGAGCCGTGATTGAGGTTGATCGTGTCTAAAAGGGGAATATAACACTCCTTTTTGTCCTTGCTGCGCAATAAAGGGTCCAGAGAGCCGAGGTGCTCCTGGACCTTTTTTTGTGTGCGATGCCCTGGCAACACTTGTTTGACAGGGTTATGAGAAATTCGTAAGATGTCAAATTCATCATGCATCATTTTTCAGTCATGCCAATGAACAATAAATCAAGTTATCTGTGAACCTGATTTATTACTGTCATGGCATGGATTGGTAGATAAAATAACAGAAAACAAACGGAAGGAATTTATTCCGATGGAATCATTTCGTTGGGATAGTTATTTTATGACTGGCATTGCCATCGTGGATGTGCAGCATCAGCATCTGGTGAACATGGTCAACCATTTTGGGGAGTTGGTGCAGCAACAGGAAGGCGCGACGGAAGAGGACATCAATAATCTGTTGGAGGCGTTGGCAGCCTATGCGGTGCATCATTTTCGGGAGGAAGAGGATTTGATGGCCGACAAGCAGGTGGACCGACGCCATCTCACCCAGCATTGTGGCGAGCACAGCAATTTTTTGCAGGAGGTCATTCGCATGAAAGAGGGAATGGCCGGCAATCGCCGCGAAGTTGCGGTCTCCTTGTTGAAGTTTTTGACCCATTGGCTGGTGTACCACATTTTGGGTTCAGACCAACTGATGGCGATGCAGGTGGCGGCCATCCACACAGGTTCCACGGCAGAAGAGGCGTATGAGGCGGTACAAAAAAGCCTGGATCCAGCCACAGCCGCCCTGTTGGAGGCAATCAACAGCCTGTTTCAACAACTCTCCGAGCGCAACAAAGAGCTGTTTGAACTCAACCAGCTACTGCAGGCACGCATCATTAAGCGCAACCAGGAGTTGGTGGAAGCCAACCAACGTATCGACGAAATGTCCTTGGGCTTTAGTCCTTCATCCCCCAGTTCCGATACCATGCCATGGTATGATTCGTAAAGTTGCGTGCCCCTTGCTTGACGGAGTCGGTGCGTGAATCCCTTGCAACCCACAAGGGGAGATCATCTCCCCTTGACCCCATGCCACTTTCAAATGCGATTGCCCTGGGAGTGCGTGCTTTTGCCTTTGATTTTTTGCCCGCAGGGCATCATGTTCATCCCAGGCACGGCTGACAAAACAGCGCCTTCTGACCACGATTGAAAATCAATTTGCCAGCCCCTTGTGGGAATGACCGCCCATTGACCATGGATGCACTCAACGCCGATCTTGACCTGAACACAGCAATTTTTTTTCTGATGGCCATGACGCTGCTTCCGCCCCCTGGAGTTCTGCCGATTTTTACTCCGACAAACAGGCATGGTTTTATTTCCTGCTCTGTATTGAAAGCAATTTCATGTTTGTCTGTCTGCTGATCATGGTGGGAGAAAAGTTGTCTCTGCTGTTGCGCAAACGCCACCAGGATTTGACGGAAGAGATGCAGTTGCGTACCCGGTTACAGACGGAAATTGCGGCGGCGCTGGATGGACAGTTGCGCATTCGGGAGGAGCGCCAGCGTTTTATCCATATTTTGGGGCACGAAATTGGCACGCCGTTGGCGGTGATTGATCGCTCGGCAGAGATGATACAGGACAAACCGGACTCGATTCCGCAACGTATTCCGGTTATCCGCACGGCTGTGCGTCGCCTGTCACTGCTCACTCAGGATCTTTTTGTCGCCGAACGCTACTGTCTGGAGGTGCCAAAAAGGCAGGCGTTTGACGCCAATCAGCTATTGCGTGAGGCGATAGACCTGGTAGAAGCCTCTGCCCCAGCGGTTGCCGTGCGTGTGCAATCTGCCCAGCAGGCGTTGCCCCTGTATGGAGATCCAGAAATGCTCAAGCTGGCCTTGACCAATGTGCTGAACAATGCCATTAAATTCTCAACGGCAGAACAGCAGCAACCGGTACTCCTCTCCCTGGTGACGGACACGGATTGGGTCACCATACTGGTGGAAGATTCGGGCATCGGATTTCTGGAGACAGAGTTGCACAGAGCCAAGCGGCAATTTTTCCGGGGTTCCAACGCCTTGGCCCACCCTGGCAACGGGTTGGGGCTCTACATTGTGGACCAAATCATTAAAAACCATGGAGGGTGGACCGAGATCAGCAACAGAAAAGGGGGTGGCGCTGCCGTAGCGCTGCATCTGCCCGCCATGGGGGAAAACGGTGACAAGCAACGCACGACACATTCTGGTTCTTGAAGATGAACAATCCCTGCGCATCGATCTGGAGGATTATCTCATCGCCAAAGGGTATCAGGTCGATGGCGCCTCTGCGCTGGAAGAGGCACGCCAACTACTGCTGAGCCAACATTTTGATGCCGTCATCCTTGACATTGGTCTGCCGGATGGCGATGGATTGCAATTGTTGCCGGAGATTCGCCGCCAACAACCCCAGTGTGGTACGGTCATCCTGACCGCCTATGGCGAGGCGGAGTCACGCATTCGCGGTTTGGAAGAGGGAGCCGACGCCTATCTGGTCAAACGGGCGTCCTTGCGCGAAATTGAAGCCACCCTGCGCAGCGTACTGCGCCGTCTGCCGCAAACCGTTGTCGAACCGCTGCCAGCCAGCAGCACTGCTGCCTGGACACTGGATAAGGTAAACTGGATCCTGACGGCCCCCAATGGCTTGAGCGTTGTCTTGACCAGTACCGAGGTGATTTTTTTGCAGGCATTGGAAGAGTGTGACGGGGCGGCATGCAGCCGGGAGCAGTTGAACACCCTGCTTGGTCGACGCAGCAGCAGGGAGGATCACCGCAATCTGGACGCTGTTGTACGGCGTTTGCGCCGCAAAATCTCCCAGGAAACCAGCCTGGAGATTCCCATCAAGGTGGTTTATGGTGTGGGCTATGCTTTTCCGGGTTCACTGCGCAGCATCAACAACCAGGGATGACTTTGGAGTGTGCTGTTGGTGGCTCTCCCTCAATAGGTTGCCAGCAGTTGCACATACAGGGTGCGACCGGGTGCAGAGAGGGTGCGGGTGGTTGGCGTTTGCGGTGCTTCGACAAACGGTTCCTGGTACGCGTGATCGAACAGGTTGGCCACCCCCCCTGACAGGGCCAACTGTTCGGTCAAACGGTAACCGCCATACAGGTTCAGTGTGGCAAAACCGGCCATCGCTCCGCCCCAGTCTGGTCCATGACGGCCATGATTGATCGTATCCACGGCATCGCGGGCGTTGCTTAAACGAAGCCGCAAGCCGGCATGCCAGGGTATCTCCGCACCGTAGGTGTCGACATACAGATTGCCCTCCAGGGGTGGCACCTGGTAAAGCGGTGTTTTTTCCGTCACATTGCGGCCACTTTGCGCCACAACGTGCAGGCGTGTGGAAAGGCCCGGCAAAAGGTTGCCACGCACCTCTGCCTGTATCCCCACCAGGGTTGCCCGGACATTGCGTTGCACAAAACCATCATCACTCTTTAAAATTCCCGCCTGCCCGCGCGCCCGTTCGAGGGCGATAAAATCCTCGATATAATCTGCAAAAGATGAATAACGTATCTCAGCCGTTCCTGTCGTTCCTCCACGACCGTAAGTCGTGAATCCTGCTGCGGCCAGTTGCGCACCCCATTCAACCCGGTGATGTTTTTCGGCCTTGAGTTGCGGATTGCCCACCTGAACCAACTCGGCCACGCCAGAGTTGGCCATGTAGAGTTCCACCAGATCGGGCATGCGCACCACACGGCGCAGATCGAGAGACCATTTTGGCTCTGTTGTGGCCGCTTGTGCTTCCATACGCAAGGAAGCGCCGGGTTCCAGATGGGCAGCGCGCAGTTCGGTCGTGCCATAGTAGCGCTGATAGAGTGCGCGCGGGGAGAAGTTGTAGACGGCAGCCGCCACACCGGGCGCATTGGGGCGTTCATCAGCCCGCCCCAGGTCACTGTGCTGCCAATCCAGGCGCACCCCTCCTGTGATCTTGAGGTTCTGCTGCCGCCACTGATTGCCCACTTCGACGGCTGCTTTGAGCGCCTGAGCATCCGGCATGCGGATGGCCGTGATCCGATTCGGACCATATTCATGCCCGTAGCGGGTGGAATCATACTGATCCAGGCTGCTTTCCCAGGTCAACCACGGACCCTCTTGCCGAGAGAGGCGTGCAGAACCCTGCCAGGATCCGGCCTCACCCTGCACAGCGATACGCTGTGCAATCGGCGTGCGCAACGTTTCATTGTCCGCCTCCAGTTGCATCTGATAGCGGGTAATTTTCAGATCCAGACGGTCAAAATAACCCTCCATGGGCAGGGAGGTTGCGCTCAGGGTAAAAAGTTGACGCTCCAGGGAGGGGGCATCCAGATCGTAATAGGGCACCTTGGCCTCGGTGAAGGCATCGCGCAGGGCGGAAAGGCGCAGTTTCGGGCCAGCATCATTGCCGTGCTGCACCAGTAAATATTCAGAATCACGATGTAGTCCCGTGTTGATGGACTGACCATCTGCCGCTTCATATGTGTGTTGCTGTTCATAACGCAAAGCCGCCCGCACCAGCGCATCTGCCTCCTTGTACTGCAGTTGCGTTGCCGTCACGGCATTGCCCGCCAGTCCGGTCTGCCCGGTAACGGCAATCGGGGCAGCAGAGCGGTTGGCGACATCCCAGACAGGATTCCAAGGCGCGCCTGCAGGTTGGCTAAAAGAGACGGTGCCAGGTGCGGTTAGCGCCTTGTCCAGCGGGACCAAATCGGGAAAATCCTTGGTGCCATGCCGGGGCAATTTTTGTGGCATCACAAAGGAGTACTCATCGGCAACAGCCTCGCCACAAAGAACCACCAGACCCAACCCAACCCACAGCACCCGCTGCCAGCACATACTTTCCCCACTTACCCTTGACACGCGCATGGTCTCCCTTCCGCATTCTCGAAACGACATTATGTCATTATTGATCAAACAGTGTCAATTTAGCCAGTAATCGATTGAATGCACATGAATTGATCACAATTGATCGCATTATCCCCTTTTGCTTGGCCATTGGGCGTGCAATGTGCTTGATTTGATCAATATTGATTGGATGGTAAAGCGTTGAAGAGCTTGCTACAATTTTTCATACCATTCAGTGACAACAATAAAATAATGGAAAATAACTGCATTTGCAGAATTTTACCTTTTTAATGAGGGAAATCAAAAAATGAACAAGCGCGCTGCGGCCACTAGGCATGAGAGCAAGAGACGGATCGCCCCGATGTTGATGGCTTTGGAGCCACGCTGGATGTTTGATGGTGCGGCCATTGTCGATGCAACCCATGTGGCAAGCGACAGCGCGCAGGCAAACGCCGCAAACAACGGTGCAGAACAGGGTCATGCCGACAACCACACGGACAACAGCACGCCGCCGATGCTCCCCCCTGCCGATACTGGCACGGCGAACGGACAGGATGACTTGGCCACGCCAGCCCAGACCAACAGCGTGGCCGCGACACGGTTGTTGATTCTCTCTACCTCGGTGACTCATGGCGAAGCGTTGGCTGCTGCCGCCCAGGAAAATGTTACCGTGGTTCGTTATGACCCGCACCAGGATGACAGCACCAGCCTGCTGCGCAAAATTGAGGAGGCTTTGGGCGGCAAAACAGCAGACAGCATTGCCTTTGCCAATCATGACAGCAGCGTTGGCAGCATCACGATTACCGACGATCTGTCCACCAATCGCTATGCCTTGGCCCTTGATGCGCACACCATAGCCTTTTGGCAGGCCGTGGGTGACCATCTGAGTGCCAACGGACGGATTGACCTGTTGGGGTGTGGCATTGCCGCAAGTGCGCAGGGGGAGGCGCTGGTCAATCAGTTGGCCCAGATCAGTGGCCATGCCGTTGCCGCATCGATCGATGCCACCGGCAACCCCGCCAGTGGTGGGGACTGGCTGCTTGAACAGGGCAACATCGATGTGGCCGCCGACTATTTTGATGCCACACGCTTGGCCTCTTTTTCCGGTCAGTTGGGGAGTGCCGTTGGCATCTATATCAGCAATGCCGATGGAACCGATGCCACCCTGCTCAAGGAGATTGTCCCCGGTGGTGATCCCTACATCTATCGAATGGTAACCCTGAACGGCAAAGTCTACTTCTTTGCCGAAGAGGAGACCTATGGCCGGGAGCTCTGGGTCAGCGATGGCACCACGGCAGGTACACAGTTGTTGCTGGATATCAATCCAGGCGACGATTCCAGCAGTTATAGCTATGCCACGGAATTGATTGTCATGAACAACAAGCTCTACTTTCAGGCGGATGACGGGGTCCATGGGGAAGAGCTTTGGGTCAGTGATGGAACAGCCGCTGGAACAGTGATGGTGAAGGATATCTGGAGCGGAGGGGGCGGATCGGATATCGGCAATATGACAGTTTTTGGCAATCAAATCTACTTTTATGCCCAGGATGGTTCCAGACCAGGTTTGACTTATTACGATGACCAATTATGGGTCAGTGATGGTACGGAAGCTGGAACACAGATGGTTTTCAGCATGCCTGGCCACTCCATGCGTCATGGTGTGGAACATGACACGATTGCCGCCACGACGAATGCGGTCTACTTTCTCACCAATAACGGCACCGATTACGAGCAACTCTGGAAAACAACGGATGGTACCTCTGCCACCACCGTGATGGTGAAAGATCTTGGCAGCAATGCTGGCGATGGAATTTATTGGCAGTCAGAAGAAGAACAGTACGTTTACGGCCCCTCTCTGCAGGCGATTGGTGACAAAGTTTATTTCGATGCCTATACCACCGCATTGGGTGTAGAAGCCTGGGTATCTGACGGAACCTCGGCTGGAACATTCAACTTGACCGATGATGGCAATGCCGGCTTACCGACTTTCCAGAATCTTTTTGGATACTCAGAGCCCGTCATGGGGTTCACGGAATACAACAACAATGTCTATTTCTATTATTATGATCACCTCTATAAAACAGACAGTACGGTTGCAGGCACGTCGCGGGTCAATGGTGTTGAGTCTTTGCTCGGTATGGCAGTCATGGGTGAGACCCTCTATATCTCTGGCAGCACTACAGGCGCTCCGAATTGGAATTATGAGTTGCTCTCTTTTGATGGCACAACGGTCAGTACCGTAGCCGATCTCAGTAGCAACCCATACGGCAGTATACCATTCGATCTGTTTCCGATTGATGATCTGCTCTATCTGATTCCTTACTTTGGCATGACCGCAGGGCCTGAGGTGTGGGTCAGCGACGGCAGCGCTGCTGGCACCCATCTGGTGAAAGATATTTATCTGGGGGCAGAGGGCTCTTATCCTGGAGATTTTACGAATCTGAATGGTCAATTGGTTTTCACGGCGGAACGATTTGTCAATGAGGCGCCGGTTTTTTCTGATTCTGGCGATGGGGATATATTTATCGCCGTGAACAGTCAGGATAATAACCTGAACGATGTGTTGAAAGTGGACGATTATGATGATGATCAAACCCTTACCTGGAGCCAAAGCAGTGCCCCCACGCATGGCACACTCACGTTTACCGATGCCAGCAACGATTCCGGTGATTCCTGGATAACGCCAAGCGGTTCCATCACCTATACGCCGGATAGCGGTTACGAGGGTAGCGACAGCTTTGTCATCCAGATCAGCGATGGCACAGACACCGCGACACGCACCATCAACGTTACGGTGCTTAACAATACGGCCCCCCTCTTTGTTGACCCATCGGTTCAAGAGTTGACCATTGTGGCGGGTTCTTCCTGGGTGGATCTGGCGCCCTATCTGCATGTCAACGATCCAGACAACGGGCAAACCCTGATCTGGAGAGAAGATGTTTTGCCCAGTGAAGGGAGTTTGGTCATCTTCTTTGCAAGCGCAGAGAGCGGATCTGCAGACATCGCCCCACCCATAGAGAACATTTGGTATCAGCCCTCGTGGAACGTAGACACATTCAGCATTCAGGTCAGTGATGGCATTTCCACCACTACACGTTTCTTTTCCATCACAATTGTGGAGAATGTTGCGCCGGAATTTGTTGATTCGACGGATAAGTATCTGACGATTGCCCCTGGAGGCTCCATGATTCTGGACAGCTACCTGCATGTCAGCGACAGCAATAGCGGTCAAACACTCAGTTGGCTGGAAAACAGCGCCCCTGCACATGGTACCCTCACCTTTTTTATAGCGACGGCCAACAGCGGCGGCAGCGATATCGATCCGAATGGCAATATCATCTATACACCAGAAAGCGGTTATGTGGGTGAGGATTATTTCCGCATCCAGGTTACCGATGATTTTGCCTCAACCTTTCGCAATTTTTATGTGACCATACAGGAAACACCCCCCAATACTGGACCCGAAACTGACCCCACCGACAAGCCAGTTTATCATAATCCACCCAAACTCACCCCTCTGCCGCCCATCAGCAACGATCCGGCAAGCAAGGAGAGTGGCAAAAATCAAGGAACCGAGTCGATCACTGTTTCCGAAGTTACCGTGATCCGCGACAAACAGGAGGCTGGCCTGTCCGGAAAAAATAACATCATCGTCGGTGCCACACCGGTGACGGTGATTCGTGGCACGCCGGAAATTGGCGCCACACCGGTCACCGTCATTCGTGAAAATAATCCCAGCGAGGCCAAACCGATCACCGCCCTGCCCTCCGCTTCTTCCCCGACCAGCGGCAACTTTGCGGCGGCTTTGGCCGGTCTGCGCGCCCCGACAGCAACCGCTCTGGGTGCGGAGAGTGGCACACGCATGACGGGTACGACATCCGGTTCTGGTGGCGAAGGCACGTTTCGACTCGGTGCGTTTGGCGCTGCCGACAGCCGTTCGGAAGGGCTGTTTGCCATCAAGAGCGTCTCCGAGGTGGTACCCAATGCCGATGGTTCGATTCAGTTCAATCTGGGCGCCAACAGTTTTGGTCACAGCGAGCCAAACGCCGCCGTGCAACTGAGCGCCGTGCAATCCAACGGCGAAGCGCTCCCATCCTGGATCTCCTTTGACAGCAACAATGGCACCCTGACCGGTCAACCACCCGTTGGCAGCAGTGGCAATCTGGTGATCAAGGTGACCGCCAAGGACAAGCAGGGACGGGAAGCAACCCTGACCTTGACCATCAAAATGGGCGAACGCAATAACTCTTCCACCCCCAACGATAAACCGCTCTCAGACAACCGTAACCATCACTTTTTGAAAACACTCGCCCACGACAAGGATACCGTCCGACAACAGGCTGGTTCACCGGCAAGCAGACAGGTCGCTTTTACCAATCTCAGCGAGCAACTTCGGGCTGCACAGCGCGGTTTGCAATTGCATGCCCAGGCGCAATGGTTTCAGCAGGCCGGACAGATCGGGCGTCGGGCATAACTTCTCATAAATGTTACTGTTTAATAAAGGGAACACATAAAAATGCATTCAGGCCATTTTTTTCGTCACCATGCCCGCAAGGGTTTGACTTTGCTCGCCCTCTCCCTGTTGGCGGGCGCCTGCACCATGAAGCCGCAACCGTTCACCTCGGCAGAGTTCCAACGTAAGGGTGCGGAAGATCGCGCCCTGATGTTTGCGCAACAGGCACCGCTCAGCAAACCGATCACCCTGCACGATGCCATGGCGCGGGCGGTAAAATTTAATCTGGATCGGCGCGCCAAAATGATGGAAGAGGTGTTGGCGCTGGGACAGTTTGATCTGGATCGCTTTGACATGTTGCCCAAGTTGACCGCCAATGCCGGTTACGTCTACCGTTCCGACCATGCCACCACCACCAGTCGTGATTCGGTAACCGGTCAGATGGCCCTGGCCAATCCCTATTATTCCCTGGACAAAAGCCGCAATGTGGCGGACTTGACCCTCTCTTGGAACATTCTCGATTTTGGTGCCAGTTGGTATACGGCACAACAAAATGGTGATCGGGCCTTGATTGCCGCCGAACGGCGCCGCAAATCCATCGCCAATCTGATGCAGGAGGTGCGTTACAGCTACTGGCGCGCCGTGGCCGCACAAACCCTGCAGCTCTCCGTGCGACAGGCAATCACCTTGGCAGAACAGGCACTGGCCGATGCGCGCAAGGTGGAAAAAGAGAATCTGCGCAATCCCGCCGAGGCCCTGCGTTACCAAAAAGGGTTGATGGACAATTTGCGCCAACTGGAAAACGTCGATCAGGAGCTCAACACGGCCAAGTTTGAGTTGGCCGCGTTGATCAACATCCCCCCACAAACCCCATTGCTGTTTGATTCCCCCAACACCGAGGCCATGGCGGTTCCCGATTGGCGCATGCCCTTGCCGCAAATGGAGGAGCTCACCTTCGCCAACAATCCCGATCTGCGCGAGCAGCTCTATCAAAGCCGTATCGCCGTGGATGACACCCGCAAAGCCCTGTTGCGCCTGTTGCCCGGCATCAACCTTTCCACCGGGCGGCAATATGACAACAACAGTTTCCTGATGGATCATGGTTGGAACGAAGCCTCGGCGCGCATCAGCTTCAACCTGTTCAACCTTCTTTCGGCCCCGGAAAACCTCCAGCAGGCAGAAACGGTGCAAAAGGTTGCAGAAATGAAACGTCTGGCCCTGCGCATGGCGGTGTTGGCGCAGGTGCATGTGATCCATTTTCAATTTGCGCACAGCCAGCAGCAGTTCCAGCGCGCCTCCGAGCAGTACAACATCGAGGCCCGCCTGGCCGACATTGCCGCCAAGCGCCAGGAAGGTAACGCGCAAAGTCTGCTCGAGCGTATCAATAACCAAACCTCGGCCATCGCTGCCAATCTGCGCCGTTATCAATCCTTTGCCCAAATGCAGTTCAATCTTGGCCGCATGCAGGCCACACTGGGTATTGATCCCTTTCCGGAAAATATCAGCAATACCGATCTGGAAGAGCTCAGCGCCCTGTTCAAAAAACGCTATGAGGTCTTTGATCAGGGCATGATTCCGGCGGAAATCAGTACCGAGACCACGGCAAATGATGCTTCCTAAATTTCTACTGCTGTTGGCTTTGCTCTGTGGTACGGCGGCCTGGGCCGATGAGATGGCCAACCCCATCCATGCCCAGTTGGTACCAAAGCGCTATACCACCCTTTCCGCCGAAATTGCCGGTCGCCTTGAGCGGTTGACCGTTCAGGAGGGGGCACGCTTCAAGGAGGGTCAAACCCTGGCCAGCATCGATTGCGCTCTGCAAAGGTCGCTGATCGACGAAGCCAGGGCCACCCTGAGCGCCGCCGAAAAAACCCGGTCGGTGCAAAAACGGTTGGTGCAACTCAACTCTGGCGGTGTGCTCGAAGCCGAAGTGGCCGCTGCCGAAGCGGAAAAAGCCAGGGCCAAACTCAACTCGTCCCAGATTGTGGTCAGCAAATGCACCTTACTGGCCCCCTTCTCTGGGCGGGTAGTCGAACAAAAGGTGCGGGAACACCAATATGTGCAGGCGGGGCAGGCCCTGTTGGATATTCTGGATGACAGCGCCCTGGAGGTGGAGTTCATCCTCCCCTCGCAAGCCCTCGCCGTGCTGCGTGTGGGCGAACAGTTCCAGGTCAACGTAGGGGAAACCGGCAAACACTATCTTGCCCGCATTGTCCGTATCGGGGCCAAGGTTGATTCGGTCAGCCATACCATTAAGGTTGTTGGGGAGTTGCACAACCCCAGCCTGGAGTTGATCGCCGGCATGAGCGGTCTGGTTACCCTGGTTCCGCCCAAATCGGATCATGCCATCAAAACTGTCGAACCATGAACGGCAGCGCAGTGGACCGTGAACCGCCGCTTGCCCTGCTGTTGGGCCTGCTGCAGAGGGCGCGTCAGGCCGCTTCCCGGCAGGAACTGCTGTTTGTGATCGTCAACGAAACCTTCGCGCTGTTTCCCTATCGGCAAGCCGTCGTGTGGGATCAAAACGGGCGCGTGGTTGCCTTGTCCGGCAGTGCGCAGATCGAAAGCGAAGCGCCCTTTGTCCTCTGGTTGCGGCGCCTGTTTCGCGACCACATTGCCACGCAGACGGGTGTTGGCACCCTGCAGGGGGAAGCATGCCCCTCCTCCATGCGCGCAGCGTGGCAGGAGTGGTTGCCCCCGCACCTGTTGGTGTTGCCATTGTGTGGGCCAAACCGGCAACCCTTGGCCTGGTTGGCCTTGGCCCGCGACGCCGAGTGGCAGGAAAACGAACAGGGTTTGCTGCAGGAGTTGGCCGCCGGCTATGCCCTGGTTTGGGCATGGTGGCAGCCGCACACCACCCGCAGCACGGTGTTGGCCTACTGGAACACAATACCGTTGCGCAAACTCGGCCTGCTGCTTGCCCTGCTGCTGCTCACCCTGCTGCCGGTACGCTTGCGCATCTTGGCCCCCGCCGAACTGGTGGCGCGTGATCCCGCCATCATCCGTGCCCCGCTGGATGGTATCATCGACCATGTCGCCGTTCTGCCCAACCAACAGATCCAAGAGGGGGAACTACTGCTGGAGATGGATACCACAACCGCCCGCAACAAGGTTGAGGTAGCCCGCAAAGCCCTGACCACCGCCCGTGCGGAGTACGAACGTTCTGCGCAGCTTGGTTTCAGCGATGGCAAGGCCAAGGCCCAATTGGCGATCATTGCCGGTCGCATCGAAGAGCGGCAATCCGAGCTTGCCCTGCTCTCCGATCAACGGCAACGCAGTCTGTTGACCGCCCCGCGCAGTGGCCGGGTGATCCTGGATGATCCTGGCGAATGGGTTGGCCGTGCCGTCACCGTGGGGGAGCGCATTTTCTCGATTGCCGACGCGCAGGATAGCGAAATCGAGGCCTGGATTGCCCCGGCAGACCGTATTGTCCTGCCGGCAGGGGCAGCGGTCACCCTGTATCTGCACGTGGATCCGTTGCAGGCGCTGCAGGCCAAGGTGCGCTATATCACCTACGAAACGGTGCAACGCAGCGATGGTACGCTGGCCTACCGCCTACGCGCCACCCTCAACGACCAGAGCGAAACCGCCCACCTGGGACTAAAAGGCACGGTCCGCATCGAGGGTGAGACAGTCACCCTGTTCTACTGGCTGCTGCGCCGTCCGATGGCCATTTTGCGCCAATTTTTCGGTGTATAAATGCATCTGCCAGCGCTGCGCGAAGAGTTGCGCCTCTACCCCGCGCCGGCGGCCCACGATGGCGCGCCACAATGGACCTTGCATGATCCAGCCTGTAACCGTTTTTTTCGGATAGATTGGCTGGCCTTTGAAATTATCGTCCGCTGGCCTCTGGGCAACACAGAGGCTATTTGTGCGGCCCTGCAGCAGGAGACGGCCCTGCAGGCTCTCCATCCAGAGCAAGTTGTCGAAGTGGCCCAGTTTCTGCGCAACCATCAGTTGCTGGTTGCCCATACACCCCAGGATACCCAACACCTGCTCCGGCAAGCGGCCAGCACGCAAACCTCCTGGAGTGAATGGCTGTTGCACCATTATCTCTATTTTCGCCTGCCTCTGGCCCGACCCGACACGCTGCTGACGCGCACACTTGCCTGGGTCGCCCCTCTGGGCAGCCGCAGCTTTCTGTTGTTGACCCTCCTGGCCCTGTCTGCCGGTCTGGTTTTGTTGATGCAACAGTGGCCGGTCTTTCAGGCCACCCTGCTCGACACCCTGTCGCCGGTTGGTCTGGTACGCTACGGCATGGCCATTGTCCTCGTCAAAATGGTCCATGAACTGGCCCATGCTTTTACCGCCAAGCGCCTGGGCTGTCGCGTGCCCAGCATGGGCGTGGCCTTTCTGGTGTTGTGGCCGGTGTTGTACACCGATGTGAACGAATCCTGGAAGTTGCAACAGCGCACGGAACGGTTGGCCGTGGCCTCTGCCGGTGTGCTGGCCGAACTCACGATTGCCGCCTGGTCCACTCTTCTGTGGTCTTTTTCGCCCCCTGGCCCATGGCGTGACACGCTGTTTCTCCTGGCCACGGTAACCTGGATCTCGTCGCTGGCCATCAATCTGAGTCCGTTCATGCGCTTTGATGGCTATTTTTTGTTGATGGACTGGTTGGATCTCCCCAACCTGCATCAGCGGGCTTTTGCCATGGCCAGATGGCAGCTACGGCACCTGTTGTTCGCCCTCGACGATCCCCCACCGGAATATCTGGCGCTACCCTGGCGCCTGGGTTTGGTGGCCTTTGCCTGGGCAACCTGGAGCTATCGCCTGTTGCTGTTTTTGGGCATCGCGCTGCTGGTCTACCATTTTTTTATCAAAGTGGTGGGCATTTTTCTGTTTCTGGTGGAAATTGGCTGGTTCATTGTGCGACCGCTCTGGTCAGAATGGCAGGTTTGGTATCGCATGCGTAGACACATTTTTTCTTCCGTCCGGCATTATCAACGCGCTGTCTGGCTGCTTCTGCTGTTGGCTGCCGGGTTGCTGCTGCCGTGGCAGAGTTATTTGATCCTGCCGGGCATGGTCAAACCCGATGTGCATCGGGTTGTCTACCTGCCGGTTGGGGCACGTCTGGTGGAACAACGGGTCAAAGAGGGGCAAACCGTCCAGGCGGGAGAAACCTTGTTTCTCTTTGCGGTCCCGGATCTGGCCAGACGCCTGGAAATGGTCCAGGCACGGATAAAAACCTGGGAATACGAATTGAGCATTCTGGCTTTTGATCTCGAAATGCGCAGTCAGACCTTGGTGCTGCGTGAACAGTTGGCCACGGCATTGGCCGAGCGAACGGCGTTGCTGGCCGAAATGGGGCGCTTGCAGGTCAAGGCGCCCACGGAGGGAACGGTAGTGGAACTGATGCCGGATCTGCATCTTGGCGACTGGGTTGCAGCCAAGGAACCCTTGGCGGTGATCCACAGCAGCCAACAGTGGCATGTAGAAGCCTATGCGGCGGAAGAAGATCTGCAGCGCCTGCAGGCTGGGGCGTCGGGTCTTTTTTATTTTGAGCAGGCTGGGCGGGCGCCCTGGCCGGTTCAGGTGACTGAGGTGGATGGCGCACCGCTACGGCTTTTGAATGATCCCGAACTGGCCACCCACCATGGCGGTCCTCTGCCCGTGCGGGCCAGCAACCGCGCCCTGATCCCGGAAGGTTCCTATTATCGTGTGCGTTTACGGTTCCTGACCGCGACGGGGTTTGATGCCCATTTGCGCGGCACGCTGCACCTTGCCGCACCGGGCGAGGCATTCCTGTCGCGCTGGCTGCGTTTTGCTCTGGCGACGATCATCCGCGAGGGAGGTATGTAATCGATAACTTTGAAATCTTTATGAATTTTTAACGCTGATGGGGCAGAGCTCTGAGGCTGTGAAAAAATGAAACCCTACTGCGAACGCCCTCAATTCATGCCCTGTGGCCTGTTTCTCGCCTAGCAGGACAAGTTTGATGACGTTCTCGCTACGGGTTGCATTTTTTCACAGCCTCTCTGCTTGTCCTGGTCAGGCAGCTCCTGTGCGGCATACTCGGTTGCGCTGGCGCGGCACTGGCTTGGACTTGGCGACGGTCGGAACCATTGTGGTGGCAGGTTTTCCAGCGACTGTGCGGGCGCCGGCGCTGCGAGCACCCGTCTCGGCAAGGCCCTTTTTTGGCAGACTGTTTGGCTGCTTGCCACGGGCAGGCTGCCTGGGGGCGGTGCTGTGTGGTTCGGACGGCGTGCGGACCGGGGCCGTCTGCACTCTCTTTGCCTTGCCCGACTGTTGTGCAGGTTTGGCCTTGGCTGGGGCCGTTTCTGGCACCATGGAGTGATACGGATGCTCTGCATCGACACGCACGGCGCAGCGAATGGTGCGTTCGATATCGCGCAAAAAGCCCCGCTCGCTGGCATCACAAAAGGAGATGGCCATGCCCTGGCGGCCTGCCCTGGCGGTACGACCGATGCGATGCACGTAGCTTTCCGGTTCGTTGGGCAGATCAAAATTGATCACGTGGCTGACACCGGGCACATCCAGCCCCCGTGCGGCAATGTCCGTAGCCACCAGCACGCGCAGACGGCCATCACGAAACCCGTTCAGGGCCGTTTCGCGGGCGTTTTGCGACTTGTTGCCATGGATTGCCGACACCTCGACTCCGGAGGCTTCCAGGGTATCGGCCAAGCGATCGGCGCCATATTTGGTGCGGGTAAAAACCAGAGCCTGCCGTATTTCGTGATTTTGCAGAACATCTTTCAGGAGCAGAACCTTGTTTCCTTTTTCGACCAGATAGACCTTTTGTTCGACCCGGTCGACGGTGGTGGCTGTGGGGGCAACCTCAACCAGCACCGGGTCGCTCAGCAGGCTTTCGGCCAAGGCGGCGATGGATTTGGGCATGGTGGCGGAAAAAAGCAGGGTTTGCCGTTCGGCGGGCAGTCTGGTGATGATCTTGCGAATATCGTGGATGAAGCCCATATCCAGCATACGGTCTGCCTCATCGAGGACAAAAACTTCCAGTTGTTCCAGGGAGACGAAGCCCTGTCCCATCAGATCCAGGAGGCGACCGGGGGTAGCCACCAGCACATCGACACCGCGCAGCATGGCGCGCACTTGGTTGCGCTGGTTGACCCCGCCGAAGATGACCGCGCGGGAGAGTTTCATGCGGGCGCCGTAGGCGGCAAAACTGGCATCGATTTGTGCAGCAAGTTCCCGTGTTGGGGCCAGAATGAGGACTCTGGCTTGTCTGGCGCGGGTGTGGGCGCGTTGCCGTCCCAGGCGGTCCAGAATGGGCAGGGCGAAGGCGGCGGTTTTGCCGGTTCCGGTTTGCGCGATGCCCAGCAGATCCCGTCCAGATTGCAGGTGAGGGATGGCCTGGGCCTGGATCGGGGTTGGTTGGGTATAACCAGCATGGTTAAGGGCGGACAGAATGGGGGAAAACAGGTTCAGTGCAGAAAAATCAGACATCAAAAACAGGTAACCTCTCAGAAAGGGCGGATCGCCAGACATGTTCTTAAGCGAATGCTGCCGCCTTTTCCGCCATGGTATATTTTAAAGAGTGCATTCGTGGCCCGATCATGGGCTGATAATCCGCCAGAGTCAAGCGTTAATCCGGGGCGGTTGCAAAGGTGCTGTTGTGCCCTGCCAAAAGGGCAACGCAATAGCGTGCCCTGCAGGAAGTATTGAACTATTATTCCGGTAGCCGTATCAAAGCGGGATGGCCGTACAGAACGCCTGAAAATTTGGATCGGCAACCGGGCTGGCCACAGAAACACGTTGTTTCCAACCATTACGAAGAAGGTATATCAATGAAAAAAACTCTGATGCTGGCAACGCTGTTGGGCACCTCATTGCTCCTGACCTGCGCCACCTATGCCGATGATGCCGCGCTGCTCGAAGAGGGCCGCAAGGTTGCCATGGAGTTGCCGCCCAAATTGCTGGCAAAATTGCAAGAAAACATCGCATCCTCTGGTTTGGAGGGTGCCATTCCGGTCTGCAAGGATCTTGCCCCCAAAATGGCTGGCGCCATTGCCCAACAAACCGGCTGGAAGATCAAACGCGTCAGCCTGAAAACCCGCAACAGTGCCCGTGCTGTCCCGGATGCCTGGGAGAAGGCGGCCTTGGAAGAGTTTGACCAACGTGCTGCTGCCGCAGAGAGCCCCGCCAAACTGGAAAAAGGCGAACGGATTGGCAATGAATATCGCTATATCAAAGCGCTGCCCGTACAACCGCTTTGCCTCAACTGTCATGGTCCGGCGGAAAATTTGGGCACAGCGGTCCAGGAGGTGCTCAAAAATCATTATCCAGATGATCAGGCCGTTGGTTACAGCGAAGGTCAGATTCGTGGCGCCATCAGCCTCAGGAAACCGATAGAATAGCCAACATCTGTTTGATTGACAGACGCGGCAATTGTCATGGGGGGGTGAGCCTGTACGGTCACCCCCTTTTGCTTGGGCAGGTAGTCATGGCGGTATCCGCTATTGGTGGCCCCATCTCCGTGCGGGGCATTGCCGAGTTTGGCGCCCGCGACTGCCCGGAAGGCAATACATTGACAATCACGCTGACCAAGCCGTTGTCATCATCGAGATTCAACATTCTTATATGGATATAATTTTTCTAAAATACAGCTTGACCTGACGAAGATAATTTTCTAACCTCTCCACGACCAGTCCCGGAATTGCCGTGACTTTTGCCTGACTGTGTTGCCTCAGATGAAATCGGACAGTTGCCTTCGTTTAATAAGCTACATACAATGGCTATCAAACGGAGGAACAAAGCATGGAGAAGAAGCGCAGAAGGTACTCACCTCAGGAGAAGAC
>PDZU01000032.1 GCA_002753095.1 Magnetococcales bacterium
GTCTTCTCCTGAGGTGAGTACCTTCTGCGCTTCTTCTCCATGCTTTGTTCCTCCGTTTGATAGCCATTGTATGTAGCTTATTAAACGAAGGCAACTGTCCGATTTCATCTGAGGCAACACAAATGGATCTGCAGATCCTTTTCAAGTATTTATGTTGATCAATGATCTCAAGGCAAAATTAGATGTACCCATCTTTTTCCACAGCCACAATGATCTGGGAATGGCAACCGCCAATTCTCTATCTGCCATCAAGGCTGGTGCGGAAGGCGTTGATGTTACGATTAACGGACTAGGCGATCGTGCTGGCAACTGTTCTTTGGAACAACTTGCCATTATCCTGTCTTTACAACAAATCGAAACGGGCATTCATCTCGATCAACTGCTAGAACTTGCCAAAACAGTGGCCAATGAATCAGGTATTCCCATTTACCCATTGGCCCCTGTCGTCGGTTCTCTGGTCTTTAGTCATAGATCTCCTGCTCATTTTGAAATTCCAGAACTTTTTGAAGCTTTCGATCCCCAGAGTGTAGGACGGAAGCGGAGTTTGATTCAATAACGAAAAGTGCACCACCATCTTTCATATTTCAAGTGATGATACTGGCAAGTGTATATGCAAAAACCATTATTTACAGATAATTTTTTAGAATCAACGCTCATGTTGAAACTTGCCGCTTTGTGTGCAATACATGGAGAAAGAGAGGCTCTGTTATCTCTGAATGAAAAACCTCTCCGCTTCTCAGAATTATTGCATCATATCAAACAGGCAGGTTTGAACCTGAACGAGTTAGGCATTGGACGTGGATTCCGCTTGGCATTGGTTACGACCATGGAAGTAGAGAGTGCCTTGCACCTGCTGGCAATTGCTACTTGTGCTACTGTCGTTCCTCTCAACCCTCAAGCAACAGTGAGTGAACTGCGAATTACACTCCTTGCCACACGCGCCCAAGCTCTCTTGGTCAACTCTTCGACTGTTCCTGACGCCATAGAGGCTGCTTCACGCATTGGCCTTCGTCTCATTACCGATAATATTTTTCAGACAAATGGTAAAGCTGCTGAATTTTTTCCCAACACACATAGGGATGATCCTGCCCTGGTCATTACCACATCAGGTACAACAAGGCAACCGAAAACAGTGCTCATTACTCATAAAAACCTTCTGGCAAGAGCTGCCAACACTAGGTTGCTCTTTAGTCTGACGGAACATGATCGCTGCTTGAATCTGATGCCTCTTTGCTATATGCATGGAATTAATTCCGGGTTGATGGGACCCATTCTTGCCGGTGGAACTTCAATTTTTTTACAGCAGTTTAATCAGAAAAACTTTAAAGAAAGCATCTGCACGCTTCAGATCACTTGGTATACTGCCAGTGCAACGATTCATCAGTCTATTTTGCGTTGGTTGGAAGCAGAACCAAACATGCTTTCAAAACACTATTTGCGTCTTGTGCGCTCCGGTTCAATGCCATTACCTGCCACAGTACGTATGAAACTGGAATCCAGATTAGGTATCCCTGTTGTTGAATCCTATAGCTCTACTGAAACAGGCACTTTGACAGCCAACATGCCTTATGGTAGCAGAAAGAAAAATAATGTAGGCATGCCCGTAACGCGACAAGATATTGTAATTATGGATGAATTAGGAAATTTACTACCCCCTGATACCTTTGGGGAGGTGGCAGTAAAAGGAGACCATGTCATTTCATCGTACGAAAACAGTCCAGAACTCAATGCCAGAGTATTCTTGAACGGATGGTTCCGAACAGGTGATCTTGGATATTTTGATACGGACGGTTGCCTTATTTTACAGGGTCGGATTGATGAAATCATCAACAGTGGTGGGGTGAAAATTTCTCCCTTGGAGTTAGAACATATTCTTATTGAACATGAATGCGTGGAAGATGCAATCGTGTTTCCAGTGGACCATCCAACTTTACACCAAGTTGTAGTGGCAGCAGTAGTGATCAAACCAGGATATGTTTTTAACGAATCAGAGCTATTGCATTTTCTTTCATTGCATGTTGCACCACACAAGATTCCTCGTCGTATCATTTCAACAGATCATGTGGCAAAGACACCTAGTGGGAAAAAGAGGCGTTCCGATCTGGACAACTATTTCTCTGCACAACTGGAAATAATTCCAAACGCAAAAGCAGAAAATCTGGATAATATCACAAAAAAAGTACTCTCTATTGTTTGCAGAATTCTAAAAATTATCCACTGTCAGCCAGATGAAAATATTTTTCTTGTTGGAGCGGATTCATTATCTGCCATTGAACTCCTTTCTGAGCTGGAACTGCAATGGCAGGTGAATTTGACTTTGTCCGATCTAGCCAATCATCCAACATCACGAAAAATAGCAAAACTGATTGAAAACCAGCAGCTCTTAAAACAGGAATTTAATAACGAACTACCTGTCTTAAATGCGGAGGGTGATAAACCACCTGTTTTTGTTGTGGGCGGACGCTATGGCAACGTTATTCGTTTGATGGCGCTTGGCTATAAACTTGACAAAAATCAACCATTATACTTTTTAATTCCGCCGAAGATGGATTGGCAATTGTTTAATTATCATGATATTCCATCTATGGCTGCCTACTATATTTCCAGGATACGTCATCTTTTCCCAAAAGGTCCCTACCGTCTGCTGGGTACTAGTTTTGGTGGGGTAATGGTTTTTGAAATGGCTTGTCAACTGCAAGCGACGGGTGAAAAAGTTGACCGCTTGATGTTGCTAGACAGCTCAATACCCAGTTTTCGTAAAAGTAAATATCATCAGATCAACATCATGGCACATCATTCTCTTCCGGAAAATGAGCGTCAAACGATCATTCGCCATGAAGCAGATGCTGTACGCATTGCTACCCAGCAACTGCTTGCCAAACAACGCTACCTGCTGGACAAGAAATTTGATGGAGAAATTATATATTTTATTTGTGCCGGGGATCCTATTGTTCCGAGGCAAGACACAAGGAGATACTGGCGCTATTTTGCTGTTCTAGGTATGCGCATATTTATTTTGCCAAGTCACCATGGAAATTTTCACCAGGAACCACAACTATCTGCCATGGCCCACATTTTTACAGCCTGCGTTGAAGAGTCTATTCCATCAGGAATAAAGCCTTTCTGGTTATTTGCTCCGCGCCTGAGAGTAAGTGGGCAGAGCCCAACGATGATCTTTCAAGGTTGTGTGGATTCTTTAAGCAAAGTGCATGGCATTGGAAAGGTCTCTGGACACCTGAATAATGTTCAGATCAACCACACCGGCCTCACTTTGCAAGGATGGATAGCCGACCCCTCCGTACAGCCACTCTCCAGTCTGATACTGGTATTTATCAATGGAAATTATATTGGATGTGCTGGCTACTGCAACCAGCTTGGGCATTATGCTCAAGCGGGGCGTTATGAATTCAATTTCTCGTTGCCTCTCAATTTGTCAAAAGAGCAAACTCCATCGTCTCATCCAGATCTGTTTCTTCTCTCTGCAAACGAAACCGTATGTAGAATAGAAACACATGACCACAGCCATGGGAAGTTAACAATGCCAGATCTGGCTGGGCAAGCAAGCAAACATCCCTTCAGGAAAGTTATTCTTGTTGTCGGTATGGTTCGATCTGGGCTATCCGTTGTCGCGCAATTGTTGTCAGATTCCTGGCAGGAAAACAATATTGGTCATGATAGTCTTTGGGAAAAAAATTCATTAAAAATTCAGAAGATTCATGACACATTTCTTGAATCTTTTGGGATATCTTGGCATGATGTGTCTTTCTTGCCAGAGGAAATTTGGCTTTCTGAAGCCGCTTCTCGCTGTAAAGCATCTTTAAATTCTTTTTTTGCAGAGGCATTTTCTGAACATGTCCAATTGATTATTGCAGATCCCCGACTCTGTCTCCTTCTGCCTCTATGGATAGAATTGTTTGAAAGAGTGTCTATCGAGGTAAAATTGGTTTTTATAGTTCGCCATCCTTTAGAGATAGCAGACTCTCTTTCAGTTCAAAGTAGTTTAACGCAAAAACGGTCTCTTGCATTATGGCTGATCCACAACCTTGAGGCAGAAAGGTACAGTCGACATTTACCTAAGGTTAGGCTGTTCTATCGTAGTCTTCTTCATGATACAGACGCATCTTTAGAATTGCTGCACCGTACCATAGATAATTTTCAATTATCTGATCCGTTGGTTGAACGGATCAAAGAAACTTTATCACCAGGGTTACGACATCATTGGCATGATGACAATGAGTTTATTTTTGATCAATCCATGCCTAACTGGGTTCGCAATTTTTATTTTGAACTCATTGAAGCGGGTAAATTACAGACAAAAGAACTTAACCATTGGGAGGATCTGTACTTGTCTTTAAAGAGTGCAATGGCTCTTTTTGCAGGAATTGATAATGATTTGGTCAATAATAAAGAACATTATTGTGTACAGCATCTTGATGAAGAGAGTCGGATGGCAATAATTGTCAACGCACAAGATTCTGTAGTCCAGAAGAGTAATGATATGCTATATTCTGATGTACAACATCTTGCAGTGGAACTTGATCTCCTGCGCTCTGCATTGACAAACGCAGAAACGCGATACCAGCGCCTGCTTTCATTGCTTCAGCACTCTTCTCGTGGCTGGCGAGCCATATGTGCTCTTCCCGGGCAGGTTCTTTCATGGGCTTGCGTTGTCCTTGCTGTTTATAAAGGCTGTTGGCAGAAAGAATGGTATTTGAATCAACTTGCACACTCTTGCAGCAGGTTTGTTCCCGTGCAGCTTCACTACCTGTTGATCGGTTACAAAAAGGAGAGATCGCCACATCCATTCATTAATACCGACTATTACAAAACCAACAATCAGGATGTCGCTGCAATGGCATGCAATCCAATTGGTCACTATTTTCGTTATGGTTACAAAGAAGGTCGTAATCCATCTTCTCAATTTGATGGAAATGCCTATTGGGAACGCTATCCAGATGTTGCTCAATCATTGTGCAATCCATTGATTCATTTTTTGCGTCATGGTATCCGAGAAGGACGTATTTCATTTCCTGTCCGGTCAACTTCATCGGCCAATAAAATGCTACATTGTGAGGATATGCCCCTATGAATCCTTTAATTATTGGTGCCACGGGTGGTTCTGGCACACGTGCCGTGCGATCCGCCCTGATGGCAGTTGGTGCCTACATGGGTACCAATGTCAATGAATCCGGTGATCTGCTAGATTTTGATGATTTTTTGGAAAATGTTATCAACCGCATCCTGCAGTACACAAGAAGCCTCGACTACTCCATTAATGCCCTACCCGCAGGGCTAAGGATGGATCTGATGAGGTCGATTCAGTTGTATGAGAAGAAAATCTTATCAAAGGTGCCTGACGGCGTTACTGTATGGGGTTGGAAAAACCCACGCTCAATGTATCTTCTGCCATTGCTTAATGCGGCCCTACCGAATATGCATTTTCTACATGTTGTCCGTGACGGACGAGATATGGCCTTGTCTCACAATCAAAACCAATTGCAAAAACATTATATTCACTATTTTAATCGCCCTATCGGTCATGACAGGTTGATGGCATCCATGCAGATGTGGTCAGTGTTGAATCTGGAAGTGGCTGCTTGTGGTGCTCGACAACTTGGTCATCGTTACCACCGGGTACGGTTGGAGGACTTGGTTAACAATGGTCAATGGTTGAGGGAATTTTTCCCAGAATTGTCTGCAGAACAGGTGCAAGAGGCGGGAAGCGTTATCCAAACGCTTAAATCACATGGACGCTGGAGTGCTCTTCCAGAATCACGACTGCTTCCCTTGCAGGACAAAGGTAAAGAGGGGTTGGCCTATTTTGGATACCTGTAGTTTTCGGTGCTGTCTTATGTCGGAACCTGTCAATGAAAATGATGCACTGGGGGTGAAAAAAATTAGTGTAGATCTCCAGCGACTGACCTACCTCGGGCTGCGTTTTCTTAGAACTCCCTGGCTGCATGCATACGCTGCACCTCTAATCCATCGCCAGAGGCATCCCCAGTATCCAGTGTATCACACATCATTGTCACACAGGGGAGAGCAATCCCCGTTGTCTTTCCATAGCCATTTCTCAAAATAACAATAAAAAATAGTACAGAGATAGCGCACACCCAACACCCGAATTTTGAATTTTGATTTTCCGTGCGTGCGACCATGCCAACTATTTGGAATAACAGCGATTTTATAGCCACGAACCATTGATTTTAACGGAATCTCCACCGTCAAGTTGAAATGAGCAGATAATAATGGCTGTATCCCAGCGATTACAGATCGACGATATATTTTGCATGCATTACTCACATCGTTGTATGCAATACCGAACATCCATCTAATCACCGTATTACCCACTCTATTGAGAAATAATTTTTGTCTTGGATAGTTTACAACTCGACCACCAGATATAAAACGGCTACCAAAAACACAATCATAGCCAGAGCACAACACTGCATAAAAAGAAACCAGATCCTCGGGAGAATCCGAACCATCGGCCATCACAATAGCCACTGCATCACCACGAAAATATTTCAACCCATAACGAATAGCAAAACCAAATCCTTTTGGATATTGGTTATTCAGATAACGCACGCTGGCCTGCGCATTTTGCAGCGCAACAAGACATTCCTCGGTGCTGTCCACACTATTGTCATTAATCACAAGAATTTCATGAGCAATTTCCGCACGACTCAACACCTCCACCAGAGCAAGTACTGTGCGTGTAATCGTCGATTCTTCATTGTGTGCCGGAATGATGACGGAGAGCAGTTTCTTCTCTCCTCTCGCTGCCCATTGAGCCAAATCTGGGATAGGATATGAAAGCTCCATTGCTTATGCGCACAAACCTCCACTTCTGCTAGTAAAATGGGAATTATCCCTCTGGCGCCCGCAAGGTTGCCAACACCGGTTGATCCAGATGACGTTGACTGGCCCACCATGCGGCGGCAAAGATGACCGCCGCCCCAAGGAAAACCGCCAACACAGTGGGCCAAAAGGCGACAACAGCCAAGTCGTTGAACAACCCTCGCACAATCAGCAGACACAACAGTTGGCCAATCAGCACCCCCAACACTGCCGCCACAACCGCCAGCAATGCCATCTCGGCGGCCAAAATGCGGGCCACCTCGGCACGGGTGGCGCCAATCAGACGGTACAACGCCAACTCCCTGCGGCGCCGACGCCGCGCGGCACCCACCTGCACCGCCAACAGCAATAAACCGGCCAACAACGCCGCCACCGCCAAGACACGCGCCGCCCCAGCCACCTGCTGCACCAGATCATGAATGGTTTGCAACACCTGCCGCGTGGCGACCGCTGTCACATTGGGCAAGGCACCGGTAACCGCCGTCAGCAGGGCCTCCTCCTCTGCCTCCGCAACCGCGACAGAGGCCATCCAGACCGGCGGAATGGCCTGCAACACCGCCGGAGAAAAGATCACAAAGAAATTCAGAGAAAAATCGGACCAGCGCACCGCGCGCAGATTGCTGATCACCGCCTCAACCTTGACCCCCTGCACCATAAAGGCGATGCGATCTCCCACCCGCCAGCCCAACTCTTTGGCCATCTCCACCTCCACGCTAGCCTCCAACGCCTCTGGCGTGTGCCACCACTCGCCATGCAGCAGACGATTGCCACTGGGCAGCGCCTCGGCAAAGGTCAGCACATACTCCCTGGCCTGACGCCAGTGCCGGGTTTGATCGGGATCCTCTTCGATGGCCAAACGGTTCTCCTGCTGCAAACGGCCACGTACCGTTGGCAAAAGACGCACCGACTCCTCCTGCGGCAGGGCAAAACGCTGGACAATCTGCTGGAAAGGTTCCACCTGATCGGGCTGCAGATCGATAAAGAAAAAGCTGGGAATCCGCTGCGGCAGACGGTTGAGTAGTTGCTGATTCAGATTGTCTTCGAGAAAAAACAGGGCACTCACCAACCCCAACGCAACAGCCAGGGCCATGAGCAGCAGTGCCTGTCGTTCACCACGCCGCAACAGGGATTGGCAGGCCAGACGCCAGGGCAAGGGACCATGCGGCCAGCGCCGCAACAGCCACAATACGCCATAGGCCCCACCCCAGGCCACCACCAGGGCCACCAGGACAGCGAGCACAAAGACCACAGCGGCACGCACCTCCCCGGACCACAGGCCAATGGCCAGCGCCATGCCTGCCAGCACAGCAAAAGAGATGCTCCAGGCAAGCGGGTGCTGTTCGGCAGCACTGTCGGCAACCATTCCCCCGGCAGAAAGGCGAAAAAGAGCTGCCGGCGACAGACGGCGACTCCACAACAGGGGGGCCAGCACACACACGAGACTGAAGAGCAGGCCAAAAAGTGTCCCGGCCAATATCAAGCCCCATGGGAAGGCATACTGCAGATCTGTCGGCAACAACTCCGGCAGGATATGGGGCAACAGAGCAGGCAGAGCGCTACCGAGCAAGGCACCGCCAAGACTGGCCCACCCACTGAGGCGCCCGACATGGTAGACAATCAGGCGGGTGATGTGCGGATTATCGGCTCCAATCAACTTCAAAATTGCGATATTTTGACGGTTTTCCCGCAGCCAGGCGGCCAGAGCACTCTGGATGGCCAGCCCCCCCAGCAGCAGGGTCAACAGGGCGGTCATGGCCAGAAACAGAATGAAACGACGCAAGAAACGCTGCAGCGAGGGTTGGCTCTGTTCCGGTGTCAGCAGGCGAATGCCGCGTTGCAGCGCTTCGGGGCGCACGCTGTGGGCCAGCGTGCTGGCCTCCTCCCCAGGAGCCACGGCCACAGCCACCACCTGCGTCACCCGACTGCCCATTTGCAACAGTCCGGTCTCTGCCACCCGCTGCAGAGGGATGATGACCGAGGGACCGAGCCGAAACAGACGGGTGAGGCGATCCGGTTCATAGGCCAACACGCCGCGAATGGTAAACTGGGCATCGCCCAGTTCCAGACGCTGCCCCACGGTCAACCCCAAACGCTGCAACAGTGTGGCCTCGACAACGATGCCCTCCTCGTGCAGTGCCGCAGCAAGTGTCTGGCCATGCTGCAGTTGCACCGCACCGCGCAAAGGATAGTCGGCGGCCACCGCTTTGACCTCCACCAGCAGGGAGCGGTCACTCTGCATCGGGCGCAGCATGGCGTTGAACTCCAGACTGGGCGAAAGGCGACGCGCCGGGGCGGCCAGATGCTCTTGGGCAAAGCGCCACAGGGCGTCGGGCAGGCTGTGCGCTGGCGTGGTACTCGGCAGGGGCCAAGAGGCTTGCAGACGCAGATCGGCCCCCAACAACTGCCGGGCGTTGTGGGCCATGGCGCTGCGCAGCAGTTGGGCCGTGGCGGCCACGGCGACCAAAACGGTGACACACAAAAAGATCGTTGCGACCACGTAACGGGCATGACTGCGCGTCAGAACACGTGCCATCCCGCCTGCCGGAGTATTCAAAGACATTTTTCCGGCTCCAAACGTCCATCCAGCAGAGTCAGCGCCCGCTGGGCACGACCGGCCAGTTGGGCATCGTGGGTCACCAAAAAAAGGGTGCTGCCCCACGCTGCCGCACAGTCAAACAGCAGGTCGATAATCTGGCGACTGGTCTGTTGATCCAGGTTGCCGGTCGGTTCATCGGCCAGAATCAAGGCCGGGCGATGCACGAAGGCGCGGGCGATGGCCACCCGTTGCTGCTCGCCACCGGAAAGTTCGGCAGGCCGATGTTCACAGCGATGGGCGAGCCCCACCTGTTGCAATAATTGCAGGGCCTCGGTGCGCCCCTCCCCGACTCCGGCCAGTTGCAGCGGCAGGGCCACATTTTCCCAGGCACTCAAGGTAGGCAACAGATGAAAATCCTGAAAGACCACCCCCAACCGTTGACGACGGAAGCGCGCCCGTGCATCGTCAGAGAGAGCGGTCAGTTCAACGCCATCCAGATGGATGCGCCCCTGTTCAGGCTGTTCTATCCCGGCCAGCAGGGCCAACAGAGTGCTTTTGCCGCTGCCGGATGGACCCAACAGGGCGACGGCTTGTCCCCTCGGCACCTGCAGACTGATGTCGTGCAGGAGTGGTAGGCGGCGGCCCGAATGGATCACAGAATAGAAAACCTTGTCGAGGTGAATCATGAGTGGGACAATTCCTGGGTTGTCCGGAGTGTGGCCGTTGCTGGGGCATGGCAAGGGTTGGCGCCGGTTGTTGCCTCTTTTTTTGGTGGTGATCCTGTTGACCTATCCACATTTTGCCGGAGCGACTGCCCGGATTCTCTGCCTGGGGGACAGTCTGACCGCTGGCTATGGTGTAGCGGCGGGGAATGATTATCCTGCTTTGCTGCAACAGCGCCTGCGCGAGCAGGGGTTTCCCCATCAGGTGATCAATGCCGGTCTTTCTGGCGACACCACGGCAGGGGGATTGCGTCGTTTGGAGTGGCTGCTGCGTGAGACACCCACCATTGCCATTGTCGCCCTTGGGGCCAATGATGGTTTGCGGGGGCTCAGCACGCAAGAGATGAAACACAACTTGAGCGAAATAATCGGACGCCTCAAACAGGCTGGGGTGCGCCCTCTTTTGGCGGGCATGCGGATCCCCCCCAATTATGGCCGGCGCTACAGCGATGCTTTTGCCGCCGTTTTTACCGAATTGGCCGCCGAGCATCAACTCCCCCTGTTGCCCTTCCTGCTTGACGGGGTGGCTGGGGATTCCAACCTCAACCAGGTGGACGGCATTCATCCCAATGCCGAGGGCTACCGGCGGGTGTTGGAAAACGTCTGGAACGCTTTGCAACCGCTGTTGCCATGATTTTCTCCCGCTTGCGACTGCGCAGACGATTGTTCTTGCATGTCAGCCCGCCGGAAGGGTTGGGGGTACTCTCCTCTCTCAAGCGTCAGTTGCTTGGGATTTTGGCGTTGATATTCGGGATCCTTCTGGCCATTCCCGGCGTACCTGGGCCGGGATTTGTCTTCCTCGCCCTGGCCTTTGTGTTGCTGGAGTTTCCCGGCAAGACGGTCATGATTCGCACGTTGCGAACCCGGCGCTGGTTTCGCGTTGCGCGGGTCATTATTCACAATAAGCTCAATATCTTGCTGGTTCTGCCGAAGCCCTCCCACCCAGAACCGTAGCATACAATTTTACATGCGCTTGCCGTGCGAAAAAAAGAGCGTAGCAATGATGATTTTCTTTGTGATAGGATAAGGTAAACGGTTCTACCCAGCGGGCAAGGTAATCTTCATGTCACTGCTCATCAAACAGGTCAGTTCGCACGACGGACGTCTCGGCAACCGCTCCAACGCAGCGTTGCCGTCACGCGAGCATGCGGCTGATCATGATCTGCCGGCAGCCCATGACGATTTTTTTGGTGAATTCACCGCCCTGCCGCACATGACGGAAGTCAGGGAAAAAAATCAGTTATTGCGTGATGCCAACGACGCCGTTTCCCTGACCCAGATTGCTGACGCAGCCTTGGATAGTACGTTGGCCGCCCTCTCCCGCATGCGCACCTTGAGCCAACCGGAACGGGGTAGCGTGGCCCGCCAGTTGAGTGAACGTTTCCTGGAGCAACTGAAATTGACGGAAGATATTTGGCGCATCGCCCAAGAGACCCGTTTCAACAGCCAACCGTTACTCACCGGGCAGGTCAAGGGACAGCTTTATCCGGCCGGGACCGGGACGGAAAACCTGCTGCCCATTCACATTGACAATTTGGCGCAAATGGCTTTGGAACTGCAGCGGGATTTGGGTATCGTCGTCAAGCAACAGGCGCAGGCGGGGGAGTCGGCCATTGCCAGCGCCCAGGCAGCGCGGATTGACCAGGATCTGGGCAAGGTCAGTCAGTTACGCCATGATTTGGACGACTTGCAAACCCGGTTTATTACCGCCCTGGCCCAGTTGCGGCAGATGCGGGATGAGACCGACAGTTTGGCACTGCAACTCTCTGCCCCGGAAATTGCTGCAGAGAACGCCCAGATTGCCCGCGACGCCATCGCCCAACACGGTGATGAGGCGATGCCGATCCAGGCCAACCAGGAAACGCAACTGAGCATGCGCTTGCTGCAATAAACCCGCCTCACACACAAAGCCTCACACACAAAACGGGCTGTCGAAAGCGATTTTCGACAGCCCGTTTTGTGTACAGCTTCTGGCATGCGCGCCCAAAGGCGCGGGGATCAGTCGTTGACCACGCGCACAAAGACAATTTTGTTGATGATCTCACGGTGCTTCCACAACCGATCGATCTGGCTCAAGGTCACGGTCATGCGCTGCCGGGCATCGGTGAGGTTTTGTGACGCCTTGCGAATCTGCTGGTTCAACCAGTTGATCCGCTCTTGCCGGTCGCTGATACCCGCCTCCCGCTCGCGCTTGATCTGCAGATACAGTTGGCGTTCGCCCTCCAGGTTGACCAACGGATCGCTCACTCCGATCGACTGCACGCGATGATAGCGCTCACTGGCCTCCTGCAACGGCTTGCGATAGCTTTTGAGATCCTCGTCGGCCATCTGCAACTGATCCAACAGATCGGCCATCACCTCTTCGGCACGGCTCCGATCGGCCAGTTGCGCCTCGCGCAAGGCGTCCAACTCCTGCAGTTGGTTGTTGAGGGTATCCATCTGCTCCAGTTGTTCCACCTGAGTCTCTGGATACCAGTTGGCCAGACGGGCCTGCGCCGGAACCGCCACCAGGAAAGTAGCACCGATGGCCAGCACAGCCAACACACTCTTTTTCGTTAATTGACGCGTCAGTTGTAACATGTATACCCTCCCGGTCGATGCACCCTGGTGCAGCCCAAAACTCTTCCTGCAGGATACCACCGGAACAGCCCGGCAGTAAACGCTCCCTGTGCTATAGATCGGCAGATTGACGGCAAAGGATAATCGATTTCTCGGTACGCCTTTTTTTTCCGGGCTGCACCTTTTCCGGTGATCTCCAGGAGCAGTTGCGTTAAACTGTCGATTGGCGTGGACTGTTCCGAAATACCTCGTGCCCTCGGAATGGTCATTCAGGATGCAAAGGAGTCCGGCAATGCCCGTAGAAACCGTCATAGGATTGGTCACCGATGCCGTGCAGGTGGCCCTGCTGATTTCAGCCCCCATGCTGCTGACCGCCCTGATCGTCGGTATCATCATCTCTCTTTTTCAGTCGGTCACCCAGATCCAGGAGATGACTCTGACCTTTATCCCCAAAATTCTGGCCACCTTTCTGGCCATGATTCTCACCCTGCCCTGGATGATCCAGACCCTGATGGACTATTTCAACCGCCTTTTTTTCGCCATTCCGGCGGTTTTGCGCTGACGCCGCCCGGAGAGTCCAATGGACCCCTTGGCCTTAATGGATTTTCTTGGTTTTCGGATCGGTGAGGTGGAACGGATGATGCTCATCATGGTGCGCATCTCCGGCCTTTTTCTGACTGCCCCTTTTTTCTCCCGGACTGCTGGTCCCAGTCGCAGCAAGGCCATCCTGATCATGGTCATCACTGTGGTCATCTATCCGTTGGTCAGCCCTTGGCCGCACGAAGGCGATGGCAATCTGTGGCGTATCTTCCAGGCTGTTTTTACCGAAATGGCCATTGGGGCGATCATCGGCATGATGATCCACTGGATTCTTTTTGCCACCCAGGTAGCCGGCAGCCTGATGGGCTTTCAAATGGGGCTCTCGATGGCCATGGTCATGGATCCCACCTCTGGACTACAAGAGGGTGTGCTCAGCAACCTTCTTTATCTGACTGGTTTGATGCTGTTTCTCTCCCTGGATGGCCACCATCTGATTTTGGATGGTTTTGTGCGCTCTTTCCAGACATTGCCTCTGGGACACGCTCTGCCAGCCGCCAACAGCCTCCTTGAGGGGGCTCTGCTGGCCCTGCTCGACATGTTCAAGCTGGCTCTGCTCCTGGCGGCCCCCGTCGTCGCCTTCACCAAAATGCTCTACCTGGGCATGGGGTTGATCAATAAAGCCTCGCCGCAGATCCAGGTCTTTTTTCTCTCGATGCCTCTGGCCCAGATTATCGGCCTGCTGGTGCTGGGTCTCTACCTGAGCGTGGCGGGTGAGGTGCTCATGCGGGCCATGAATCAGGCCATCGGCACCACCTTCCTGCTCTTGCGCTGACGGAACCATCATGGCCGAAGATACCGACAAGGATTCCAAAACCGAAGACCCCACCGGCAAACGTCTCTCCGACGCCCGCGAAAAAGGGCAGGTAATCAACTCCCGTGAGGTCTCCACCGCCTTCGTCTTTCTGGCCGCCACTCTGCTTTTTTTCTTTCAGGGCAAACAGTTGTGGCAAGATTTGCAGCAGCATATGCGTTTTTTCTTCGGGGGGGCTCTGCAGGAGGATATGACCCCCTTTGGTCTGGTCAAACTGCTTGAAGAGAGCATTGCCACTGTTTTGTTGGAGTTGGCCCCTTTTTTTGCCGGTTTTTTGCTGTTGGGCATCGCCGCTTCGGCCATCCAGCATGGTTTTCTCCTCTCCTGGGAACCGATCATTCCCAATTTTTCCAAGATCAATCCCTTGAGCGGTCTGGCCCGCATGTTTTCCCTCCGCTCCCTGGTGGAACTGATCAAATCCACTCTAAAAATCGCTGTCATCTCCTATGCCGTCTACTGGGCCATGAAGGATGATGTCGATCAACTGATGCAACTGAGTTCTGGATCGGTGGAGGGGTTTGTCACCACCTTGGGCGAAGAGAGCATGGCCATCTTGCGGGTGGTCACAGGTACCTTTTTGGCCATTGCACTGCTTGATTATGGCTATCAGCGTTTTCATTACAACGATGAGTTGCGCATGACCAAGCAGGAGATTAAAGACGAACAAAAGCAGATGGAGGGCGACCCACTGATCAAGGGGCGCATCCGGCAGATTCAGCGAGAATTGGCGCGGCGCCGGATGATGGAAGAGGTACCCAAAGCCGATGTGGTGATCACCAACCCGACCCATTTTGCCACCGCTCTGCTCTACAAACAGGGCGAGATGCGGGCCCCGGTGGTTACTGCCAAAGGGCGCGGCGAGATTGCCGCCCGTATCCGGGCCATCGCCCAGGAAAAGGGCGTGCCCATTGTGGAAAATCCCCCTTTGGCCCGGACGCTTTACAAGGAGGTGGAGTTGGGCCATCCCATCCCGCAGGATCTTTTCAAGGCGGTGGCCGAAGTGCTGGCCTACGTCTACAGTCTGCGCCGCCACACGGTGCGCCGTTCGGCGTAACCCCACGACAATGAGTATGCTCCAAACGTTTGAAATCTTTAAAAATTTCTGCTGGGTCCAGAGGCGATCATCGCCCCTGGCGGGTGCAGGGATTAAGCCATGCCCCCACACCACATCTCAGAATTTTTCAAACGCATCATCGCTGGCGTGTACGGCAATCGCCTTCACCTGCGATCGAGTGGACTGTTTTGCAGAGGGTACAGAGGCTGCGGGCCGCGATAATTTCTGACTGACCTGCTCCATCTTGGCACCCCTCTCTCTCCCCCCTGACTGAAAATGTGCGACCACCTGGGCCAATGTTTCGGCTTGTCTGGCCAATTGCTCGGAGGTGACCGCCATTTCATTGGAGGATGTGGCATTCTGCTGGATAATCTGGTCCATCTGCTGGATGGCCGCGTTGATCTGGGTTGCTCCTTGATTCTGTTCGCGGCTGGAGGAGGCAATTTCTTGAATCAACTCAGCCGTCTTTTGGATATCCGGCACCAGTTTGCCCATAATGCGTCCCGCCCGTTCGGCCACCTCACGACTGGAGAGAGACAAACTGCCGATCTCGCCTGCAGCCGTTTGGCTGCGTTCCGCCAATTTACGCACCTCAGCGGCCACCACGGCAAAGCCTTTGCCATGTTCTCCGGCGCGCGCCGCCTCAATGGCAGCGTTTAAAGCAAGCAGATTGGTCTGGCGGGCAATCTCCTCAATGATGGAAATTTTTTCTGCAATCTCTTTCATTGCCTTGACCGCTTCGATGACTGCGGCACCACTCTCTTGGGCATCCAACGCCGCCTGACGGGCAATCGCCTCGGTGTGCCGCGCATTTTCCGCATTTTGTTGAATATTGGCGCTCATCTGCTCCATGGACGAGGAGGTTTGCTCCACACTGGCCGCCTGCGATGCAGCCCCAGTCGAGAGACGACTGGCCACAACCTGAATGTCTCCACTGCCACTGACCACCGACGTGACAATGGTTTTGACCTCACCCACCACGCTGTGCAACCGCTGCATGAACTGATTAAATCCGATCACAACAGAACCCAGTTCATCGTTCTTGGCGCAAGAGACACGTCTGGTCAAATCCCAGTCAAGAGTCACTTGCTGGATGGTGTTCCGCAACTCGGCAAATTTAGCCAAACGCTCCCGAATGGATAGATAGAGCACGATACCGGCCATCACCAACACCAGCGCAAACAGACCAGAATTCATCCAGATCGTGTGCCAAACCCCGTTGCGCAACGGGGTAACATCGTGGTGTGTCAACAAAAGCCCGACGATGGACCCAGAGGCATCCCGCAAGGGGGCCACGCCCGTTGTATACCAGAGACCGTTGAGCGCCACATCTGTCAACACCGTGTTTTTCAAACCCTGTTCCAGCAGATTGCCCAATTTTTCCGCCAGAGCAAGCGCCGTCTCCGCCTGCGTCGTCTCAAGCAAACCAAAATTGCCCACCGACGGGTGTCGCAACTCAACCTTGTTGCCCTGCATAAACGCCTGGGTCAAGAACAGACTCAAATGATCCCCCGTCATCGCCTTGACATTGCCAAAGATATGGTCGATCTCCTGACCCAATTCCAAATAGCCAATCTGTTTTCCGTCCAAAGAAATGGGATGTACACTGCGCAACGAGAAAAATTTGTTACCCATTTCGATTCCGCTCGCCGGGCGCAGAGTGGAAGCAGCCTGTTTGTAGGTGACCCGGTTGAGCGTATCCCCCCGCTTTTCGCCATGCGCCCGCAGAAAAACCGTTCCCTCCAGGGTAATAAAATACATATGTGTAATGCGAAATTGGCTTTTGAGTTCATCAAAAATGGGTTTGGCCTCGGAACGAAGGCCGTCGAGATCTCTGGCGGCAAACAGACGCAACAATTCGGTTTTGCGGGTCAGGCCGACATGGGCTTTGGCCAACCCTTCGGCGTCTGAGCTGACCTGTACTGGAAACAAACTTAGGGTTCGGGTAGCACGCTCATGCGTCGTGTGCGATAACTGTGTTGTTTGTGACTGCAGAGTGAAAAATCCCATCAGCAGGGTGCTGAAAAGAAATATCCCCAACGCAGTCAGATGGATCCGAGCTTTAATGGAGAGGTTGGCCATGGTTGTTCCCCCTGTTTTGGATGTGAGATGATCCTGCCCGCAGCAAGGCCATGGTACTGGAGCAGCCTATATATCGTCAATCGTTTATGTAATGTGATATGATATGCCTGACTATGCACCCGACCGTGCAATGGCGCTTGACTATATATCGAATATCGATTACGATGGATGAACATAATGGATAGTCGACTCAGATTCAACAATGCAACCAGGGAAAACACGATCATGGATGAGCAGCAAAAACGTGTACTCAGGGAAATTTTACTGGGATTTTGGAAAGTCCACATTCTGCATCATGCGGCCAAAGAGGGCGTGGTGGGCCATTGGATGTTGCAGGAGTTGCGCCAGCATGGCTATGACGTCAGTCCCGGCACGCTGTACCCACTACTCAATCGCATGGAGACAAATGGCTGGCTGCGCAGTGAACAGGATAAAAGCAGAGGCCCAAAGTCACGCAAACGTTATTTTCTTACCCCGGAGGGGAACAAGGTGCTGCAACTGGTCATTGAGCAGGCCCGTGAAATGTGCCGGGAGGTCAGTACAACCCCACTGTAGAAGTTGACCGGTGCATGATCAATACGAGGAGAATTCAATGGATCTGATTGTTATTGCGGCTGTGAGTTGCATTGTCTCTCTGACAACGCTTTATTCTGGCTTTGGTTTGGGTACGGTGTTAATGCCGATTTTTGCGTTATTTTTGCCGCTGCAGACGGCTGTGGCAGCCACGGCTGTCGTACATTTCAGCAACAATCTTTTCAAGGTCATGGCCTTGGGCCGCCATGTAGACCGGGAGTTGGTGCTGCGCTTTGGTGTGCCTGCCATCGCCGCCGCTTTTGCGGGTGCCGCCCTGTTGGGTGTCATGGGCAACATGGGTGAGATTGTGCGGTATGATTTGGCCGGACGAGAGGCGGTGATTACCCCGATCAAGTTGGTCATGGCCCTGTTGATGCTGGGTTTTGCTCTGCTTGAACTGTTGCCCGGCCCACGTGAGAAGCGTTTTGATCGCCGTTATTTGCCTTTGGGCGGTATTCTTTCTGGCTTTTTCGGTGGGCTGTCTGGACATCAGGGGGCGCTGCGCTCTGCCTTTCTGAGCAAGGCCAGCCTCTCCACCGAACAGTTTGTGGGGAGCAATGCCTGGATCGGCTTATTGGTGGATGCCAGCCGTCTCTTGGTGTACGGTAACATATTTGCTGTTGGTACAGCGGCGATGATCACGGCCAGCGTTGCCCCCCTTGTGGGCGCCGCCACACTCGGGGCTTTCATGGGGATCATCATCGGCAAGAGGTTTTTGCGCAAAGTCACCATGGCCACGGTACAAAAAGGCACTGGGCTTCTTTTGTTGATCATCGCCGTGGCTTTGGGGTTGGGTGTGGTTTGAACGTGCTACCGCACACCGTGACCGTCAAATCTCACTTCATGCGCCATACAAAGCGCGCCATTCCAGCAGGGCGCTGCCCTGCACCCGCCAGGGGAGATAATCTCCCCTGGACCCCTTGGAACTTTATCGATACGCGCCTACTTCACATGCCCATCTTCTGCCATCTCCGGGTCACTCTGGCGACGGTGCGGATGGTCTACCTGCCCTGCCTTGACCAAACAACCATCCTTGTCATACGTCACCTCCTGCAACTGCTTGCAGCCAATCAACGATACCACCACATCAAACGCATCAATCAACGCATCCACCTCCTTGTTCATGTACAACGATGAATAGGGCATGGTGGCACAGGTCATGGAAAAATCAGCCTTTTTCAACTTCAACTTCACGTTGGCCCGCAGAAAATTGGCCCAACGAAACTCAATGAAAAATGCCTTGGCCTGGCTGCTCGGCAGATATTTCTGCGTAATATCCACCGCCTGCGTCTTCTCCTTCAAGGAGTCCTTGGTGTAACATCCGCAATCCCGCAACCAACGCGATAACGTGCGATACGGATCATTGAGAATGTCGGCAATACTCTTCGGCAACAGATAGGGATTGAGCGGCCCCTCGCCCTTGTCGTCATACAACCAGGTAAAATTGTTCTCAATCATATCGTGCCAAAAATGGTCCCCATCCTTCGCCGACCAATCGTGCAACACATAGCCGTATACATACTTCTGCCCATGCGGAATATCCGCCCGCCAGACCGCCGTGGAAAGATGATGATGGTCGGTGATATACATCTCCCGATTCGGACCCAAAACAACCGGGACCAAACGCCCCTCCATGCGCAAGAACTCATCCAAACGGTCGCGCGCCATCTCCCGCTCAATCTGACGCCGCTTGCAATCCACCGAAACCAACCCGATGGAAAATTGCGTGGGACGGATCTTCTCCACAGGCAGCTCAAAAATGTCGCCCACTTCCAGTGGATGATGATGGTTTTTTTTCATGCGGCCTGCTCCCCAAGACGGTTGCGGTGGTGGACGAAACGATCATGACCTAGCTGTTTATGTTAATTTCAAAAAATTTGAAAAACAGTACACGAAACCCTCCCGACAAATCAACCATTCATCACCTGCTCCAACACATCAAAATGGCTGGCTGCCCGCTGCACGGTGGCCATGGCTCCCTCAAAATCATACAACGCCACCTGCTGTTCCAACTGGACAACCCAATTCAATGTACTCTCCGAATGAGACGCCATCCGTAACGCCGCCAAACTGTGCTCCACCTCGGTATCAAACACCGCCAACTGCTGCCGTACCTGACGCAATAACAACAACCAGTGCTGCCACTGCTCTGCACTCTCCACCCCATCAAGCGGGGGGCCTTCCGTTCCTTGCGCAGACAAAGGCAAATGACGATCCAAAACCGTACACAACTGTTGCAACACCAGGTTCATTGCGCTGACCAACCCCTGCAACGCCGCCCCCGCCACACCGCTGCGCAACGCCTCTTCCACCCGACCAGCCTTCTCTTGCACCGTACCCGCCCCTACCGAGGCGGCGACACCCTTCAATGTATGGGCCAAACGCTCCGCCTCTTGCCGTTGTCCGGCCTCAATGGCACCCTGAATGGCTACCCCAGCCCCCCCTTGATTGGCGCGAAATTTACCCAACAGGGCGAAATATCCACTGCGATTGCCATTCATGCGCTGCAAACCGGCCTGCACATCCAAACCGTCACACTGGAACAGCGCCTGCTCCAGAACCGCTCCCTCTGCCACCCCTGCCGCCCGTTCTGCCGCAGGCAACGGTTGCGGCACTGCCGGGCGAATCCAGCGCGCCAACGTCATATAGAGCGTGGTCGGATCCAACGGTTTGGCCAAATGGTCCTGCATGCCCGCCGCCAAACAGCGCTCCCGGTCACTGCTCAGCGCATTGGCCGTCATGGCCAGAATCGGTAATTGCTGCAGACGGGGATCCTGGCGCATCTGCCGGGTGGCCGTCAACCCATCCATGACCGGCATCTGCAGATCCATCAACACCCCATCCACCGCCTGCTGCTGCACCATCTGTAGCGCCTCGCGACCGTTACGGGCCAACAAAACGCGGATATTGGCCTGCTCCAACAACTCTTGGGCCACCTGCTGATTGATCTCATTGTCCTCGGCCACCAAAACCACCGCCCCGGATAGACGGGCAATCGCCCCATGTACCCCGCCCTCCGTCGTGACGGAATCCCCCCTCTGGCTCGCCCCCGCCTCCGCCACAGCCAAATGCACATCAAAAATAAAACGACTGCCCTGCCCCAACACACTCTCCACCCGGATGGAACCGTCCAACATCTCCACCAAACGGCGGGCAATGGTCAACCCCAAGCCCGTGCCACCAAATTTGCGGGTAATCGAACTGTCCGCCTGGGTAAAGGGCTGAAACAGGGCCGCAACCTGCTCGGCACTCATACCGATGCCGGTGTCCTGCACCGTAAACAGCAAGCGTACCCCGGCACGCTCTTGCGCCAGCAACGCTACCCGCACGCTCACTTCGCCCTGCTCAGTAAATTTGATGGCATTGTTGGTCAGATTGAGCAAAATCTGCCCCAAACGCAGCGGATCACCCAACAAATCCGCCGGAATGGCCTCATCCAGCTCGATCAACAGCGGCAACTGTTTTTCCTGTGCCTTTAGGACAGTCATCGAGACCACATTTTCCAGCACCTCCGACAGGGAAAAAGGAATCTGTTCCATGTCCAGACGTCCAGCCTCGATTTTGGAAAAGTCAAGAATATCGTTGATGATGCGCAACAACGAAGTCGCTGCCCCATGCACCTTGCGGATATAGTTCTGCTGGCGACTGGTCAAGGTGGTCTGCAGACACAAATAGCTCAGACCGATGATGGCATTCATCGGCGTGCGAATTTCATGACTCATATTGGCGAGAAAATCGCTTTTGGCCTGGGTAGCCGCTTCTGCCTCCTCTTTGGCGATCAACAGATGGTGCTCCATGGCCTTCATGGCCGAAATATCGGTGCGGATGGAGACATACTTGAGCGGCCTGCCTTTGTCGTTGAGGAAGGGCACAATGGTGGCCCGCACCCAATACTCGGAGCCATCACGGGCCTGGTTTTTGATCTCCCCATGCCAAACCTGACCGCTGAGAATGGTGTGCCACAGTGTGCGATAGAAAGCGGGAGAGTGTTCGTTGGATTTGACCAGACGGTGGTTGCGGCCAATCAGCTCTTCACGGCTATAGCCGCTGATGGCAACAAATTTATCGTTGATATAGGTGATGTTGCCGCTCACATCGGTGGTGGAGACAATGGCATGTTCATCCAGGGCCAATTTTTGCAATTCCAGCTCGCGCAGGGCATCGGCAGCGGCCTTTTCCGACAGACGGTGCGAGACAATAAACAGCGTGACAATCCAGGCGGTAAAAAAGCTCAGCAACACCCCACACACAAAAATAATCATCGCGATAGGGTGCTCTTTGAGGGTACGCAACGACCACTCCACCTCTTCCACTTCGACGATCACCTTCCAACTGGGTGGTGCTTTGCCAAGCCGGTCAGCGCTGCCCTCGGAGCGGGCCAGGGTCAACTGTTGAAAAATGAACGATCCCCGACTGGCCTGAAATTCGCCAAACCGACGATTTTTGACAATATTCCAGATGGAAGGAAACTTGCTGGCAAAGGTGACCGGTTGTGGCCGCAGCAGTACCCCCCTTTCACTGTCATCCGGGTTAAAGATCAGTTGCCCTTCCTGATCGATCAGATAAACCAGATTGCCATGGTTGAGGCCGCGTATGGTCTGCAGCAGGGGGGCAATCAGATAGTGCAGCACCACCACGCCCCGCCGCCGTCCCCACAGGTCAAACACCGGCGCGGCAAAGCGTAAAACAGGCTTATGAGGCTCTACCACCACACCATTTTCGCTATACAGTTCAAAACGGGAGACATAGCGCTCTTCTTCCGCCAGATGACGGGTATGGAGAAACTCCTCCTGTTCGGCCTGATGGCGCAGCAAAAAGGGCGGAGCCACGGTGACACACCCCTCCTTGCCGGCGTGGACCCGAATGATCTCCTTGCCCTCCTCGTCGAGTAGGCGAATTTGATCATAGACACCGCGCTCCTGGGCCATAAAGAGAAACTGTCTGGTCAGACGTTCCCGCGAGGCCAGATCATTTTTATCCAAAAATTCGCTTAAATCGCCCCCCCCGACAATCATGTTCAGGTCAAAGAAGATGGCGGAAAAATCGTTGGCTGCCGCCTTGACCACCCGATCCAGTTCCAGGGCCCGTTCATATTTTTTCGACAGCCCTTCGGTAATATCGTTGGTATAGACGGCCACCCAGGAGACCAGGGTCAGCACGCCCAGGGCGATGGCCAGGGTTTTGGCGAACACCGGGCGATGTTCCGCCTGCAACAGGCTGGAAAAGACGAAAAAGAGCCCTTCCGACTCGCGTTGATTACCCACCAGATAGAGGGACAGCAACGAGGAGCCAATCAAAACAAAAAAGAGGATGGCCAACCCCATGCCCAGCACCAGCGGATCGAGCAAGGTTGCTGTGGCATTTTTGATCGGTTGATCGGGGAAAAAGCTGGTGGCGCCCATGGCAAAAAAATGCATGCCGGAGATGGCCAGGGCCATGATCATCGGGGCCAATTGCCGTCCCAGCCCCCCATCCGGGTCCAGACCGATCCGCCGCGCCAAACGACGGGCATAAACAGCCAAAATGGCCAATAAAATCGTGATGACAATGGCCAAGACCAAAGGCAGCGGATCAAACATCATGCTGGCTTCCAGGCGCATGGCCAACATGCCCAGATAGTGCATCAAGGCGATACCCACGCCGCCCACCAATCCGCCCAACAGCATGTACCGGTTGTTGCGTCCGCCGCGACTGATCCAGTGCAACATCCAGCCCGCCGAAAAAATGGCTGGCAAGGCCGACAATACGGTCAGATTGAGGTCATACTGCACCAGAATGGGCAGGCGCCATGCCAGCATGCCAACGAAGTGCATGGCAAAAACACCACAGCCAAAGGCGGTGGCACCAAAAATCAACCAAATGCGCCGCATCAGCGGATTCTCTTCCCGACGCATGGGGCGAATCACCGCCATGCCGGAAAAAGCGCCCAAATAGGCTGCCCACATCGAAAGAATGACCAAAAAAGGATCGTAACTCCCCAGCAAGGCAGCGCTGCGATCCATCCCTGCCGGTAAAAATGAGACCATCATCTGCACGATCACTCCTGACACCACCACCGACCATCGTCGAAAACGGCGCACGTTCCTGCTTCCCGCGCGCGTCGTGGCCATTGTGGCCCACTTTATCCCACGGGAAAAGGATTTTCTCCCGCAAGGCACCGCAAGAAGCAGACACATCTTTCCTCTTTATTTATTCTTGCCTTGAATTATTCTTGCAACACTGGAAACAACCTGCAACAATCTTGCAATTTTATTCACACCAACCTGTTAAGGAGCCATCCATGGCGACTCTCAGCAAGGACAACCTGATTGGGGACTTTTGGGGGGGATTGACTGCCGTATTGGTTGCCCTGCCGTCGGCCATCGCCTATGGTTTGGCGGGTTATGTCGCTCTTGGGCCGGAATATGTGGGTTTTGCTGCCATGACTGGCATCATTGGTACGGTTACTCTAGGTCTTGTTTCGCCGGTATTGGGTGGTGCACCGCGTTTAATCACTGCTCCCTGTGCGCCGGCTGCTGCGGTGCTGGCGGCCATTATCGCCGACATGCTGGCGGGCAGGGGGTTTTCCGAACCGCTTAGCCCAGACCGCATTTTGCTGCTGCTGACTGTGGTGGCTTTGCTCTCTGGTCTGTTGCAATTTCTGTATGGTGCGTTGGGCGGTGGCAAGCTAATCAAATACATCCCCTTTCCGGTGGTTTCCGGCTATTTGAGCGGTGTTGGCACCATCATTTTTGTCAGTCAGGTACCCAAGCTGTTGGGACTACCCAAGGGAACCAATCCTTGGGTTGGGGTAGTCAGTCCATCGATGTGGCAAATGACTGGCATTGCGGTGGGGGTAACCACCATTGCGGTTATGTTGTTGGCTCCACGCATCACCAAAAAGTTGCCGGCCCCCATTTTGGGTTTGTTGGCTGGCATGGCGGTTTATTTCGGCATCGGTTTAGCCCGGCCAGAGCTCTATCAATTGGCTGGCAACGCTTTGTTGATTGGACCGATCACCATCGACATGCAATCCCTGGTCGGCAGCATGCATGGGCGTTGGGATTCCATCAGTCAGATTCATTTCTCTGATCTGGCGGTTTTGCTGGTACCGGCTTTGACCCTGTCCATTTTGCTTTCCATCGACACGTTGAAGACCTGTGTGGTGATGGATGCGCTGACCCGTAGTCGGCACCGTTCCAATCAGGAGTTGATTGCCCAGGGTGTTGGCAACTTGGTCACGGCTCTGGCGGGGGGCATGCCGGGTGCGGGCACCATGGGTGCGACTTTGGTCAACCTCAACAGTGGTGCCAAGACCCGTTTTTCTGGTGTTTTTGAGGGCATCGGGGCATTGGCTGTACTGCTTTTTCTTTCGCCGCTGATCAGTTGGGTACCCATTTCTGCTTTGGCGGGTATTTTGATTGTTGTGGGCATCCGCATGTTTGACTGGCACAGTTTCCAGCTTTTGCGGCAAAAATCGACTTTGCTCGACTTTTTTGTCATTGCTTCGGTCATTTTTGTGGCTTTGCGTTTCAACCTGATTGCGGCCTCCGGCACGGGCATTGCTTTGGCCATGTTGCTCTTTTTGCGTGAGCAGGTACGCAGTTCGGTGGTACGTCGTCTTGTGCAGGGTGATCATCTCTCTTCCAAGCGCAACCGTTTGCCGGAGGAGAAGGAGATTCTGGCCAGTCACGGGGTACATACGACGGTCTGCGAGGTACAGGGCAACCTTTTCTTTGGCACCACTGATCAACTTTTCTCGCAACTGGAGGGTGCCATTCGAACCTGTCGTTATTTAATTCTGGACATGCGGCGGGTGCAATCGGTGGACTTTACGGCTGTACATATGCTGGAACAGATTGAGGCCATGTTGAAGGAGCGCAACGGGCATTTGATCTATTGTGACTTGCCGGTTCACCTTTCCACTGGTCAAGATTTGCGCACTTATTTTGCGCAAATGGGTTTGTTGCGACCGGATGATTTGCATCTTTTCCCTTCTCTCGATGAAGCCCTGGAGTGGGTAGAAGATCAAATCTTGCTAGAGAATCATCAGGTCGATCACAACGAAGAGGAGTCTCTCTCTTTGGCGCAGATTCCTCTGTTACGTGGTTTTGACACCAAGGAGGCCACTTTGGATCTGTTGCAGTCCATTGTTGAGGAGCGTTCCTTGCAGCCTGGGGAGGCGGTTTTTCGTCAGGGGGATGAAGGGGACGAGCTTTACATTATCCGGCGTGGTTCGGTGCGTATTTTGTTGCCTTTGGATGAAGACAAGCATCGTCTGTTGGCCATTTTTGGGCGTGGCCATTTTATTGGTGACATGGCCTTTTTGGATCGGGGCAAGCGTTCCACCGATGCGATTGCTGATCAACCGACTGACATTTATATTCTCTCGCGTAGTCGTTTCGATCAACTGACGCAGACGCATCCTCACTTGGGGCTCAAGGTATTCCTGCGTTTGGCCAAGGTGCTTTCGGCTCGGTTGCGTTTTACCAATGCGGAGCTGTCGGCCATGCAGAATGCATAGATAGGGGCTGAAACGTTTAAAAATTTCTGCGGGGTCCAGGGGCGATCATCGCCCCTGGCGGGTGCAGGGCGGAGCCTTGCTGGGTGCAGGGCGAAGCCTTGCTGGGTGCAGGGCGAAGCCTTGCATTACAAGCAGGGCTTTGCCCTGCACCCAGCAGGGGCGGTGACCGCCCCTGCACCCCGCAGCAATCGGGGAGATACGGAAGATAGATAGATAGATAACAATCGGGGAGATACGGAAGATAAATAATGTACGATACGCCTCAGACCCGAATCGTCTCATCGGCAAACCAGGACATCATCTCCCGATACCGCACCACCTCACCCACCACAATAATCACAGGCGGTTTCAAATCACAGGCGTTCACATCCTCCACCAAACGCCCCAAATTGGTCACCAACGTGCGCTGCTGCGGCGTCGTCGCCCACTGAATCAACGCAACGGGGGTCTCGGCAGAACGCCCAGCCGCAATCAAACGCTTGCTCACCTGAGGCAAATTACGCATCGCCATATACAACACCAACACCGGAAAAGTACGCGCAATCCCCTCCCAATCCAGGCGGGAACTCAACTCCTCCTCCCCCTCCCGGAAACCACTGTTCTCCGCCGACTCATGACCCGTGATAAAGGCCACATTGGCGTTCACAGCACGATGGGTAATCGGAATCCCCGCATAAGCCGGTCCAGCAATGCCAGAGGTCAAACCCGGAATAATACGGAAAGAGATCCCCTCGGCAAAAAGACGACACGCCTCCTCACCACCCCGACCAAAAACAAAAGGATCCCCACCCTTCAAACGCACCACCCGCCGCCCTGCCTTGGCCAAACTCACCAACGTATCGCAAATATCCGCCTGATTGGTGGAACTGGGATTGCCCCCACGCTTGCCCGCAGAAATCACCTCCGTACCACTCGGAATCAGTTGCATGATGGTCGGCGAAACCAACGCATCATGCACCACCACATCCGCCGCATGCATCGCCTTCAACGCCGCAACCGTCAACAAATCAGGGTCACCAGGCCCGGCACCAACCAAGGCCACCGTACCCGGCGGCAAAAATCGCTCATCCGCCGCAATCATGAAACCACTCACCGCCCACTCCCTCCCCTGCCCTGCAGCCCATTCCATCCACCCGATGACCAGGGCGCATTCCAAAACCAGGGAGCATAATATCCAGAAGGCGGCCCAGCCCAACGCTGGGCATTGCGACGCAACAACCCATCCACCTGCTCAGGCGGCAGCATGCCATGACACGAGGCACAAAATTGCCCAAAATAACGCATATTGGCCACTACCCAGGGCGGCGGGACAACAGGAACCGGCTTGACGGCAGGTCGCTTGATCGCACAAAAAGAGGATACCGAAGCCTTCAGAGCCTCCCCCCCACTCTGACTACTACTCAACTGCCCATTTTCCACAGCACCGCCCACCGCAAAATCGCCGCCATTGTCCACAACAGACGGTGCAGACTCCTCCGCAACAACCGGTACCTCTGGAACCACCTCCGCAACAACCGGTACCTCTGGAACCACCTCCGCAACAACCGGTACCTCTGGAACCACCTCCGCAGCAACCGGTACCTCTGGAACCACCTCCGCAACAACCGGTACCTCTGGAGACACACCCCCCTCAACAACCGGCAAACTCTCCACCAACGCAGAACCCTCTACAGCAACACCCCGCGCCTCGTCCGCAACCACATCCCCCAAAGGCTGCTCCGTGGCACCCGTCACTGCCCCACCCTCGGCAACAGAACCCGCACCAGCCAATTGGTCCGGCTCTTCCCCAATCACCTGCGGCGGCGACTCAGAAACAGTGACCGTATCCAACACATCCTCTGCCGCTGCATTCACCCCACCACTCTGCTGCAACTCCAACGGAACAGGCGCCGCAACCTCCGCCGCAGACTGCACCGCAACCGCCTCCGAGACAGGCGGCACCTCCTGCATGGCCTGCAGCGAGCCACCCGCCAACAGCAGCCACACACCCAGCACCCCTACTCCACCCCTGCTGACGTTGCGCCAAAACCCGCTCATCTCTCCTCCCTGTTCCAAAACAGTCGCCAACAGGTCATCAACCAACCCCTACCGGCCTGACCGGCGTCTCCACCAAAGCCCGCACCACCTCACACCAACCCTTGGCAATATTGTTGGCATTATACCCACCCCCACCCAAAGCCAATACCCGCCCATGGCCAAACGACTCCGCCAACTGCACCAATCGGGTCGCCACCAAAAAATGCGTGGCAGGCGAAAGCCGCAACTGCGTCAAGGGATCCCCGGCAATCGAATCCGTACCAGCCTGCAAAATAATAAACTCTGGCTTGTGCGCCTGCAGAAAAGCCACAACCTGCGGCCAAACCTGGGCAAAATGCGTGTCCCCCGCCCCCGGCGGCAGAGAAATGTTCAACTTGGTTCCTTCCGCCGCCCCCCTGCCACGCTCCTCCGGCGATCCAGTGCCCGGATAAATCGTCCGCCCATCTTGATGCAGATCGGCAAAAATTAACTCTGGATCATCCTCAAAACCATAAAAAACCCCATCCCCATGGTGCGCGTCAATGTCCACATAAGCCACCTTGCGCAACCCATGTTTGGCCCGCAAAGTGTGTATCACCACCCCGGCATCATTGAATACACAAAATCCCCCCGCCATGTGACGGCGCGCATGATGCAACCCCGCAATGGGAATGAAAGCACGCCGACACCGGCCAGCCATGATCTCCTCCATGGCCTGCAACGCCGAACCGACAACATGAGAAGCCGCTTCATAAACCCCCGGAAAAGCAGGCGTATCACCATGGTCCAACAGGCCACTGCCCCGATCCGAACACGACTGCACCAACGATACATATGCCGGCGTATGAAAACGCTCCAACTCCTCCCGCGTGGCAGCCACCGGATGATGCACCGTCACAAATCCATCCAAACCCAGCCTTCTGGCCTCCTGCCAAAACACCCCCATACGATGCGGCCCAAAAGGATGACCGTCCGGAAAACCATAACGGGCAATCTCTTCGCCAATCGTGACACTGGTCGTAAAAGGTACTCCCATCGTAGCGCCTCATTCCGTGGCAAAAGGGTTGTACAATCAACACGCAGGCTGGTCTGATCCACCCTGGACAGGCAGAGGATGCATGCGCTCCAGAACCACCTTTTGATACAGTCCACCAAAATAGGTCTCCTGGTGTACCCGACCAATGCAGGTCAAACTGTGCGCCGACTGGCGCATGGCACAACAATCCACCGCCCAGGAAACAATATCCTGCCTCCAAAGATTGAGCGCAAAAGGCTCAAGAAAATACAGAATGGGTATCATGACGTAACGAAATGGATTGAACAGCGAAGGCCGATGATAATCCACAAAAATCACCTTGCCACCCGGTTTGACCACCCGCATGGCCTCGCACACCGTCTTGCGCCGCACCTCGTCCGGCTGCTCGTGCAACAGAAAAAATAAAATCACCTGATCAAACGCACCATCCGCAAAATTCAACGCCGTCGAATCCTGATGATGCAAATACACCTCCGTCGTGCCGTCCAGCTTGCTGCGCAGATTTTCCAACTGCACCGGCGCCACGTCTATCACATCCAGACGCGCCCCCTTGGCCAAACGCTGCGCCAAACGCGGCGTAAAATCACCATAAACACACGCCACCTGCAACGTCCGCCCCGCCAACTCCGCCCCCGCCTCCGCCAAAGCAGAATCACGCAAACGGGCAAAATTCCCCCACAAAATCAGATTGACCAACCACTGCCGCTCAAAAAACCGAACCCCCTTCGGGTGCAGATAGGCCCACCAATAGGTCTGCTCCAGGTATTGCGGCACCACCAACTCGTCCGAAATGCGCAACGGAACCGGCCTGCTCGAAGCAGAGGTACTCGCCACCGTTCCTTCATCCATAACCGCCGTATCCTTCTGTGTCGATTGAGTGATACTCGTAATGGCCAGCCGATTTGCGGTGGTGTTGCCAGCCTCCCCCTGCCCGCACCAGCGGCAACACTACGCCCAGACGCCGGGAAAATCAAGTCACCGCAAACGCCCGCATGGCTCCCATCCCCCTTGCACGATTACCTCTTTTTTGCAACCGCCACTTGTTTTTACATGGTATGAGAAGCGGAAGATCCCGTCTGGCACCCAGCCAGCCAACAGAAAGCTTAAATACCTGCCCCTTGGCGCTCCTGCCCAAGCGGATTGCGGCACCAGCGCCCAAACCAATGCTAGGCGTTGGCCGACGACTGTAACAGTTTCAGCTCAAAATCGGCCCCCGTGTGCCCCTGCTCGGCCGCCTTGCCCAACCACTTGAACGCCTCGCGACCATCCATGGCAACCGTGATCCCTTTGGCATACATGAAGCCCAGCTTGAACTGGGCATCTGCATCACCCTGCTCGGCCAATTTCAGCAAATCTGCAACAATTTCATCCATTTTTCATCTCCCATCTGGCCCCTGACCACCCGCTCC